>JAFYXB010000050.1 GCA_017546345.1 Alistipes sp. | reverse complement strand
TAATTTCTTGTGATAAGGGGTCATCTTTGACTCTTCAATCAAAATGGCGAATGGGAAATACGTTAAGTATGTCCCATCCGCCATTTCTCATGTCATAGCCAAATCTAACCCCTTCTGACAAGAAATTGTTTTCTCGTGATAGTGGCGCATCTGCGCCACTTCAATCACCGCCACCAATGGGGCGTACATCAAGTACTACCCATCTGGGGCAATTTCTTTATCGAGGCCACATCTGACCCCTTCTGACAAGAAATTGGGGCGTGCAGGAAAGAAAGGGGGTTGCTCAGCGCTCTCAATTGTTGGCATATCTGCACCTATTAATAATAAGTACCCCTCGGAGTAGTATTTTCTAACTTCCGAGGGGTATCTCTATTTCGATTAATCTTAGCCTAATGCTACATCGAGAATCATCATTATAACAAAGCCGATAGCAAACGCTACGGTGCCAATATCCGAGTGGTGTCCCTGCTGTGTCTCGGGGATAAGTTCCTCGACGACAACGTAGAGCATTGCACCTGCCGAAAATGTTAGCAGGTAGGGTAGCAGTGGCGAGATATGCTCGAAAAGCAGGATCATAACGACTGCCGATACGGGCTCGACAATACCCGATAGTGCGCCATAGCTAAAGGCCTTGCGGCGTGAGGCACCATCGGCACGCAGGGGCAGCGAGATGATAGCTCCCTCGGGAAGATTCTGTATAGCCATACCCACGGCGAGCGCCAAGGCTGCGGCGGCAGAGATTCCCATCTGGTTGCTCATAGCACCCGCAATAACAGCTCCTACGGCCATGCCCTCGGGGATATTGTGCAGCGTGACGGCAAGCATCAGCATCTGTCGTTTGCCCAGCGATGAGCGCATACCCTCGGGGTTATCAGTCGTAGGGTGCATATGTGGCACAAGGCTATCCAGTGCAAGCAGGAAGAGCATGCCGAGGATGATGCCCACAGCCGCAGGAATCCACGACAGCTTACCCATACTCTCCGACATATCGATAGCGGGGATGATAAGTGACCACACCGAGGCGGCAACCATCACACCTGCGGCAAAGCCGAGCAGCGAGTTCTGTACTCGTGCCGACACCTCGCGGCGAGCAAAGAGTACGGATGATGCACCGAGTATTGTGCCGCACATTGGCAGCAGTAGAATAGCAAGCGTATTCATACGTCTAAGTTGGTATAATTAAGGGGCTTTCCAATGGTTTGGATAGCCCCTCGATTTTAGGCTCAATAGAGGCCGTCTACAACCTCTGTGCCTGATATTTGATCTACTAGTAGTTCTCAGCCTTGAGCTGGAAGTATGCCTTAGGATGAGCACATACGGGGCACATCTCAGGAGCCTTCTTGCCAACCACTACGTGGCCGCAGTTAGAGCACTGCCAGATCATATCGCCGTCGCGTGAGAATACCAAGCCACCCTCTACGTTAGACAAGAGCTTACGGTAGCGCTCCTCGTGCTCCTTCTCGATCTTACCTACCTCCTCGAAGAGGAATGCGATGTGGTCGAAGCCCTCCTCGCGTGCATCCTTAGCCATTGATGAGTACATATCTGTCCACTCGTAGTTCTCGCCCTCAGCTGCTGACTTAAGGTTCTGTGCTGTATCGCCGATGCCGCCCAAAAGCTTGAACCACAACTCAGCGTGCTCCTTCTCGTTAGCTGCTGTCTCCTCGAAAATCTTAGAGATCTGAACGTAGCCGTCCTTCTTAGCCTTCGATGCAAAATATGTATACTTGTTACGAGCCATGCTCTCACCAGCAAATGCCTCCCACAAATTCTTCTCGGTCTTAGTTCCTTTCAAATCTTTCATAGTCTTATTAGTTTTTAGGTTTGTAATTATTCTTAATCTTATTTGTTTTGTTTATTTCCTTTTTCCTGATGCAAAGATAATGGTTATTTTGTTATTTACAATAGCTTTTTCATTGAATTTTTCTATCGCTACATAATCAAAACTTATAATAGGCTCTTTATGCTTATAAACACCTTATATTATATATGGCGAAATAACCACTCTTTTATTGTATAGCAAAGATACAAAATTTTTGTGTTGTTCGAGTGTTGTAGGCACTGAAATTGTAGATTGCCCTATTGTGAATAAACTAATACCTATTAAGTATTATGCAAACAACAAAACCTACATTTCGGCTGAGTGTCATGACACTCGCCATAATGAACGTTACGGCCGTGGTGAGCCTTAGAGGTTTGGCTACGGAGGCCATATATGGCCCGACATCGGCGTTCTATTATCTCTTTGCTGCGATTGTCTTTCTTATTCCAACAGCGATGGTTGCTGCCGAGCTTGCTGCTATGTTCTCGGCAAAGCAGGGTGGTGTATTTCGCTGGGTTGGCGAGGCTTTTGGTGCGAGGTTCGGCTTTCTGGCGATATGGCTGCAGTGGATACAATCGACGATTTGGTACCCTACGGTGCTTACGTTTGGTGCTGTGAGCCTTGCGTTTATCGGAACAGATATGTCGGCAGATGCAGCCCTGGCCTCAAATAGATTATTTACGTTGGTCGTCGTGTTGGCGATATATTGGATTGCGACGTTCATATCGCTGAGGGGCTTGGATTGGGTAGGTAAGGTGAGTAAGTGGGGTGGTATCATAGGTACGATTATCCCTGCCGCTCTGCTTATACTCCTTGCTATTATCTACTTGGCTAAGGGTGGTGTGAACAACCTGAATATGAAGCAAAGCTTCTTCCCCGACCTTACCAACTTTAATAACCTTGTGCTCGCAAGTAGTATCTTCCTCTTCTACGCAGGTATGGAGATGATGGGTATCCATGTTATGGATGTCGACAATCCCAAGCGTAACTATCCACGTGCCATTGTCATCGGCTCGTTGGTAACGGTCGTAATCTTCATCCTCGGTACATTCTCGTTGGGTATCATCGTGCCAGCCAAGGATATAAGCCTCACGCAGACACTGCTCATAGGCTTTGACAACTACTTCAAGTTCTTGCATATGTCGTGGGCAGGTCCTATCATCGCCATAGCTTTGGTTTTTGGCGTTTTGGCAGGTGTGCTTACGTGGGTTGCTGGTCCGTCGAAGGGTATCTTTACGGTGGGTCGTGCGGGCTATCTTCCGCCCTTCTTCCAGCGTACAAATAGCCGAGGTGTGCAGCGTAATATTTTGCTTGTTCAGGGTGTTATCGTGACAATCTTAGGCTTGCTGTTTGTGGTTATGCCATCGGTGCAATCTTTCTATCAGATACTCTCGCAACTCACTGTGCTGCTATATCTTATAATGTATATGCTGATGTTTGCGGCGGCTATTACTCTGCGCTATAAACTCCCTAATTATGATCGCCCTTTCCGCCTTGGTGCTCGGGGCAATGGGCTGATCTGGATACTCGCAGGTTTGGGCTTTTGCGGATCGTTGTTAGCCTTCGTTCTAAGCTTTATTCCGCCCTCGCAAATTGCTGTTGGTAGCTCGGCTGTGTGGTATGCGGTGTTGTTTATCGGAGCGATAATTTTTGTAGTTATTCCGTTCATAATCTACTCGCGTCGTAAGCCTACGTGGAAGAGCGCGGATGCCGATTTCGAAAAGTTCGAATGGGAAAAATAACCTAAAAATTGGGAGCGAGAGGTGTAAAAGCGCCTCTCGTTCTCTATTGCTACGCAATATTTTGCAATAATATGGCCTATTGATGCGTTATTCGAGATAAAAAATGTATCTTTGTAGGTTGATTATGGCAAAATTAAGAAACATACTACTACTTGCAGTATCTGTGCTCTCTGTGGCGTGTATCGACATAGTCGATGTGCGCAAGAAGATAGATGCAAATGAGATTGTGGCTACCGTGGATGGAGTGATGCTCACTCGCACGGAGCTTCGTCGTGATATTCCAGCTGGTTTGGTGGGTGCGGATAGCGTTACGTTCTCACGAATGTACATTGATAACTGGGTGCTCAAGCAGCTCAAGATGCGTCGTGCCGAGGAGGTGCTCTCATCAAACGAGGCAGATATCGAGCGCTTAGTTGAGGGCTATCGTCAGTCGCTCATTATGCGTCAGCTCGATCAATACTATATCGACCATGCCATCGATCTTGATATCTCGGAGCGTGAGATTGTGGCTCACTATCGTGCTAATGGAGCACGCTATAAGCTCGACCACAACAAGGTGCGTGGCGTGGTGGTTAAGACTCCTCGTTCGTTCCGCAATACATCGACACTCTCTACGGCGTTGCGTAATGTCGTAAAGCGTGGTACGCAGGAGGTCGAGGCTTTGGCCGAGAAGCACTCGTTGCAGTTTAGCGATATGACTGCCGAGTGGGTGTCGTACTCCGATTTCTTGAGCCACTTGCCTACGGTGCGCACACGTTCGTATGAGGATTTGTTGTCGAAGAGTGGTGTGCAGCAGATGAGCACCGACGATGCCAACTTCTACTTCATCATCACCGAGGTTGTACGTCGTGGCGAGGTGTCGCCCTTGGAGTGTGTTGCAGATGACATTCGCAGAGTGTTGTATGCCGAGCGCAGATCGGCGATTGTGGGTCGCTACGAGGCCGAGATGTTGCGCGAGGCAGCATCGGCAGGTCGTATTATCTTCCAGGACTCGCTGTTGCTCGATGCAATGATTGCAGGACTTCCAGCTGTTGCGAGCGAGGAGGTTGTCGAGCAGCGTGATAGCCTTGAGGAGGTAGATGAGAGAATATTCGAGGAGGCGGATAGCCTATCGCTCGGTATATAGCAAACAGAAAATAAAGATAGATTTATGATAAGCATTCAGAGAGTAGTTAGCGCGGTTGCCGTTGTGGCAGTCGTAGTATTTGGAACGGTTGAGGCCCAGGCGCAGCAGAGACGCCAGGTTATGCTCGATAAGGTAGTCGCTGTGGTTGGAGGTTCGTCGATTTTCCATTCGGAGGTCGAGGAGTATGCCGATGCTTTGGCTGCCGAGCAGCGTCAGATGGGCTATAGATCGGAGCGAGAGCCTATGGTTGAGGCGTTGGAGGCCTTATTGGAGCAGAAGTTGCTCTACAATCAGGCGCAGTTGGACTCTATTCCTATCTCGTCAGGCGAGATCGTGTCGCGTATCGAGACCTACTTGCAGATGCTAATTGATGATGCTGGTGGCATTACCGAGCTTGAGGCGAGGGAGCATATGCCTATCTATACCTATCGTGAGATGTTGCGCCAGAGATACGAGGAGCAGGCCTATGCCCAGAATATGAGAATGGATGTGGTGTCGCGTGTTACGGTGGTTCCTGGTGAGGTGGAGCGTTTCTACAATCGTATCGACAAGGATAGCCTTCCGATGATTGGTGAGCAGTATGTATATGCTCAGATTACGAAGTTCCCTTCGTCGCTTAAGGAGGCGCAGCAGCGTACCAAGGAGCGATTGTTGGATATGCGTGAGCGTGTAATCACGGGACAGACCAAGTTCTCGGTGTTGGCACGTATGTACTCTGTCGATGGCTCAGCGATCCAGGGTGGCGAGATGCAGCCTTCGCCTTCGTCATTCTTCGTGCGCCCCTTTGCCGAGGCGTTGGAGAAGCTTAAGCCTGGTCAGGTATCCGAGATTGTCGAGACGGAGTATGGTTTCCATATCATCGAGCTTATTGATAAGCAGGGAGAGCTATACCACTGTCGCCATATAGTGCTTCGTCCTACCTTTACACGTGAGGAGCTTATGCAGCCCTCGCGAGAGTTGGATAGCATCGCTAACCTCATCCGTAAGGATTCGCTAACGTTCGAGGATGCGGCGTTGCGCTTCTCGGACGATGCTTCGTCGAAGATGAATGGCGGTATCGTCTCGAACCACGATGTTTTGGAGCGTCAGGGTGTCTACGATGGTGCTCGAATGACGGCTACGCGCTTCCTCAGGGAGGACTTCGGTGCCGAGGGTGGTAAGTCGTTGGAGGATTACAATGCGTTGAGAAGATTGCGCGTTGGTGAGATCTCGGATTCGTTCCAGACGATGGACTTCAAGGGTAATCAGCTCAGTAAGATTGTAAAGCTCGTTGAGGTTATCCCCGCACATACAGCCTCGCTTGTGGACGATTATGTGCGTCTGGAGGAGATGGCGCTTGCTGCCAAGCAGGATAAGGTATATCGAGAGTGGCTCGATCGTAAGATAGAGTCGATGTACATCTACATAGCTCCCGAGTATCGTAACGCTGATTTCGAAAACAAAAATTGGATAAAGTAGTGCATAGGTGCTACGCTTAAAGTATTGATATTGCCCGAACAAAAATAAGCCTATGCCTCGTAAGCTTTTAGTCTCATTTATCGTTGTGGTCTCGCTGCTCTTCGGTGCGCTCTTCTTTAGCGCTGGAGGACGTGTGGCCTACAACTACTTAGATACCTCTGCCGAGGCGGTGCTCTCGGCATCGTCACGCAAGCAGAATAACGAACGTCGTATGGTGGATATGATTGCCGATGATACCTATCTTATCGACTATGGCGACTCTACGGTCTTTATCCTCGTTGGTAATTTTGCTGCTCACCACAACGGCGCAGTGATTACGGCCGATAGTGCTGTGCGCTTCTCGAATCAGAGCTTCGAGTGCTATGGCAATGTGCTTATCAATCAGAATACGATGTATATCTATGGTGATAAGGCCGAGTATAGCCAATATTCGGGTAAGGCTACGATCTACTCGGATCTTATCAAGGTTGTCGATGGCGATGCTGTGATGTACACCTACAACTGTACGTTCGATACCGATGCCGAGATGGGAGAGTTCTATGGCGGCTGCTACGTGCTTAAGGGCGAGAGTCTTATGGAGTCGGAGCGAGGCTATTACAATACGGCAACGCATGACCTTATTGCTGTTGATAATGTAGAGATGCGCGATGAGGTATATCAGATGACGGGCGACTCGGTGATATTCAATACCGAGACTGAGGATGCTCGATACTTCAAAAATACAAATATCTGGAACGATAAGGATGAGTATCTATTCGCCAACCGAGGTAGCTATACTAAGGCTCGCGATTTGCACCACTTGACGCGCGATGCCTACCTATTGTCGCCCGATCGTGAGGTGTGGAGCGACTCTATCGAGTATTATCGTACGGCAGGACATATCATCGGTCGAGGAAATATCCAGGTGGACGATACTACGCAGAAGATTATCGGCCTTGCCGACTATGGCGAGTGGTGGGATGAGACAGGCAAAGCCCTCTTTACACGTCGTCCCTCGATGATTAACTACGACCCTAAGCAGCCCGATTCGCTCTTCCTTTGTGCCGATACGTTGTGGATGTACACTATTGCTGTTGCTCCTCCCGAGGTGGAACCGCAGGATAGTACAGCGCAGCGTGGTGGTCGCGAGAGGGATGATCTGTCGGCGGATACTCACGCAGATATGGGTGGAGATATGTCGTCGGATGAATCGTTCGATGGTGACGCGGCGGTGGCTGGTGAGCAGGCGCAGGGCGTTAGCTACGAGCAGTATATGATAGGATTGTTGCAGCGTCTTACGGGTAACGATCTTACGTTTGGAGGTCTTCTGGGAGATGCTGCTATCGAGGAGGCTGCTGCGGAAGATGAGTTCGCGGCAGATAATATTGTCGAGGAGAGTGTCGTGGTGTCAAATAAGCCCGCTGAGACGGCCAAGGCAGGTGGCTCGAGAAGAGGTGCTGCAAAATCGGATATGATGCCCGATCAGCGTCCTTCGGCTGCCGATATGCCTAAGATGGATAGAGAACGAATGGCGCAGCGCGAGGCGCAGAATGCAGCTCATAACCCTGCGCAGCAGCGTACGATACAGTCGGATGCTACGACGAAGGTCGATACGATGGCTGCAGATACGATGGCTGCAGATACGATGGCTGCAGATACAACGGCTGTTGTGGAGGTGGCAGAGGAGGTTGCGAAGCAGAGCGCTCTCGATAGCCTGATCTCTACATACGCAAGTGTTGCGGATAGAATCATAGCTGGCGAGACCACCTGGGAGCAGATAGCAGCCGATAGAGCACCTCTTACGGAGAAGCAGATGCGTTATCGTGCTAAGCTGGAGAAGCGTCGTGCGCGTGATGCAGCACGTGCCGAGAAAAAGCGTTTGCGCGACTCGGTGAATGCTGTAAAGCAGGCGAAGAGGGATTCGATACAGCATATCAAGGATTCGATTCTTAGCATTAAGCTCGATACGATTATTGCGCAGCGTAAGGCGCGTAATGCCCGTATTGCCGATGAGGAGGCAGCACGTATGGAGCGCATCAAGCAGCAGTCGGAGGAGCGTCGTCGTCGCAAGATTGATAAGGCTAAGGCGCGTGCTCTGAAGCGTGGTAAGGAGTATACGGGTGAGGATTATCTGCTCGATACGCTCGCTGCGCAAGAGGCTGAGGTGTCGAGCGATACGGCGGTTGTAGATAACATGCAGGCAGATACTACGAATACTATGTCGCGTGATACGATGGCTCAGGAGAGTGTCGAGGAGCGTCCCTTCCCTGCGGATAGTAGCTACAAGCTGATTAAGGCCTATCGTCGTGTGAAGATGTATCGCAGCGACTCGCAGATGATATGCGACTCGATGGTGATGCTTAATACCGATTCGATCATACGTCTATATATCGACCCTGTGATGTGGAACGAGACAAACCAGATTACGGCCGACTCGATGGCTATCTATACCAGCGAGCAGCGTATCGATAAGGTACACTTTATGGGTGATCCGATGATGTCTTCGCAGATCGATACGACCTACTATAACCAGGTTAAGGGTAAGGATATGACGGCGCTATTTGCGAATGGCGGCCTCTATCGTAATAATGTCGATGGCAATGCTCAGACAATCTACTACTTGCAGGAGGATGAGAACTCGACAATGGTTACGGGTCTGATGTATATCGAGAGTGCCGCTATCAGCTTCTATTTCGAGAATGGCGGTATAGATAAGATATCATACAAGCAGAATCCCGAGTATAAGCTCTATCCTATGGATATGATCCCCGAGACGCAGAAGTTGCGTCTTCCAGACTTCGAATGGGTGGGCCATAAACGTCCTGTGCGTGATTCGGTTGTTATGCGTGAGTTGCGTGCTACGCGCCGTAGTGATGCTTCGGTGCAGAGCAAGCCTCGCTTCCGTATCACAGAGCGTATCGACTATGATCGCCGCCGTCTTGTCGAGAATGGAGAGTGGGAGGATAGAGTTGATGAGTTGTTGCCCGAGGTTGTCGAGTGGCGTAACTCACGTCCGTCGTACCAAAATAAAGAGTAACCTATGTCTAAAGTTATAAGATATGTGGCGATGAGCTTTATCGTCACTCTGATCCTTCTGTCGAGTGCCGATACACTCTCGGCACAGATGCTCTCCGAAGGGTGCGATCTGCATCGTACGCGCCTTATTCCCTATCCTACGGCCGCTGCCGCCTCGCAACGAGGTTTGGAGCGCCAGCGATATATGCAGCCCGTCGTGGAGTGGTTGCAGGGTGAGAATGGCGCATTGCAGGGTGAGTATACCTTTCCCTTCTCGTGGTTGGAGCGTCAGGTGTTCCTGCGTGTGGAGGCTACGGGATATGGCTACGAGGTGTTTGTGAATGGCAAACGTGTAGGCCTTTCGACTAATGGCTATGCTGCGGCAGAGTTCAATATCACGAAGCCATCACGCGAGGATAAAAACCGCGTTGAAATACGTCCTTTGGAGGTAAATCCTATGGCGGCTATCGAGTGCTTCGAGGCTAAGGCCGAGGCTATGCCTACGGCATATATTATATCGCAACCGCGCGTACGCGTGCGCGAGATACTCTCGGATGTCGAGGTGGGTAAAAGTGGTGTGGCAAATGCCGTATTTAGCGTTGTGATGCAGAACTTGACGCTTGGCCGTAAGAGTGCACGCCTGGCCTATGAGATATATCTCAACGACACCGTGCGCCTGACGGGTGGCTATCGTGACGTGTCGCTGGGTATGCATGGCGTGGATACGTTGCGCTTTGGTGCTACGGTGGCTGATACGCTACTTTGGAGCTGTGATAGAGCGCAGCGCCTTAGTCTTAGGATGTATAACCGTATCGAGGGCCGCGATGTAGAGTTCTACGATATGCCTGTTGCGCTGCGTGAGTTGCGCTATGAGGATGGCGAGTTCCGTATAAATGGCGAACCGTGGGGTGACGAGTGGCGAGTAATGTCGCCTAATGCTACGCTCGCAGAGGTTGCGGAGGCTGTCGATGCGGGAGCTAAGGCTCTACGCTTTACAGCAGGCTGTGTTGCCGAGACTGTGTTGGAGTATTGCGATGCAAGGGGCGTCTATGTTGCGCTTACGGCGCCAATTAACTCGTCGTTGAGCGGTACGTCGCGTAAGAAGGGCGGTAATCCGTCGAACGATCCCGCATGGCGAGAGGGCTATGTGGAGCGTATTTTGCAGCTTATTCACTCTACAAAGCGCCACGCTTGCGTGGTTGCATACTGCCTTGCCGATGATAGCGCCAATGGAATTTGCCTCTATGAGGGCTATATTGCGGCAAAAAAGGTTGCTGGCAATCGTCCCGTTTTTTACGCGGATGGTGGAAATGAGTGGAATAACGACTAAAATAGCTGAAAAAACTCGAAAATTTTACACTTGTGTAAAGTGTTGATATACAGAGGGTAAGATGATGTCTGCAAAAAATAATGTAAAAAAGTTTGAAATTTTTTACAAAAATATTTGGTAGATTAAAAAAAGTGTCTTATCTTTGCACTCGCAATCAGAAAGGTTGTAAATGCCTCTTTAGCTCAGTTGGTAGAGCACGACACTCTTAATGTTGGGGTCCAGGGTTCGAGCCCCTGAGGGGGTACAGGAGAGAAGAACGAAAGTTCTTCTCTTTTTTTGTTTTTACGCAAATAACAATGAGCGATGCTCATATTGCAATAGCAGTAGTTGTCAATGTGTGCAAGCTCACAGCCACTACTACTATTGTCATTTTAGAGCAACGTAAGACCATCGAATAATATGTAAAGGGTGAGCTATTTCAACAGCTAACATTAAACAAAAAATACCCCCAAGGCTTCGTCGCCTTTGGGGGTATTATATTAAGCAGGCAGGTTATTGCAAACGCCTAATTGTAAGCACAAAAGAAATATCTACCTAAAGTCGTACTACTTAAAGTTCCACTTGAGGCCGACGGCAGGCATCACAGCGAAGCCAGACTTAACGAAGTTGTAAGAGAGCTCCACCTCGCCACCTACGCTGAGGTGTACCTTATCCCAACCAGGAATCTTATTGAAGTTGAACCACAACTGAGGCTCAGTAATGAAGATGTAGCTTGTATTCTGCCAGGTGCGTGCCTCACGCCAAAAGTCTACAAAACCGTTGAAATCGAGCCAGCCCTTTGCAAAATTAACATTCCACACACCAGTGATCTGGAAGTTGTGTGCATCGCACTCTCCCGCGAGGTTCTTAGTGCCTGGGATAAGCTTATAAGATGCTGTAAGCGACCAGGTCTTGCTATAGTCCGACGAATGTCCAGAGTAGGTAAGACCACCGAGGAACGCATTGTTGAACGAGAGTGCTGAGGTGTTGAGACCACCGTTATACTCAAGGTGCACAGACAACCAGTTGACCTTGCTACTCTGCCAGAAGTTGAACTCACGCGAAATCTCCCAATAGGCACCCATAACGCGAGGGCTATAGTCCATATCAACAAAGAAATAGGTGCTACCACCTGAATCAGGATGGAACATCTCGACAGTAGATGTTGCACAGTTGCGACCAGTGTCGTAGAATAGCTGCACGTCCTGTGCCTTTGCTGGCACTGCAACAAAAATAGCGGCTACAAAAGCCATACAGATAGGGATAAATCTCTTCATATCATTAAACATTTATCGGGTCATAATGTACAAATATACAAATTTTATATAAGTTTGCACCGAGTTTTCGAATATTTGTGCAGATTATCGCACTCCAAAGCCAAAAGCATACCCATATTCAAGCCTCTTTCACCAAAGGGGGACTACCCTGCTATCTACTCACGACAAGCGAAAAAGAGTAAGAGCAAGCCACAAAAATCGAAAAATTATCAACCCAATACTCACTTCTTCGCGAAATAATTGCTAACTTTGAAGAAGCAAATAAGGTGTATTATGGCAAAAGAGAGGAGGCTAATAGTGCGTGAAAATTCGGAAGTCGTTGAGGCACAGACACCCGTCATAGTGTCGGCGAGTCGCTCAACAGACATCCCAGCATTCTATGCCGACTGGTTTCTACACCGCCTCAAAGTGGGCTATTCAGCCTGGACAAACCCATTCAATGGTGCAAGAAGCTATGTCTCGTATGCCGACACGCGTCTAATAGTATTTTGGTCGAAAAATCCACAGCCACTCCTCAGCACAGGCGGATGTCTCGACTACCTTCGCGACAAAGGGATATGCACCTACGTTCAGTACACCCTCAACGACTACGACAAGGAGCTTTTAGAGCGTGGTGTGCGACCATTGGAGGAGCGTATCGACACATTCAAACGCCTTGTCGACAGACTCGGCTATGGCAAGGTAGTATGGCGTTTCGACCCTATGATTCTCACCAACAAAATAACTGCTGATGACATCCTCGCAAAGGTCGAGAATATCGGCGATAGGCTTCGTGGCTACGCCGAAAAATTGGTATTTAGCTATGCTGACATTCGCACCTATCGCAAGGTACAGGCAAACCTCGAACGAAGCGGTGTAAAGTATCGCGAGTTCGAGAGCGACGATATGCTCTACATAGCCCAAAACCTCGCACGCCTTAATGAGCAGTGGGGACTCACGTTGGCGACGTGTGGCGAGAAGATAGATATCTCTCAGTTTGGCATTACACACAACAAATGTATCGACGATGACCTGATGATAAAGTACTTTGCAGACGATAAGAGGCTAATGAATCACCTGGGCGTAGATATTGTCACGGGCGACCTCTTCAATGCTGAAGGGACCATTATTCGACGGGCAAACAGAAAGGATAAGGGGCAGCGTGAGTTTTGCGGATGTATCACCAGCAAGGATATTGGCGAGTACAACACTTGCCCGCACCTTTGCGAATATTGCTACGCCAACACCAGCAAAGAGAGTGCTGCGAGCAACTATCAGAGACACAAACTAAACCCTAGGGCAGAAACTATAATCGGAAGATAATATGGCTTACATCGATGAATTACAGCGTATTCGAAATATCTCGTTCGACCAGATATTGAGTTTGGCGATAGCGAACGTTCCAGAGAACAAGCGTAGATATCCGTGGATGGGACTTAACCACGGCACACGCCCTCTTGTGAACGAGGATGAGTTGGTGCAGTATCTTGCTGCCTACGGCTCGATGCATCGCGAGAAGCTCAACGAGGCATTCAGCTCCATTAAGGATCCTCGTATGCTAACTAATCGTGGTCTCACGATAATCGACTGGGGATGCGGACAAGCCTTAGCTACAATATGTCTATTTGACTATATGCGTAGCATTGGCATCACACCTCAAGTTGAGAAAATCATCATTATCGAGCCATCTCCCGTAGCCCTGAGACGTGCCGAAGCCCATCTCGCGAGATATACCAATGCAAGGGTTATCGCAATAAATAAATATATCGACGAGGTGGAGGATGGTGACATTGCCCCAGTGCGTGACACAAACGTGGTGCACCTATTCTCTAACATCTTAGATATCGACTCGGTGTCGCTCGACAGGCTATCTGAGCGACTAAATCGTCTCGACGAGCACGACCAGATAATCTTCTGCGTAAGTCCACGCAATCGCGGAGCTGCTCGCATTGCCGAGTTTGCCAACTATATGGAGATTGCCGAGAACAACCTCATAGCCGAACGTGATGGCCAACTTGCACAGCGAGGCACTATAAGTATGATGGTATTCCGCATCAACGCCACCGCACGAGAGCTTATCAGCGTACTATACTACCCTCCTCGCAGATCGGAGCGTGGCAACAGCAGTGCCCTGAACAACATCTTGGCGAAGATTGCCCCATCAAGGGTCGAGGCACAGAATACCCTGAAGTTTCACAAGGCTATAGTCGATTTAGAGAAGGTTGTCTCGTCGACTGTGGAACAGGAATACAACTACGCCGACACGCTAAACTTGGCTACAAACCGCTCGTTTAACATCAATGTCTGTCAAAACAGGGAGTTTGCAGAGATCTACGCTCGCAACCTTCGTGAGATGTGGCCCAAGAACCTAAATGTGGGTATAAACGTAACGACCGACACTGGTGCTTGGCGACTGCTTGAATGCATATTAACGCCCGAGGAACTTCGTGGCTTGGACATCACAAGGGAGTTGCTATGTATTGACCTCGCGATGTTTAGAGTAAACAGAGAGCGTGCCGACGAGCTTGGACTCACCGAGGACGAGATAGAGGCTATCAACGAGATATTGGCCGACGAGAGCATCACCATCGACGACCTTGAGACGATATTGGCAGATGCGATATACGAAGATACTTCGCTTGCGAGAACACTATCGTTAGCACTTACCAACGACAACCTATCGTTGCTGCACACCGCCGCGGAGCTTAACAATCTGCAAAACGCAGAGTATGGCGAGGTGATGAACGCACTGCTCGGTGGCAATTTGGAGAACAACTCTGTATGCAACATCATTGCCGATGAGCTAATCCACATAACGCCAATCGACGATAGCCAACGAGCAGCCATAGCCACAGCTCTCAACAGCAAGCTTTCGGTGATAACAGGTCCTCCAGGAACGGGTAAAACGCAGATGATCATCAACCTGCTATCGAATGCCTTGCTCAGAGGCAAGAGCGTGCTTGTGGCAAGTAAGGTAAACAAGGCTGTGGACAATGTTAAAGATCGTTTCGACGCACTTGACCCTTACCACTATATGCTACGCTTCGGCTCTCGTGCCGTTATCAACGGCCAGCTGATACCAGCAGTCGAGTCGATACGAGCACAGATCCCTGAGAGAGACTACAACATTCAGCATCTAAGTGCAATACTGACCGAGTATCAATTGGTGTGCCAACGAGCTATTGAGGCACGCGGCAAACTCAATGAGTTGCAGGCACTAACCAAAGAGATAGAGGAGCTTGAGCATAGAATTCAAGAGCTTGCAAACAATCGTAACATCAGGGAGAATACTTACAACGAGGCACTCAAGACACATCGACAAAATAACGCCGACATTGCGAAAATTGCCGAGAACGACACCCACAACTGGGAGGGTCGCCACGTTGAAGTGCGAACAACGCTTAATCTCTTATACTCAAAGAGTAAAGGTCTGAGACGAATTATCTTCAACCTATTCTCAAAGGCAAAATATAGTGTCAAGATTCTCTATGATGCACTCACTCTGCCTGATGAGATTCGCGAGAAGATAGAGCAGGAGAGCGGCATCGACTCAGTAGCTCGCATTAACAGCATCGACGACCTCATCCGATTCACAGAGTGCGAAGAGAGGCATTTGTCGCGTATAATAGCATATCGCAAGAGGCTCAAAGAGATACACTCGGAGCATAACAATGCTATCGCTGAAATTGACAAAGCTATCAAAGAGGCTAACGAGCGTCTAGGGTGGGTACGTCGACGTGTTGCAGAGCTTCAGAGTCAAAGCGAGGTACTCAACACGAGGATTGCTAATGCTCGAGAGCAGATATCGGGAATGAGTATGGAGCTACTTCGCCAGCGTATCAAGTCTCGTATCAACGCCCCAAATGCGATTAGTGCTATTGCTCGATATAGAGGCTACATACCCGAAAACATTCCTAAACGTGGTCCGCAGATAGCACAGTTTATTCGCGACGCCCGTGACTTTATCAATGTCTTCGGTCTCAACTGCGTAACAAGCCTCTCGGTGAGAAATGGCTATCCGCTCGAGAGGGAGCTCTTCGATATGGTGATTATCGACGAGGCATCGCAATGCGACATCGCCTCGGCACTACCGTTGATATATCGTGCAAAGCAGGTTGTTGTCGTGGGCGACCCACTGCAGCTCGAGCACATCACCAATGTGAGACGCGAGGATGAAGCGAGAATCAAGGAGCACCTCAACATTAACGATGCGGCATTGGTAAGAAATATCAACTGGTCGCTATGGGATCATTGTAACGCCATCATCTCGACAGCGGAAGAGAACAACAAGAGCATAATGCTCTACCACCACTACCGATGTCATCCACGCATCATTGGCTACTCTAACGAGATGTTCTACAACCGCCGCCTGGGAAGGCCGCTGGATATCCATACTACGGAGGATAATGGCAAACCATACCCCACAGGAATCAATTGGATTGACATTGAGGGCGTACAGGATAGATATCGCAACATCAACGAGGCGGAGATTGTCAAGGCCCTCGACATTGCAATAAGGATTGGCCGAGCAAATCCCGATGTCAGCATCGGCATCATCTCGCCATTTAGGGATCAGGCAGAGGCTATACACTCACGAATCCCCGAGAAGCTTAAAGGACAGATTGTGGCCGACCCAGTCTATAGATTCCAGGGCGACGAACGTGATATAATCATCTACTCTACGGTGGTCACCAACAACTCCCCAGAGAGCAAGATTAGGTGGATAGATATTGCGTGTCCAAACCTTGTGAACGTTGCGGTGACGCGTGCAAAGTCGTCGCTATTCATTGTGGGTAACCGCAGATATATCGACGAGCACTCCAACCACAATCGCCCACTGGGATATCTATCTGAGTACACACAACAGAACGAACAACATTAAACAGAACAAAGAGGCTATGACACAAAGTTTTAAAATAGATTTTGAAAAGAAGCACCTATTGATCAACGATGGCTCAAACCGCATCTTGATCGATACAGGTAGCCCAGCTACAATACATACCTCGACCGAGCTACACTTTGCAGGTAAGAACCATCGCGTATCGACAAACATCCTTGGCAATACCGTAGAGAAGCTCAAGGCAATGGCTGGCATCGAGTTCACCACACTTATGGGACTCGACATTCTGTCGGAGTATAAAATCATAATCGACTATGCCTCGAGCGAGATAACCCTATACTCGCCAGACGAGTGCGACCCTGCTGGCACAGCCTACCCTATCAAGTCGATAATGGGAACGCTCGTCGTACCCATAGAGGTGGCAAACCGTCAGCTGGAGATGATTCTTGACACAGGAGCCACATACTCCTATATCAAATCATCTATTACTCAAGGCCTCAACGCAACAGAGACCATTACCGATTTTAGCCCTCTTGTAGGTGGCGAGTTCCGCACGCCGATATTCGAGCTTGAGAGCCAACTTGGCAACAGATTGTTTATGTGTCACTATGGCAACCTACCACAAAAGATTGAGATGATGATTGGCCTTCTTGGTGTCGACGGCGTTATCGGCTACGACCTTCTCCTGGCCAACAAGCTACTTATCAACATTCCAAACAGTCGCCTGGTAATTCTCAACGAGTAGATCTTCGTTGAGCAGACGATCTGTAGGCCAATAAAAAATTGAGATAGAGAGTTGGTACATTGAGTTAAAATAGATACCTTTGTCATACAACTACTGCGTTCTTTGAAGCCCCGTTGATATGCAATTTTGACTAAGCCAGGCGTATTGCCTGAGCCGTTCATAGCCTCGGAGCTATGGACTAACAATGCTCCATTGTTACCGCAGGTTGCTCGCTTTACTATATAAAGCTCCCAACCTGAAGTAGTAGCACGCGAGCGTGCTACGCGTGACCGCTAATCGATGTTTCGAGAAATCAAAACAGTTCAATGAAAAGAGTGATCAACGAGGGCTTCAAGGCGTGGTGTAAACAGTATCGAGATGATATCAACAGACGAGATAAAGCACGACTTCGCCGCAATAGAAGCACCCAAAGATCTTCTTAACCTTCTCAACAAGGTTAAGAGGAGTGTGCTCGGTGGCAAGTATCACCCCTTCTCGTTCGACCAACTATTCTACTACAGCAACCCACGACGTGAGGATGTTGTCCGCTACCATAGCTTTACAATACCCAAGAGGAGTGGCGGCACACGCACCATATCGTCGCCCGTAGCAGGCCTTAAGAGCATCCTTACAACACTCAACGACATATTCCAAGCCATCTATCGACCATCGAAGCAGGCTATGGGATTTGCTGCCAAACGTTCGGTAGTGACAAATGCTCAGATACACGTTGGCCAACGATACATCTTCAACACCGACCTCAAGGACTTCTTCACGTCGATAAACAGATCGAGAGTGTGGCGACGCCTAACACTCAAGCCATTCTCGCTCTCGGACGACATTGCCGACATAGTCGCTGGACTATGCACTATGCGTGATCGAGACGCCAATGGCAGGGTTCGCTATGTGCTTCCGCAGGGTGCACCCACCTCGCCCATAATCACCAATATGATCTGCGACAGACTCGACGCAAAGCTTGCTCGCCTTGCCAAAAGGTTTGGCCTGAGGTATAGCCGCTATGCCGACGATATAACCTTTAGTAGTATGCACTTTGTATATGGCAAGGGTGGACGATTCATTAGTGAGCTACACGATATTATCACCGCAGAGGGCTTTGAGATAAACGATACTAAGACACGCCTCCAGCACCTCGGCATACGCCAGAAAGTTACAGGTCTTGTGGTCTCAGAGAGGGTTAACGTCTCGAAGGAGTACGCACGCGAGCTGAAGCTCTTAATTCATATTTGGCTGAGGTACGGATACCTGCACGCCCTTGACAGCTATACTCAAAAGCACCAACACACGAAGGGTGGCATTGCAAACTTAGAGGCTATCATAAAGGGAAAGCTCAACTATATGCGTATGGTGAAGGGGGCCAATGATGCGATGGTGCAAAGGCTGCAGGCAGCATTTAACGAGCTGAAACACGACAGCATAAGACTCGAACACAGATTTGACAGCTGGCTACCCACGCTCACCTTTAATGCCACATATACCCGCTCCGAAATCGAAGCTCTCGAGGGCATTAGCCTCAAGCTGCGTGTCGACACCACAAAGGTGTGTGCCTACCTCGCAATTGATGGCAATGAATACCCCGTGACCATTAGCCGTCACATAAGTTCAGCTACACGCCTCGAGCTGATGCATAGCGAAAGTAACAGTGCTGTTTGGAGGAACCACCGCATCTCGATATGTAGCAACGAAGCGGGCAGCTTCATACTGCTACACAAGCGTCTGCGAAGATACAAGCCAAAGGCTGAGGCCGAGACAGAGAGCTACAAAGTCATCGACATCGACACCTTTATTGCGATGTTAAACGCCACCGAGCAAGATTTCCATCTCGAGACCTTGTGCCTCAACGCCCCATTCTAACTCATCGCCTTGATGACGTAAATCATTTTGGTGCTTACAATTAAGATTATGGCGAGGTTGGCTACTACGCAAACAAGTCTGCTTCGCTTAACGCCTTCGCCTTAAGCTCCTCGGCAAAACAGACTACAAACATCGCCTAAGGCGATAATAAAAAACAATAGAGAGAACAACTTCTGAGTAAACTCAGGTTATTCTCTCTATTACTCTTACACCTACAGTGTATATGCAGTCTACTCTGCACTTGTGATCTCGGCGGGGTTCGAACCCACGACCCACAGCTTAGAAGGCTGTTGCTCTATCCAACTGAGCTACGAGACCATCCCTAATGTGCAAGCCAAAGAACCGGCGAAACCGAGTTCATAGGCTTTTGCGGTGCAAAAGTATATAAAATATCGCGAATTACAAAATATTTATGAGCCTATGGTGCAAAATTTATGAAATATTCATCATCTCGACCACCCTATTCATAGCTCTTTCGTGCATTCTGTAACGTGGCAAAACAAAATAGCCT
>JAFYXB010000049.1 GCA_017546345.1 Alistipes sp. | reverse complement strand
ACCAGCCCGAGTTTAGTGTTACGCCCTCGGCAAAGACGATGCTCTTGCCCGTATTGCCCGACTGCTCGGCAACGATAGTTATGTTTGCCGACTTTACGCCATTGCGCTCGGCATAGAGCGTATAGCTGCCAGCCGCTGTTGCCGTAAATGTCGTGCCATTGAGCTTGCTGCCATTGACATAGATCGTAGACTGTGCTGTGACATCCTCGCCGCTGCTTGTCTTTACGACGCTTAGCGTAGCGCTGTCGGTGCCATTTGCCGAAACCTTTGTCTTTGAGCTCTTTAGCGTGATAGGGTCGGTATCCGCATCATCGCCACCAACGATGCAGTTCTTCTTGCTAAGCTCCAAATTTACGGTTGTGCTTCGACCCTCATTCATCGAGAATGTGCTCAACGTGCCCTCCTCAGGCTTGCGGATTTCGTAGCGCTTCTCGCCATCGATATAGACACCAAAGGTGAAGGCTACACTCTTCGATGAAACAACCGGGAAGAACATTGTCGAAAACGCTGTATCGCTACCTGTCGCAAGCACCGTCGTTGTTGTCGATGCTACAGATGTGTAGTTCTGAATGATATTGTAGGTCAGTGTTTTGGTAAACTTTACCGCGCCCTCATTGCTTATTGCGCTAACCTCCACCGAGATATCGCTCGATTCGAGGTCGTTCGAGTCATAGCCATTAGCGAGCGTAAGGTTAAAATCCATCTTGTGCATCATGTGCGAGAAGCTAAGCGGAATAGAGGTCTTGCTACCTGCCGAGATAGTAAGCTCGTTGCTGCTATACGACTTCATATAGAGGTTGTTCTCAGCCTCGCGATCCAATGTGACATTTACCGAAGGATTTGCTACGGCAGGGTAGATCGCCACAACACGCAAGTAGCTACCCTCGGGAGCGTGGCCATGGAATGTAGCTCGTTTACCATTCGAGCTGATGTCGCTTGACGAGGCGATCTCAAGTTCGGTGTAGGCTATGTCGCTCTGGCTCTTAACGAGTGCCAAGGTAATGCGGTCGCCCACCTCCCACGATGTGGCGTTGCCGTTTATTGCCACACGGCTATCCTCCTCACTCTCGGCCTCGGCAACAACGCTAATCTCGACCATCTGGTCTAAGGTGATACCCTCGTTAATGCTATTTTCGCAGGCAACATTCATAAGTGCCGCAATAGCAACAAATAGTAGAAGTAGTTTTTTCATAGTTGTCACGAGGTTAAAGGGTGTTTTGGTTAGTAAAGTCGGGCACTTCGCTGCCGTTTGTCTCGCAGCTCAGGCTAAAGCCTACCTCTACTGCGCAGTTGATGCTTGTTAGCGCGGGGGCTACATAGCTGTTTACATCTCTCAAATTCTCCATCTCGATTAGTTGTTAAGGTTTCTCATTATCTAAAATAGGGTTGTCTCGTCACGATATTCGTAGAGCTGGTTGCGTAGTCGGGGCTCGAAGCCGGCGCGGCGTATCGTAGTCTTCATCGCCTCGCGGTCGAAGCGTGTCGAAGCACCTGCCGACGATACCACATTCTCCTCGATCATTATCGAACCCATGTCGTTGGCTCCGCTATGCAGAGCAATTTCGGCAACCTCGCGGCCTACCGTCAGCCACGATGCCTGAATGTTGCGTATGTTGTGTAGGATGATGCGGCTCATGGCGATAATGCGCAGATACTCTGTTGCCGAGAAGCGTGGTGCGATGCCCTCTTTCTCGAGCTGTGTGCCTGTTGGGCAGAATACCCACGGTATGAATGCTGTGAAACCGCGCGATCCATCGGGCTTAAGTGCCTGTAGATCACGTATTGTGATAAGGTGGTCGATGCGCTGGTGTGGTCGCTCCACATGACCATACATCATCGTTGCTGTTGTGGGTATGTCGAGGCGGTGAGCTTCGTGCATCACCCTCACCCAATCGCGTGCCGATGGCTTAGCAGGAGATATACGCTTGCGCACATCGTCCGACAAAATCTCGGCACCAGCACCAGGCAGCGTGTCGAGTCCTGCGGCCTTTAGACGCTCGAGCACCTCGACCGTTGTAATCGAGCTAATCTCGGCAATGTGTGCCACCTCGGGTGCTCCGAGTGCGTTGAGGCGCAACTTGGGGTACTCCTTCTTGAGCTGGCGGAAGAGCGTCTCGTAGAACTCTATGCCGAGGCGTGGATGCAGACCTCCCTGAAGGAGTAGCTGATCGGCACCGAGCTTTAGAGCCTCGTCGATCTTGGTGCGATACTCGGCCATAGTGGTAATATAGGCCTTCTCCTCCTCGTGGGGCTTGCAGTGGAAGTTGCAGAAGCGGCAACCCGACTTGCAGACATTGGTAATATTCACATTGCGGTCAATCTGCCATGTCACCACACGTGGATCGTCCACAGCCGTAGAACGCAGCGTGTCGGCAACGCTTGCAAGAAGTTGCAGGGGAGCGTTGTCGTATAGCTCGTAGGCCTCCTCGCGAGTTATGGACTCGCGCTCCAAGGCCTTCTCCAAAATATTGTCTATCTTGCTCATAGCACCTATCTTGAGTTGCGCTTCGAGGGCGCAGTATTATTGAGTAATAGTTTGAATTGCAGCGTGCGGCGGTTCATATCTACGCCCTTTACTACGATGCGTACGGGTGAGCCGAGTGTCAGACGCACACCCGAGCGGCGACCTACAACCTCGTAGCGCTGCTCGTCGAAGTAGAAGAAATCCTCATCGTCCATATCGCGCATAAAGACCATACCCTCGACGTGCGACTCGTTGAGCTCCACGTAGATACCTCTCTCGGCAAGTCCCGATACCACACCGTCGAACTCCTCGCCGATATGCTCCTGCATGAACTCCGCCATCTTATACTTGATGCTTGCGCGCTCAGCCTCCGAGGCGAGTATCTCACGCTCCGTAGAGTGCTTTGCCAACATCTCCAACTGCTCCTTATCTCTGCGCTTCTCGCCTGCGAGGTACGATGCCAAGATGCGGTGTACGAGTACGTCGGGGTAGCGGCGTATGGGCGATGTGAAGTGTGTATAGTATTGGAAAGCAAGGCCATAGTGTCCGATATTGTCGGTCGTATACTGCGCCTTAGCCATGCTTCGTACTGCAAGTGTCGTAATGGCATTAGCCTCGCTGCGACCAGCCACTGCGCCGAGCAATTTGTTCATCTCGCGGGCTACGGCACGTCCCTTCGAGGCCTTGAAGTAGTGGCCGAAGCGTAGTGCAAAATCGCGGAAGCGGCTCAACTTCTCCTCCGAGGGCTCGTCGTGCACACGGTAGATCATCGGGCGTGACACCTTGCGGCCACTGCGCGATAGACTATGTGCGCAGTACTCAGCTACGCGGCGGTTTGCCAAGAGCATAAACTCCTCGATGAGGATATTCGCCTCCTTCTGTACCTTGGTGTAGACGCCAATCGGAAAGCCTTTCTCGTCGAGACGGAAGCGCACCTCCTCGCGTGCAAAGGCGATGGCTCCGTGGTTGAAACGCTCCTTGCGGAGGTTTTGTGCTATGGTGTTGAGGGTGAGGATCTCCTCCGAGAAATCTCCCGCCTTACCCTCGATAATCTCCTGC
The DNA here is from genome assembly GCA_017546345.1 of Alistipes sp. Taxonomy (GTDB): domain Bacteria; phylum Bacteroidota; class Bacteroidia; order Bacteroidales; family Rikenellaceae; genus Alistipes. The sequence continues at coordinate 26,309 of JAFYXB010000049.1, read as the reverse complement.
GCCTCCTCGTATGTAAAGCGGCGATCGGAGTGTATTACCGTGCGACCGAACCACTCATCGCGGATCTCTCCCTCCTCGTTGATCGTAAAAATCGCCGAGAAGCAGAGCTTATCCTCGTGTGGGCGTAGCGAGCATAGCTCGTTGCAGAGTCTTTCGGGGAGCATCGGCACGGTTCTATCAACCAAATATACCGATGTTGCGCGCTCCTTAGCCTCCTCGTCGATTACCGAGCCTGGATGCACGTAGTGCGATACATCGGCGATATGCACACCAATCTCCCACACGCCATCGCTAAGACGTGCGATAGAGAGTGCATCATCGAAATCCTTAGCATCGGCAGGGTCGATAGTAAATGTCGTGCGATCGCGCATATCTCTACGACGGGCAATTTCGGCCTCGCTGATACCCTCGTCGATACGCTCGGCAGCCTGCTCCACCTCTCGCTCGAAGTGGTAGGGTAGGTCGAACTCGGCAAGTATGGCGTGCATCTCCGTATCGTTATCTCCCGCCTTGCCCAAGCGCTCGATAAGCTCACCTTGGGGTAGACGTTCGCCCTCGGGCCAGTCGATGATGCGTACTGCAACCTTATCGCCACTCTCGATGTTGGGATATAGCTTGCGGGGCATATAGATATCGGTTGCAAGGCGACGAGTATCGGCCGTGACGAATATCGAATTGGTCGTAACCTCGGCAACACCGACGTATGGTCTACGACTACGCTCCAAAATCTCGACAACCGAGCCTTCGAGATCTCCGTTGCGCGATTTGCGTGCTATGACAAGGCGTATGCGGTCGCCATCGAGTGCTCCTAAGGCGTTGTGGCGCGAGATATATACATCGCTCTCGAACTCCTCGACATGAACATACAAAGCACCAGGCGTAGCGCTCACCACGACACCCTCGAAGCTGGGTAGTGCACGGCGTGCCAAGCGATACTTGCTGCGCGACACCTCCTCCACGAAGCCATCCTCGATGAGCTGTCGCACAATGGCGAATGTCATATTACGGCCATCGCGATCAGCGCCTCCCGAGGCTGCGGCGAGGTGTTTGAGCGAAAATTTATTGTCGGGGAACTCACGAAACATATCGACGATAAACGAAGCTCGTTCATCGCGGCTATGTCCTCTCTTATTCTTCTTCTTAGCCATTTTTAGCTATCTTTCGTTTGTAGTCAGTTACTTATTGAGGATGTGTAGCGCCAGACGCTGCATCACCCTGCGGCCCACCTCCAATGCCTCCTCCGAGGGTAGGAATGTGGCTGTGTGCGATCCTCCCGAGGCTGCACCCACGCCGAGGCGGTAGAAGAGCGAAGGGTAAAGACGTGTGTAGTAGCCGAAATCCTCGGCCATGGGTATAGGTTGTAGCTCGCGTACGGCTACACCTTCGTCGGCTGTGATAATCATAGCCTCGTACGAGAGCATAACGTCGTTTACGACGCTGGGGTAGCCACGGTTGATGTCCACCTCGACCTTCACGCCGTAGCGCTCCTCGACTCTGCGGGCGTTGCTGCGTATCAGCGTGTGTAATCGCTCACGCTCCTCCTCATCGAAGGTGCGTATCGTACCCTCGGCCGATACACGGTCGGGGATTACGTTGGTCGCTCCATCGGCGATGATACGACCTACCGATACCACGCACTTAGGGGCGTTGAGGGCTGTTGTGGAGATGACCATATCGCACATCGCTGTCACGCTGTCGTCGATGTCGCCACGACGTGCGCCATGACCACCGCGACCCGAAACATATAGGCGTAGCTCGTCGTTAGCAGCCATAAACTCACCTGGGCAGATGCCCACCTCGCCAACCTCAAGGCGCGCATCGACGTGCTGACCGATGACCGCTGCGATGTCGTAGCCCTCAAAGGGCTTCTCTTTGAGTACCAATGATGCTCCACCCGGGTTAAGCTCCTCGCCGGGCTGGAATATGCCGAAGAGCGTGCCCTCGAAGTCGCGCTCTTTGTTAAGCTCGGTGAGTACTCCATAGAGCATCGCTGCGTGCATATCGTGGCCGCAGGCGTGCATCACACCTTCGTTCTCCGAGCGGAAGTCGATGTCGTTAAGCTCCTTGATAGGTAGCGCATCGATATCGGCACGTAGCACCACGCCACGGTTTAGGTTACCACGGCGACCCTCGATGCGAGCAAGAACGCCCGTGCCAGCTATCGCACGACACTCGATGCCAGCTTTGGTAAGCTGTGCGAGGATATATTGCTGCGTAGCCCTCTCCTCGAACGATAGTTCGGGGTGGCGATGTAGCTCTCTGCGGAAATCTATCATTGTGCTCATCGCTACTCCATTTTACGAGGTTTGTAGTGGCGTGCCATCTGCGCTACGCTGCGTGTGTGCTCTACGGTTGTGCCGCAGCAACCACCCACGATGCTTAGCAGACCGCGCTCGGCGGCCGCACGTAGCGTCTCGGTGTGCTTCTTAGCCGTCTCGCTATACTTGCCCTTCTTGTCGGGAATGCCTGCCGAGGGTGAACAATATGTTGGGCGCGAAGTGTAGCGCGTGAGTAGCTCGATGTTATCCACCACGCTCTTGACGCCTGTCGAGCAGTTGAAGCCTATGGCCAAGGGGTCGAAACGCTCCACGTCGGCAACATATTTCTCGATGGTGCGACCCGAGAGAAGCAGACCGCCAATCTTTGACAATACGGCCGAGAAGATAATGGGGCGTTCGGGTGCTACCTCGCGGCATACCTCGGCAGCAATCTCGGCATTACGCACATCCGTAATACTTTCGATAAGGAAGATATCGACCCCTTCGCGTGCTAAAGCCTCGATAAGCGTGCGGTACGAACTGCGAAGTTCATCCTCAGTGAGATCTATGGCAAGCGAAATGTTGCGTGTCGAAGGGCCGATAGAGCCAGCGATGAATACCTCCTTCTCGCTCTTCTCGACAGCCTTGTGTGCTATGCTCAAAGCCGCTGCAACAATATCCTCTGTTGAATGGCTCACGCCGCACTCCTTGAGCATAAGAGGGTCCGAGAGGAATGTGTTGGTCGTGATGATGCGTGCACCAGCCTTGATCGAGGCCTCGTACATCGCCTCTACACGCTCGGCCTCGGTGAGGTTGAGGGTGTCGGGGCATGTCATACGCTCGCCACCTACAAGCGTGGTGCCTATGGCGGCATCCGCCACGATGATATGTCTTGATAGAAGCTCCTTGATGCGCTCCGATATATTGCTCATAATTAAATAATTTTCGATTTAAACAGTTGTTATCTCACCACCTCGATCTCGAATATGCGATTCCAATCCTTACCCGTGACGAAGAGGTGGCCATTCTCGGGGTTGTAGGCTACGCCGTTGAGTACCTCAGCCTCGGGATTTCCCTCCAGACGGTAACGCAACTCGGGAAGGTCGATATATCCGATGACTGTGCCCGTTGCAGGGTCAATCTCGACGATAGCCGATGTGAGGTAGATGTTGGCCCAGATATGACCCTCGATCCACTCCAGCTCGTTGATGTAGTTGAGAGGCTCGCCATCGAGCGTTACGCATATCGACTCCTCGGTGACGAATGTCTCGGGGTTGATGCGACGTATGGTCGATGTGCCATCCGAGAGGTATAGGCTCTCACCATCGTTGGTTAGTCCCCAGCCCTCGCCGCGATATTTGCGCTTGTCGAGGAGCTTGCCCTCCATATCGTAGACATAGGCGTTGCCCGAGGTCCACGTAAGCTGATATATTCGCCCGTTGAGGATCGTTATGCCCTCGCCAAACTCGCTCTTGTCAAGTGATGCGAGTATGGTGCGCTCGCCCGTGCCAAGGTCGGTGGTTAGGATGTGCGACTCGCCCTCCTGACCTGTGCCCTCCCACATTGTGCCCTCCGCGAACTGCAGACCCTGAGTGTAGCTCAGCGTAGAGTGGGGATATTCGGCCACTACGCGGTAGTCGTATATCTTGGCAATGGTGGTTTTAGGGGTTTCGCCATTGCTATTTTTGTCGCCTTTGCTGCTCGTATTTCCGCATCCTGAAATAAGGAGCAGAGCACCGATAAGCATTGCGCTAAATCTCTTAAAACCTTTCATCTCGTTTTATGATGTTAAATATTCTGCAAAGATAACCCTTTTTGTAGGATTTTTCGTATCTTTACCAACATATTTAACGCAACTAATTTGATAAGGCTATCTATGATAGAGCATAAACAACATAGCACCTCGACAAACGATGATGCACGCGATGTGCGTTACGACCATTTCGACGCCATTTGGGCCGAGCAGCAGAGTGCAGGACGTGGCCAGCGAGGACACACGTGGCATAGTCGTGAGGGCGAAAATCTAACCTTCTCGGTGGTGCTAAAACCCCATTTTTTGCCTATTCACGAGCAGTTTCTACTCTCCGAGATTGTCGCTCTTGCGTTGGTCGAGACGCTCGGAAAATATAGCATCGAATGTCGTATAAAGTGGACTAACGACATCTACGCTGGCGATAAGAAGATTGTGGGTGTGCTTATAGAGCACGCTCTATCGTGTGAGCGTATAGAGCGAACAATCGTGGGTGTCGGTATCAACGTGAATCAGCCTACATTCCCCGAAGATCTGCCTAATCCTACCTCGATGTTTATCGAGCAGGGGCGCGATTTCGACCGCGAGGAGGTGTTGCGCAGTTTCCTCGATGCGCTACGTGGTTGGTACGATATTTTGGAGCGTGGCGACAAAGAGAGGGTGCAGAGCAGCTATCGTAAATTGATGTATCATCTCGATAAGCCTCATACCTACTATTATCCTTCGGGAGAAGGCTTTACGGCAACCATTCGTGGTGTGCGTCCCTCGGGTGAGCTCCTTCTGGAGCATACCGATGGCATAGTGCGCGAGTATGCCTTCAAGGAGGTAGAGTTTAAGATCGTTAGGAGCTAAATCGCGACAAATCGCCCCTACGTAACTAAACGAACAACGCCCACCATTGCTGGTGGGCGTTGCCTATTTTGTCTTATCGACTACTCGAAATCTATAATTTCAGAGGGTGTTGCAACTGCTTCGTCGCAGCACTCGCAGCACTCGCAACACTCCGTCTCGACGTTCACATCCTCGCCATGCTGTAGACGGCGCGAAAGAGCGATAATCTCGTTCTCGTGCGCGATGCTCTCAATGTTACGCTGAGTGAGGATAATGCTCTCCTCCACCTTGCCAAGCTCGGCAAGCAACGACTCGGGGTAGCCCTGCTCGATGATCTCCATGGCAAGCTCCTCCTTACGCTCGATAAGAGCCTCTTTCTCGATCTCCAACGCTGCAATCTTTGCACAGTTGTTGGCAATTAGCGCCTTAGCCTCCTTGAGAGTGCCGCTCTGCATGCTCCAAGCACGCTCGCGATCCTCCAATGCCTGCTTGAATTGTAGCTTCGAAGCCTCCAAGGCCTCCTCCTCGTAGCGAATAGCATCGCGACGCTCGCCGGCCTCGATAAGCACAGGCTCTACAAGACGCTTGAAGTAGAGAGCTGTTGCGCCGTTGATGCTGTGGCGGTAGGCAATCTCATACTGGCGTGCGAGGTTCTCGACATCGCGCAAATCGGCCTCGCTACGGATTGTAGCCGCCTTACTCTCGATAAGTGCTGCATCGCGCTCGGGAGTGCTGATAGTTACGTGGCTCTCGCAAGTGGTAGCAAAGAGCACCACACCAACCAATAGTGTATATGCTAAAATAGTAAGAAACTTCTTCATAGCCGCTTATTAGTTCTCGTTAAGAATATAGTTACACTCCTCGATAAAAATCTCGTACTCCTCGCCACCAATCTGCGTGCGGAAAGCCTCCTCGTAGGCCTCTAACTCGGCGCGTGCCTCGATAAATGATGCGTGGCTATCAGCCTCGACAACACGTGTAGCAAGCTCATAGCTAAGGTCATAGGCAGCGTTCATCGCTCCCTGCTCATCAATCTTTATTGCCTCCTTGTTTGTGCAAGCCGAGGCTGCGGCTGCACACAATGCAATGATAAATAGTCGTTTCATTATATCTCTCTTTTTTATTTTACTCTACATATACCACCAAGCCCTTCAGATACTCGCCCTCGGGGTGGTAGATGTTGATTGGGTGGTCGGCAGGCTGTGTTAGCTGGCCGATGATACGCACACGGCGACCGGCAATCGCAGCGGCTGTGAATATTGTCGTGCGGAAGAGGTCGCGGCTTACGGCCTGCGAGCACGAGAAGGTAAAGAGGATACCTCCTGGGCGAATCTTCTGCAAAGCACGAACGTTGATCTTCTTATAGCCCTGCAATGCGTTGCCCAATACCTTATGATGCTTCGCAAAGGCGGGTGGATCGAGGATGATAAGGTCGAAATCCTCGTCGATATCCTTTAGATACTCAACCGCATTGCAAGCGATAGCCTGGTGTGGCGCATCCTCACCGAAGTTGAGCTTCATATTCTCATCGGCAAGCTTCACGGCACGCTCCGAGAGGTCGATAGATACCACCTCCGTAGCACCTCCTGCGAGGGCTGCTACAGAGAAACCTCCCGTATAGCAGAATGTGTTGAGTACTCTGCGACCACGTGAATATTGGCGTACAAGGTCACGGTTTTCGCGCTGGTCGATGAAGAAGCCAGTCTTCTGACCCTCCTCCCAATTAACCTTGAACTTAAGACCGTTCTCCAATACGACGTTCTCCTTCTCGGCGTTGCGGCCCCAAAGATAGCCGTCAATGGCTCCGAGCTCGGCCTTGTAGGGTAGTGTCTGCGAGCTCTTGTCGTATATTGCTTCGATAAGCTCTCCGTATGCCTCGCGGATAGCCTCCACAATAGCGTGGCGTGAGAGGTACATACCCACCGAGTGGCACTGCACAACGGCCGTAGTGCCATAGATATCGACAACAAGGCCTGGAAGTAGATCGCCCTCGCCATGAATAAGACGATAGCAGGTTGTCGAACTGTTGCCTACCATGCCGATAGTTGCGCGAAGCTCCTTAGCCTTGGCCACGCGGTTGTTCCACCACTGCTGGTCGATGGCCTCCTTCTCGAAGGTCAGCACACGCACGGCGATTGAACCAATCTGATAGTGTCCGCGGGCGATGAAATCACCCTGCTTGGTTACAACATCCACAACATCGCCCTCGGCCAGAGGCTTGCTGCCCTCCGTAATCTTCTCGATAGCTCCCGAGAATACCCATGGATGGCGTCTCTCCAGCGACTCCTCCTTGCCACGACGCAATGCTACGATACTTAGCTTATCTCCCATATCTTAGTTTTTAGTTATTTTATTCTTAATAGGTTGCCCTACTCCTCTCCCGTTGTGGTCGCTCTGTGACGATGGCGTTTACGCTTGCGGTGAGGTTTGTGGGGTGTTTTGCTCGCCTTCTGCTCCTCGGTTGTGGTATCGACGAACGACATTATGGTCAGCTGACCTCCAGATGGCTCGTGCTGTAGCAACTCATCGAGGATGCGCACGCAGACCCAAGCATCCGTTGCGGCATACTCCTGCTGCTGTGGCGTGAGGGTTTCGGCCTCCCAGTTGCTCAGACGCTGCGCCTTAGATACGCGCTCACCGAGCGTGATTGCCGAGAGCTTACGAAGGCTCTTCTCCTCGATGCCCCAGCGCTCCGCCTCGTTCTGTAGGTCGATAAAACCATCAGCCTTGAAACTGCGCAGTGCGTGTAGAGCGCGGATATCACCCGCAACACTCGCTCCCACCTTCAATATGCGGCGTGAGCCTAAAATCTTGAGGATGCGGTTGTCGAGGCGTATGTGGCATAGACGGAAAAGGTAGCAACACTCCCTTGTCGAGAGCTGCAGAAGCGATACCTTGTAGCTCACACCTGCCCGAAACGAAGGGCGTGTCTCGGTGTCGAAGCCGATGATCTCGCTTGCGCTGAGGTCGCGACATGCCGCCTCGATCTGCTCCTCGCTATCTACAATGACGATGCGACCGTCAAAGCGGGCAGCGGGCAGCGAGGCTACGGTATCGTTATCTATTGTTGCTCGAAATGTCATCTCTACAATTTAGGGGTTTTATCGCCTTGAGGTTTGCGCCCTATGGGCGAACCAAGCGCCAAAGTTACTCAATAATTTTGAGTTTTGAGTCGCTTGAAAGAGAAATTTTACTATCACGCACCATTTTATCCACCACGGCGACTATGCGTTGCTCGTCGCCACCTACCGCTGCGACACACTCTTTGACGCTCAATGTGGCATTGCTCAGTAGCTCGATGATGCGTTGTTCAATAGAGGAGTTGTTGCGTTCACGCTGCTTGCGCTTCAGGCAGATGTCGCAAACGCCGCACGGTTTTGCCTCACGGTCACCAAAGTAACGCTCGATAATCGTGCTGCGACACTCCTCGATTTGGAGGGTGTAGTGAAGCATATTTTTGTATCGCTCCTCGGCCATGGCGTAGCGGTGACGATAGGTCTCTGGGGCGATATATAGGTCGGAGATGGGTAGGCGCTCCGAGTTGAGGTGTATCATCGGCGAGTGAACAGCAGGGATATAGCGTATGACGTGCATTCGCCACAACATCTTCAAGAGGTCGTGAACACGCTCGCGGGTAAGGCCCGACGTGGCGGCAATGTGCAACTCGTCGATAGAACGAAAGTGGGTGAAGACACCGTTGTACATGCGCAGTATGGTGCGTAGCATCAGATCCATGTCGTTGCCCCCTGCATTGAGCCTATAGAGCGAATCACGGCTACACGAAAACATCAGTTTTGCGGGGTTGTCGCACTCGTCCAAAAGGGTCATATAGTTGTTCTGTTCCAATATCTTAAGCGCGCTTGTCACCTTGTTGATAGATAGATGGTTAAGATGACAGTATTCATAGATATTGAAGACGAACGAACCATCTTCGCCATCGCCCAAAGCGATCTGCAAATAGTTGCATATACTCTCGTAAATAGACTTTATCTCGGCTATTGGCGGGAACTCCGATTTGAAGAGTTTTTCGACACGCGAGCCGTCGTCTTTTGTCGCAAGAAGTACGGCGTAGCTGCGGCGGCCATCACGACCTGCACGCCCCGCCTCCTGATAATATGCCTCCAGCGAATCGCACATGGCGTAGTGCACCACAAAGCGCACATCGCTCTTGTCGATACCCATACCAAAGGCGTTCGTGGCAACGATAACACGTACACGGCCGTTGGTCCACTCATCTTGTCGCATTGCACGCTCGAGATTGGGTAATCCAGCGTGGTAGAACTTTGCATTTATACCATCGTTTTGCAACCTCTCGGCAAGCTCCTCGCAACCTTCGCGAGAACGCATATAGACGATGCCCGACCCCTCGACATTCTCGATGATGCGTAGGAGTTGGCTATATTTGTCATCGACGATGCGTACGGCATAGGCAAGGTTGGGGCGAGCAAAGCTCGAACGTAGCACGTGGGGTTTGCTGAAGCCCAGGTGGTACATAATATCCTCCACGACACGCTCCGTAGCCGAGGCTGTCAAGGCGAGGAATGTGGCATTGGGTGCTTCGCGGCGTATCTCGGCGATACGCAGATATGAGGGCCTGAAATCGTAACCCCACTGCGATATGCAGTGTGCTTCGTCTACGGCGATGAGAGATACGTTCATGCGGCGAAGACGCACCTTAAAGGCCTCTGTTGCAAGACGCTCGGGGGCTATGTATAGGAGCTTGATATCGCCATAGGCGCAGTTGTCCAACGCTATCTCGATGCGTCGGGAATCCATGCCTGAGTGTACGGCTACGGCAGGTATGCCACGTGCTCGTAGCGCATCGACCTGATCTTTCATCAGGGCGATAAGCGGTGTTACGACAATGCACAATCCCTCCATCACCATTGCGGGAATCTGGTAGGTGAGCGACTTGCCACCTCCCGTCGGCATCAGAGCAAGGGTGTCGCGACGAGAGATAACCGACTCGATGATGTCACGCTGCATAGGGCGGAAATTATCGTATCCCCACCATTTTTTTAGCGCCTCATCTATTGTAATAGATGGTCTATTGTCGTTTGTTATCCTCCTATTCACACCACAAAGATATGTAAAATGTTGCGATTAGTGAAAAAGTTATTAACTTTGCGGCGTAATTAAGCATAATAAGCATAAATAGATGAAGATTAAAGAGCAGTACAAAGTTCGTGAGATGGCCGGAGAGCACGTTGTAATCATGCAGGGTAGCTCGTTCAGCGACCTCACACGTATTATCTCTCTCAACGAGAGCGCCCTATATCTGTGGAATGCCCTTGAGGGTAAATCGTTCGACGTAAACAAGGTTGCCGACCTTTTGGCTGAGTCCTATGGTATCGACGATGAGGTGGCGATGCGCGATGCGCAGCGTTGGCTCGACAAACTCGAGGAGTGTGGCTTGTTGGAGGATGTTCGCTAATCTTTGAGTCTAAGAATTACGATTGAGAGCAATATGTTAGAGCTGAGAAGATCGATATTTGCGCTATTTTTGGCGGTGATATACATCACTGCTGCGCTCTTCTCGTCGCTCTCAGTGCTCACTTGTGACGGGCATCATAGCCACGCTGTGGAGCTCTGTGCACACGCTGAGGATTGCAGCTGTGGTGAACTTGCCTTCGAGCAGGATTATTGCAGCCACGACCACCCCACATTGGAGGAGGCTCAGGGCTACTATGCTGTAGATATGCAGCAGCGTAGCGACTCGCGCTATGTGGTGTTGCAGATCCTTAATCTTCTTTCGGATGTCATCCCCTCGACCGATCGAGGTCTTGTGGATTGCATTGCTTCGTATCTGCCACGTAGTGGTGGCGATGAAGCCGAGCCGTTGCAGACGGCATTTATCTCTTCGAGGGCGTTGCGTGCCCCTCCCGTTTTGGCATAAGGTCGAGTACGTACTCCGTAGTCGGCCATGCGGCATAGATCTGCCGCCTTCCTATTAGCCCAAACTTCAAACTATCATAATCCAAAACGGAGTAATACTATGAAAAAAATAATTCTTTCTCTTATCATCGTGTTGTGCCTTCCCTTTGTGGCTGCGGCACAGCGTACGCTCACAGGTAAGGTTGTAGACGCGGAGAACGGTCAGCCCCTTATCGGAGCATCACTATTTTGGAAGAACACTACGGCAGGTGCAACAACCTCTGTCGATGGTTCGTTCTCTATCAAGCGCGTTTCGGGCTTCGAGACACTCGTGGTAGACTATCTCGGCTACGATGTTATGGAGTTGTTGCTCGATGATCGCGATCAGCATGAGATCACTATTGAGCTTCGCCCTTCATCGGTAGATATCGACGAGGTGGTTATCGAGGGTCAGCAGCGTGGTAATTATGCTAAGACTTCGGGTATCACACGCCAGGAGCAGATCTCGTTTGCGGGACTCTGTAAGATGGCTTGTTGCTCGCTCGCCGAGTCGTTCGAGAACTCAGCATCGGTAACCGTAGGTTATAGCGACGCTATCTCGGGTGCTCGTCAGATTAAGATGCTCGGCTTGGCTGGTACTTACACTCAGATTTTGGATGAGAACCGCCCTGTTATGATGGGTGCAGGTGCAGCATACGGCCTTAGCTACACGCCAGGTATGTGGCTCAACTCTATTCAGGTATCTAAGGGTGTTGCTTCGGTGACGGCAGGTCACGAGGCTATCACAGGCCAGATCAACCTCGAGCACCGCAAGCCTACCGACGATGAGCGTTTCTTCCTTAACCTCTATTTCGACTCGGAGCTTCGTCCCGAGATCAACGTATCATCGGCAATTCCATTGACTAAAGATAAGAGTCTCTCGACAGTTATCATGGCGCACGGTTCGCTCGATACAGCATCGCACGATATGAACCACGACGGCTTTGTGGATATGCCTAAGGCCAACCAGATTAACGTGGCTAACAAGTGGTTGTGGCAGAATAGCGACGGTGTACAGGTGCGTTGGGGCTGGAAGGTCGTAAACGAGAACCGCCTCGGTGGTCAGATGGGCTTCAAGAAGGATATGTTCAACCAGATGATCGAGGATCCGTTCAACACGCTCTACGGCTCGATTATCAACAATCGCAATATCAACGCCTATGCTAAGGCGGGTATTCCTGTTGGTTATGAGCGTACCTTCACGGGCGACCCAGCAGATGCTGTGCAGAACAACATCGCATTTATCCTCGACTACGATAACTACCTCACAAACTCATATTTCGGTCTTAACACCGTAGATGTTATCGAGGACTCGTTCCGCTTCAATGCGATGTATGCGCACTACTTCACGCAGCGTTCGTCGCTCAATGCAGGTGTGTCGCTCAATGCACGCTTGATGGACAACGGATATATTCAGCACAATCCTAAGCGCGATGGTAGTGCTTATCACAACCCCATCTGGACAGACGATGCCTACACTGTTGAGCCAGGTGTATATGCTGAGTATACATACAACATTGAGGAGAAGTTCTCGTTTGTACTCGGTCTTCGTGGCGACTACTCGTTGATTGGTGGCGACTACTACATTCAGAACCAGGCTAACAACCGCCGCTTCCTTATCACTCCCCGTTCGCATATCCGCTGGAGCATCACTCCTCGCACTACGTTCCGTGCATCGGCAGGTATGGGCTCACGCCGCCAGAACCTCATCACGGATAATATCTGGATGATGGCAACATCGCGTGACATCCGTTTTGCCGAGGGCTTTGTGGAGCATGGTGACGATATGGAGCAGGCATTGACCGTGGGTGGTAGCCTTGCGCAGACATTCCCTCTTGCGGGTGACGATCAGGCAACTATCAGCTTCGACTACTTCCGTTCGCAGTTCTTCAATACAATGATTTTCGATCAGGAGACTGCTGATAACTCTATACTTATATATAATACGCGAGGCTCATCGTTCACGGATAACTTCCAGGTCGATTTCAACTGGACACCATTCCGTGGCTTCGACCTCTTCGCTACGTTCCGCTACACTAACGCGAAGTATGTCTTGACACGCGACGATTCGCACTATCTTGTTGAGCGTCCTCTAACATCGCGCTACAAGGGCCTTATCAATATTCAGTATGCCGTGAGTCGCTGGGTGTTCGATGCTACAGCACAGCTCAACGGTCCTATGCGTCTACCTCAGCTCGACGGCGACTTGAATAAGGCGCAGACAGATCCTACGCTCTCGCCTATCTATCCTATGTTCTTTGCGCAGGTGAGCTACAAGATGAGTAACCTCACGCTATACCTTGGTTGCGAGAATATCGCCAACTATGTGCAGGGCCGCAACGGCCACGGCTCGGCGCCTATCATCATGGAGGGCGAGACGCCATACGATCAAGGCTTCAACTCATCAATGGTATGGGGTCCACTTATGGGTCGTAAGTTCTATATCGGCTTGCGCCTAAACATCTACTAATCGAGATAACTAAAACAATTAAAACGCGTATAGATTATGAAAAAGATTATCGCATTGTGCCTCGTGGCACTCTTTAGCCTTGGTATCGCAAATGCTCAGGAGCCTAAGAATGAGAAGAAGACCGTAACAACAGAGTTTGTTACCGATATCGACTGTGCAGGTTGCGCTAAGAAGGTGAACAACACTATTCCTTACGAGAAGGGTGTTAAGGAGGTAAAGGTTGATGTAGACACAAAGACCGTAACAGTAACTTACGATCCTGCTAAGACCAATGACGAGGCGCTCGTTAAGGCACTCGCAAAGATTAAGATTAAGGCTACTCCTAAGAAGTAATTTCTTGTGATAAGCTGCAATCTGCGGCACATTCACCAAAAGTAAACCATCTCGGGCTGTACTCGATGTACTATCCCGAGATGGTTTCTTTTGTGATGCACCACATCTCACGGCTTCTAACAAGAAATTAGGTGGTGGAGCTAATTAATGGTGTTGCTGAGTTGTCGCTTGTCCCATACTCCCAATAAACACCTTTAGATGCGCTCCCTATCAAGGGTGTTGGTTCGATCCCAAAAGCAAGCTTTTGCTTGCGCCCATCAAAGCGACGCGCTCTCACGCCGCCTCTTGCGCTACGCCACATTCGTCTATTTGCTCCCAAATAGCTAAAAATCACGCAAAAACGCCTCTCCCGTTCGTCGCCTAAATCGCTCAGTTCATCCCTCAAAAATCACCGTTAATAAAATTTATAAAATAATTATTGAAAAATTTTAATAAAAAAGTTGCACGATTCAAACTTTCGCCGTATCTTTGCAGTGAAGTTTTAAGGTTCATTTAGGTTAGTAGTTTTAGGTTGGAGAGGCAATCGGAGGGTTGTAGCAAAAGATGGTAATCCAAAAATGAGATACCATGTTTTGTTACTAAGACAGCGAGCAGGATGGCTGCCGCGTCGAATACCTTTCGAATGTCTCAATTTTTTTGTCCCTATACGACCTCTTTCTCAGTAGCTACTTGTCTGGTTATCATTCAATAACATATATCTCGGCATAAAATCTCTTGCCGTGCGATTTCGTTCAAATAAATCTTGTCAGCGTTGAAAATTGGCGATAGAGTAGTATAATCTAGCAAAAAATTATTAACTTTGCCAAATAGCGGCCATAATTCAGGGCTGTAAAAAGGCTTGTAAAGATGAAGCACGGATATACAATAGGCTTTGATGCGCACTATGCCAATACCAACAACACCGACTTGGGAAACTACTCTCGTTCGATGATTGATGCGTTGGCTGCTGCCTCACCGCGTCACTGCTACGTACGAATGTACGTACGAAAGCGTCACCCCAACCCTGCCTACGATGCGCTCGACAATCGCGCAAACATCGAGTCGATGGAGCCCGATGGTGGCTTGTGGCGTAAGCTGACGTGGCTGTGGCGCACATTCCGTTTGGCGAAGGATGCCGAGAGGGGCGATGTGGCGCTATTTCATGGTCTTGCTGGAGAGCTGCCGCTCGGTCTGGCATATCACAACATACGTGGTGTCATAACGCTACACGACCTCGAGTTCCTACACCTCACATCATATCATAATCCGCTGAAGCGTGCGTGGCAGAAGATACACACTGCCTATATGCTGCATATCGCTGATCGTATTGTTGCGGTTAGCGACTCCGTAAAGAGCGATGCGGTAAAACATCTGCACATAGATCCCGATAAGATTGATGTAATATATCGCAGTTGCGATAAGTGCTTCTATAAACCACTCGATGAGCAGCAGCGTGACGAGGTGCGTAGTCGCTATGGTTTGCCCAAGCGCTATATGCTCACCGTGGGTACGCAGAGCGAAAGAAAGAACATAAGCCTTATTGTTGAGGCTATGGCCGAGTTGCAGGACAAGGAGTTGCAGTTGGTAATCGTTGGCCGTGGCACGGGAAATAGCGAGCGTATTTGCCATCGTCTGAAGTCGTTGGGCTTGGAGAATAGAGTGAAGATACTCTATGGTGTGCCCAATAGCGATCTTCCTGCGATATATGCCGAGGCAGAGCTCTTTATAAATGCCTCGTTCTACGAGGGTTTCGGACAGAGTATCGTCGAGGCGCTCACTATGGGTGTGCCTGTAATCGCGACGAGCGGTTCGAGCCATGAGGAGGCTGGAGGCGTTGGTTCGATCTATGTCTCGCCAACAAATCATCGCGAACTTAAGGAGGCTATCGAGCGCGTGGCGGGCGATGCCGAGCTAAGAGAGAGTATGTCGGCGCAGGGTAGAGAGTACGCAACACGTTTTCGTAGCGAGGTAATTGCTTACAATCTAATAAATTGCTATCGACGTATCGGCATAGACCTCGATGAGTAGCTCTCTGTTCGTTTATAAAGATAAAAGGTTGGTGGAAAAACGGAAAAATGTCATAAAATTGCATCTGATTGATTATTAGCGTGTTGTAAACTAAGTACTCAAAAAAGCTCTAAAAAATATACCTATTTAGGCGAAAATGAGTATATTTGAACGATTAGGTCTGTGCGAAATAGAGTACTTTTTTACCAATTTTGGTGCAGGTGGCAGTAACGAAAGAAACACATATATTAATAATAGATATGAAGAAAGTAACGAAAATCGTAGTTATGGCGAAGCAGGTGCCCGACACTCGTAATGTCGGCAAGGATGCCATGACTCCGGAGGGTACGGTAAACCGTGCCGCTTTAGCAGCAATCTTCAACCCCGAAGATTTGAACGCCTTGGAGATGGCTCTTCAGATGAAGGACCGTATGGAGGGTGCTCAAGTATATGTTTTGACAATGGGTCCACAGCGCGCTGCCGATGTTATACGTGAGGCAATGTGGCGTGGTGCTGATGGCGGTTATTTGTTATCGGGTAAGGAGTTTGCAGGTTCGGATACACTCGCAACATCATATGCTCTATCGTGTGCACTTCGCAAGATCGAGCCAGATATCGTTGTAGCAGGTCGTCAGGCTATCGACGGCGATACCGCTCAGGTAGGTCCTCAGGTTGCACAGAAGCTCGACTTGCCACAGGTGACATACGCCGAGGAGCTTATCGACATTTGTGATACGGAGATTACCATCAAGCGTCGCTTGGAGCGTGGCTCAGAGGTGGTTGTATCGCCACTCCCTGCGGTTATCACGGTGAATGCTTCGGCTAAGGAGTGTCGTCCTCGCAACGCTAAGCGCGTAATGAAATATAAGTATGCTCTTGCAACATCGGAGCTCGCAGTGGCTACTGAGGATCGTAAGGCATTCATCGAGGAGCGTCCCTACTTGCACATCATCGAGTTTGCAGCAGCGGATGTTAATCCCGATCCCGAGCAGCTCGGCTTGTCGGGTTCGCCTACGAAGGTAAAGAAGATCGAGAATGTCGTATTCCAGGCTAAGGAGGCTAAGAAGCTCACGGCTGATGACAAAGATATCGAGTCTTTGATGCAGGAACTTATCGCGAGCCACACGCTCGGTTAAACCAAGGAGAGTATGAATAACGTATTTGTATATATCGAGATTGAGGAGCAGCAGATTGCTGATGTATCTCTGGAGCTTCTCACCAAGGGCCGTGAGTTGGCCAACACGTTGGGCGTGAAACTTGAGGCTGTCGTTGCTGGTAAGAGCGTTAAGCACCTTGCAGCGGAGCTTGCTAAGTATGGTGCCGACACAGTATGGGTTGCCGAGGATGAGATCTTCGCACCTTTCCGCACTCTGCCCCACACAGCCATTATGGTAGGTCTTATCGAGCAGGAGAAGCCACAGATTGCACTCTTTGGTGCAACTCCCGTAGGTCGTGATTTTGCGCCACGTGTATCATCGGCTCTTCACAGCGGTCTTACGGCCGACTGTACCGAGTTGGTAATCGGTGAGCACAAGGATGCAAAGACAGGTAAGGAGTACGACTCGTTGCTCTATCAGATTCGTCCAGCATTTGGTGGTAACATCATCGCAACTATCGTGAACCCCGAGTGCCGTCCTCAGATGGCTACCGTTCGCGAGGGTGTGATGCGCAAGGAGGAGCTCGCAACACCTGCAGCGGGTGAGATTCGTGAGATCGAGTGGCAGAAGATGGTTAAGGATACCGACCTTGCGGTGCGTATCGTTGAGCGTCACATCGAGGAGCGTAAGATCAACATTAAGGGTGCTTCGATTATCGTGGCTGGTGGCTACGGCGTAGGCTCTAAGGAGGGCTTCAAGCTCGTTCACGAGTTGGCAGATGTCCTCGGTGGCGAGGTAGGTGCTTCGCGTGCTGCGGTCGATGCAGGCTTCACGGAGCATGAGCGTCAGATTGGTCAGACAGGCGTTACGGTACGTCCTAAGCTCTATATCGCTTGCGGTATCTCAGGACAGATTCAGCATACAGCAGGTATGGATGGCTCGGCGATGATCGTATCTATCAACACCGATCCCGAGGCTCCAATCAACAAGATTGCTGACTATGCTATCACCGGTAGCGTTGAGGAGGTTATCCCCAAAATGATTAAGTATTACAAGCAAAATTCGAAGTAGGAGCTATGGCAAACTTTTTTCTAGATAACAAGGATTTACAGTATCACCTCTCGCATCCTTTGATGCAGAGAATTATCGAGCTTAAGGAGCGTAACTTTGCCGATGCTGCTCACTACGACTATGCTCCTCATAATGTTGAGGATGCTCTCGACTCATACCGTCGCGTGTTGGAGATCGTTGGTGAGGTGTCGGGCGAGGTTATCGCAGCCAACGCTGAGAGCGTAGATCATGAGGGCCCCCGTGTTGTTAATGACCACGTGGAGTATGCTTCAGGTACGGTACGCAATATCGAGGCGTTGATCGAGGCAGGTCTTAGCGGTATGACTCTTCCCCGTCGTTTCGATGGTTTGAATATGCCTGTTACGTGCTTCGCTATGGCTAACGAGATGGTGTCACGTGGCGATACAGGTTTCGAGAATATCTGGGGCTTGCAGGATTGTGCCGAGACTATCAACGAGTTCGCAACCGAGGAGATTAAGGCTAAGTACTTACCTCGTGTATCGGCTGGTGAGACTTGCGCAATGGACCTTACCGAGCCAGATGCAGGTTCGGATCTTGGTGCTGTGATGCTCAAGGCTACATGGGACGAGGAGGCTGGCGTATGGCGTTTGAACGGCTGTAAGCGCTTCATCACTAACGGTGATGGCGACATCTCGTTGGTGTTGGCTCGTACCGAGGAGGGCACTAAGGATGCACGTGGTCTTTCGATGCTTATCTACGACAAGCGTGATGGCGGCGTTAAGGTGCGTCGTATCGAGAATAAGCTCGGTATCAAGGGCTCGCCAACGTGTGAGCTCGTGTTCAACAATGCTCCCGCAGTGCTTGTTGGTGATCGTAAGATGGGTCTTATCAAGTACGTTATGTCGTTGATGAACGCTGCGCGTTTGGGTATCGCTGCACAGTCTACAGGTCTTTGCGAGGCTGCTTACCGCGAGGCGTTGAAGTATGCTGCGGAGCGTGAGCAGTTTGGTAAGTCGATTGATAAGTTTGCGGCTGTTGCCGAGATGCTTAAGAATATGGAGGCTAAGACCTTGGCATCGCGTGCAATGTTATATGAGACAGCTCGCTTTGTGGATATCTACAAGCAGTTGGCGCACATCCAGCAGGAGCGTGGTCTTACGGCTGAGGAGCGTCAGGAGATGAAGTTCTACAACCGCTTGGCCGATGGCTTTACACCTTTGGCAAAGATGTTCTCTTCGGAGTTTGCTAACGAGGTTGCTTACGACTCAATCCAGGTACACGGTGGTTCGGGCTATATGAAGGACTACGCTTGCGAGCGTTTGTTCCGCGATGCTCGTATCTTGAATATCTACGAGGGTACAACACAGCTACAGGTTGTTGCTGCTATCAACCACGTAACTAAGGGTACATACCTCGAGCAGATTATGCGCTACGAGGAGTTGGCTCACAATGAGGCTACACGCGCTATGGGTGAGAAACTTGTGGCATTGCGCGAGTTGTTCGTAAAGGCTACGGAGCGTGTTGAGGCGTTGGATAAGGAGTGCGTAGGATATAAGGAGTTGCATTCACGTCGCTTGGTTGAGATCGCTGGTTACATCATTCTCTCACACATCTTGTTGCGCCAGGCGAACGAGGTTGAGGATTATGTTGCGCCTGCAAAGATCTTCTTGAAGTATGCTTCAAAGAAGGTTGCCGAGGCATATACAGCAATTTCTGAGTCGGAGACATCAGACGTAGAGTTGTACAAGTAGACCTCAGTCTAAATAGTAGAGTTGGCCCCAGAAGGTTTAATAACTTTTGGGGCCAATTTTATTTTTTAGAGCCTTTTTTTTACTTATATTTGTATTAATATTCGACCAGTCAACCAACTATAGATAGGATACAAATATGTACCAACAACAAATCACGCACCACAATAGAGGCGCTTTTGTATTGATGCTTGACTGCTCGGCATCGATGGGTGGTATGACCAGACTCAACAATGTCGTGATGAGCAAGGCCGAGGCCGTAGCCTTGGTTAGCAATATGATTATTGATGAACTTATGGAGCGTGCCACACGCCATCACATCGTTCGCGACTATTACGACATCGCCGTAATCGGATATCAGGAGCAGAGCATACGCTCGCTACTCCCCGAGGTGCTTGGCAACGGTTTTGTCAGCGTGAAATACCTTTCGAAGTTTGCGCCAGCTCATAAGGTTATACATCTGGATCAACAACTCGACAATGGCGGTGTTGTAAGTTCGCCATTTAGCTACAGACCTTGGATTAACCCCATATCGGCGGGGCATACACCGATGTACGAAGCACTTATTGAGCTTCACGCTATAGTTGAGGAGTGGTGCTCTTGCTCGGATAACTACCATAGTTTTCCTCCCGTAGTCATCAACATAACGGATGGTGAGTGCAACGATGCAAGTGCCGAGGATCTGGTCACTATTGCTCAGAGCATTAAGAATACGCATACGGCCGATGGCCATACGCTGTTTATCAACGTGCATCTATCGACGCTCGACGAACTCACATCGAGCACGCTTTTCCCTGCGGAGAGAGGCTATAGCACGGAGGATGGCTACCGACAGATGCTCTTCGATATGTCGAGTAGTATCCCGCAGAGCCTCGAGCCGCTAATTGCCGATATTATTCAGTCGCAGGAGGCTGGGCCCTATCGTGCTGTAGCTTTCAATGCCTCGCCGATAGAACTCTTTTCGATACTAAACATTGGCTCGGAGAGTATTGGCTTTAAGCGATAACACTAATCTAATGTAGATATTATGGGAATATGCACCATTAATACATTCCGTACGGCACTGCAATTCTCCGACCGCTATATCTCATCGCCAAAGGGTGTAAGAGCTAATCTTCAGAGCCTTACACGTAGCAAACATTTCGCCGAGTGTGAGGCTGTTGTTGGATATGCCCCTGTGATGATATATGCTCCGATTAGCCGTGAGGCTATGCGCCTTACACTCGCTGCTAATCAGTCTGTTGCGGCTGCTCGTGGCGATATTTTACACTTCGATATTCATCACAACGCCCTGCGTGTCGATATGCCGCAACCTCTTTGCTGTCCGATTATTGTCGAGGAGCTTCCCGTAGGCTATATGCCACTGCGAGAGTTGCTCTACTTCTCCTCTCGCTCGACGCTTATGTCGGCCTTGGAGGTGTTGCGCTCGAAGATGATAAAGTACGATATATCGCACAATAATCTCCATATCGACAATATCGTTGTGGATGAGGATGGAGCGTGGCATCTGTGTAGAGCCTATTATGCCACACGTGGTGCTGGTGGCGATGAGGCAGCATTTGATGCTCTGCGCGTAGCCATTGCTGACAATGCTATGAGCGATACCATAAACACAATGGTAGCCAACGAGGAGCTATCGCCATACACAACCGATAAATCGTGGGGTGAGCCTCTTGTCGAAAATCGTCGCCGTTTCAGATGTAAGTGTAGCTATGGTTTTATGGACGAGAGAGATCGTGTGGTTATCGAGCCACGCTATTCGTGGGTGGAGAACTTTGTTGAGGGGCGTGCCGTGGTGAAAGATAAGGCGCAGCGTGCTGGTCTGATCGACCGTAATGGCCACGAGATAATCCCGCCAATGTATAGCAATGTCGTATTCTTGGCCGAGAGTGGTACGGCCTGGGTTGAGCGCGATGGGTTGTGGGCCGAGTTCGACTACAATGGTAAATCTATAGGAGAGTGGCGTGATATGCCACCATTTAGCCTTGAAGACGACGATGATGACGATACCATATAATAATAGAGGGCTGTCCCGCAGGACAACCCTCTATTGTTATACGGTAGTATATTGCTACTTTGTGCGAAGCACATAGCGAGGCAAGAAAGCGTCGCTATCTACGTGGAGCATCGTAGGCTCGATAGCGCTAACAGCCTCCTCTGAAGCGATAGCGCGAGGCTCCAAATTCTTAACCTCGACTACCTCGGGACGCCACATTGTAGCCTGTGCCGCTGTGCCAACCACTGCCGACTTAGCAGGAAGGCAGCTGCTCTCTGCGGCTGTAAGCGAAGTGTAGAGATCGCGAAGCTCCTCGATAGGACTCTTCTCCTCGGCTGAAGCCTTAGTATAGCAACGTGCGATACCGCCAGGGTTGCCTGAGCCGTCTGTTGCATAGCAAAGAGCTGTCTGAATAGCCTCCCACTCAGCGAGGTAGAATGTATATGGCTCCGAAATAGGGCACTTATTCCAAAGGCCCGATGTTAGGCTCCAAATCTCAGCATCGGGGTATGCTGTAACATTTGTGCAGTCGTCACCAACCATTGTTGTATAGAGCATACGTGCGCCATCGAAGTCATCGTACTTAACAACCGTAATCGCCTTGCCCTTAGTTGCTGCGGGCTGACCGAAGATAGTACCTGCCTCATCGTCACCTGAGTAGTAGCCGACAAGCTCGATAGATGGAAGTACGGTGCCAAGAGGAGCGGTGCGTGCAACCTTGTCAAAGGTGATTGTGCGGATAACCTTACCTGTCTTGATGTCGAATACGAATACGTAGCCCATATACTCCGTGTCGGCTGCGATACCCGATACCGAGAGGTTGCTATTGCCATTGTAGTAGTACTGATCGAACACCTCGGCAACAGTTGCGCTGGGGTCGAACTCCTGAGTACCCTCCAAGTAGTACTGGAAGGTCTCCTCCTCCAAGGCGATGAACTCCTCCTCGTTGAACTGATCTGCGGTGCAGATGCCTGGAGTGTAGTAGATGGTAGGATCAGACGATGTAATTCGAAGCTCGAAGCCATAAGGCGTAGCAGAGCTACTCTTCATCTCGAACTTGCAATCCTCGGCCTTGCCACCGGGCAACGAGTGGAACGTAGCCATACAAGCATCCGAGGTGATGCCACCATCGTAACCGAAGGCGATGACATAGTAGTCTGTATCGGCTGCTGGAAGGCTGAAATCCTTGTGGTTTACCACGCCCTTGTCGTTAGCCATGATAGACATCCAACCGCCCCACTGATCAACGATCTGGTTCATCACAGTATTAGCGTCGCTTACGCCATCCCACACATCGACAAGTGCGCAGTAAATCTGGCTATTGTTGCTTGGAACAATCGTAAATGAAGCCTTCATCTGCTGAACATCTGTAATCTTGATGTCGAATGTAAGGTTTGTCTTAGCAGCCTCGCCTGTGGTGTAGCTGCCTACTGTTGCATCGGTGATGATGAACAAGCCCTCGCTGTCGAACAACACGCCTGAGATGAGGTATGTATAGTCGGTATTGGCGTTAAGGCCCTTAGCCTGAAGCTCGAGAGCGCCGTTAAAGATGAGGCTGTCGATAACCTGCTGCTGAGAGTAGCCTGCGCCCAGGAGGTTGTTAATCTCATCCTGGAAGTACATCGAGAAGAAATACTCCTTACTCCAACCATAGTCGCCATTGGGGTTGGTGTACTGGTTGTACAACGCTGTGGTTACGCTGAAGAGGTGCCAGCTCATATTGCTCTCCTCGGGGGTTACGCTGAATGTCACGCTGTTGTTCTCGACAAGCGTAGTGACATTGAAGCCCGCCTCCGACTGCTCTACATCGAGTGTGCGGAACTCCACGCGGCAGAGGTCGCTGCACTGTGCATACTCCTTAGCTGCATCTACGCCAAATACCAATAGGTAGTAGTCGGTGCCTGTTGCAAGACCTGTGTAGCTATCCTCAAGGATGCCCTTGTCTACAACCTCGGCCATATACTCAGCGAAGAGCTTACCGTTCTTTGCTGCATCATTGGCGATGTCCTGGTAGATAGTTGCTACGAGATACTCATCCTTGGTGTACTCCTCGGCTGTCTCCTTGTCGATTACGAATACGAAGTACTCAGCCTCGAGATCCGATGGGATGATGCAAAACTGCATCGAGGTCTTGCCTACAGATGAAACGCTCGCCTCGAAGCTCAACGCTGTCTGCTCGGGCTCGGGTTCTACCTGTGGGGTGTCTGGCTCACATGCTACCAACGAGAGGGTTAGTGCACAGAGTAAAAGTGCAAAAAATCGAAATGCTTTCATATAATTTAGGTTTTAGAATTATGCAAACATTATGGTTCAAAGATAGCGATTTTTCGTGGTTTAACAATGCGTGAGTCACATTTTTAGCATATTGAACCTTCGAAAGATAGCGAGTGTTGGCTGTGTTTATAGCCATATAAATATTTATTATCGCTAAAAATAGGTGTTTTATTGATTTTTTACTACTTTTGCCAGCAAGAAAATCAATGTGGTGCGATTAGTGTACAACATTGAAGCTAACGAAATAGAATATAATAAATAGTACTAACCAGAGTCCCCAATGTGGGCTCTAATATGAACCAAAGAGATGAAATCAGATATCGAAATTGCTCGCGAGACGAAGCTCAAGAATATCCGCGAGGTAGCAGCTGGCATCGGAGTACCCGATGAGGAGGTATTTAACTACGGTAAGTATATCGCCAAGATTCCGTATAAGCTTATCGACGATAAGCGCGTGGCTAAGAATCATCTTATCCTCGTTACGGCGATCACCGCAACAAAGGCGGGTGTGGGTAAGACTACCGTTAGCATTGGTCTTGGTATGGGCCTGAACCACATCGGCAAGAAGGCTATCATCGCCTTGCGTGAGCCTTCGCTCGGCCCCTGCTTCGGTATGAAGGGTGGTGCAACAGGTGGTGGTTATGCCCAGGTATTGCCCTCGGAGGATATCAACCTCCACTTCACGGGTGACTTCCACGCCATCACATCGGCGAACAATCTTATTGCTGCATTGTTGGATAACTACCTCTACCACAACCGCTCGACACAGGTGGGCTTGAAGAAGGTTATGTGGCGTCGAGTGCTCGATATGAACGACCGCTCGTTGCGCAATATCGTATCGGGTCTTGGTGGCTCGGCAAATGGCATCCCTACAGAGACGGGCTTCGACATCACACCTGCGTCGGAGATTATGGCTATCCTCTGCCTCGCACGTAATGTCGATGACCTCTACGCTCGTATTGGCCGCATCGTACTCGGTGTGCGCTACGACGATACCCCCTTTACGGTCAATGACCTCGGTGTGACGGGTGCTGTGGTGGCACTTCTTAAGGATGCTATCAACCCCAATCTCGTGCAGACTACGGAGCACAACCCCGTAATTATCCACGGCGGTCCATTTGCCAATATCGCACACGGCTGTAACTCGGTTATCGCAACACGTATGGCTATGACCTTGGCCGACTATACCGTGACCGAGGCAGGTTTCGGTGCTGATCTCGGTGCCGAGAAGTTCCTCGACATCAAGTGCCGTCAGGCAGGTCTTAAGCCCGACCTCACGGTGTTGGTAGCCTCAACCCTCGCTCTTAAGATGCACGGTGGCGTGCCCGAGACCGAGATTAAGTTGCCTAATGCCGAGGGCTTGAAGCAGGGCTTTGCAAACCTCGATCGCCATGTCGCTAACCTCCGTAAGTTTGGTCAGACAGTATTGGTATGCTTCAACCGCTTTGCAAGCGATACCGACGATGAGATCGCAATGGTTATGGAGCACTGCGAGCAGTTGGGCGTACGTTGCGTGATCAACAACGCATACGCTGAGGGTGGTGCAGGTGCCGCAGATTTGGCACATGCTGCAGTAGAGCTTATCGAGAACCAGCCATCGGCTCCTATCAACTATGCATACGACCTCGAGGATAGCCTTAAGGAGAAGATTACGAAGGTTGCGAAGAATATCTACGGTGCGGGATCGGTAGTCTTTGGTCCACGTGCACAGAAGGAGATTGCTCTCTTGGAGAAGTGGGGTATGGGTAATCTGCCCGTATGTATCGCCAAGACGCAGTTCTCGTTCAGTGCCGATGCTAAGCGCTATGGTAGCGTCGAGGGCTTCGAGATCAACATCAAGGATATCGAGCTTAATGCAGGTAGTGGTTTCGTTGTGGCTTTGGCTGGAGATATTATGCGTATGCCAGGTCTTAGCAAGACACCTCAGGCAGGTAATATCCACCTCGCGGAGGATGGTAGTGTTGAGGGTATCGTATAATAAGGCGATATACAAATATGCAATATGGCTACCTCTTGGACAGGTCTTTTAATTTTTAACTGATTGATTTTCAGTATTGGGTTTTACGAAAATTGCAAAATACTACATAGAAGGCTACATAGTGGGTGTATGTAAGTCCATTTCCAGTGTGTAAAAGGTATATAGCGGTTTTAAAAGTAAAGCACTGAAATCAAGCATCTTTCGAAGATGGGTTGTGAATAAAAAATAGGCGTATGTGGGAACTACATGGTTCACTACATACGCCATTATTATTAATTTGTTTTAATTAAAACAAGGTTTTTTGTATAACATTGTCATTGGTCATTTCGATATGTCTTTCTATGTAATCATCTTCACAAAAAACACCTGTTGAAACAACAGAATCCACCAATTTCTCTATTAGTTTAACTGCCACACTATTACCGATTAATTTCATCCAACGAGGACGAGATTCAGGCAGAATAAAATCCGAAGGAAATCCTTGTATTTCGCATGCCTCGCTTCGCGTAATTTGTCTATATTTTTTTGCAAAAAATATATTTCTCAAAAAAACGTCCCTAAACTCTTCTATATTTTCAGCATAAATATCTTCAGTTGCTACGTAATCATTTGTATCACTAGCTACTAAAGTTGGGTAAACTTT
>JAFYXB010000048.1 GCA_017546345.1 Alistipes sp. | reverse complement strand
GCACCCTAATTCTGCGTCGATAGCGAGTTTTTGCACACGGCCTCCGAAGCGACGTTGCATGGCGCTTCCGTAGTCGTTGTAGGGTAGGGGTGAGGAGTTTTTCATCGAGCCAATAATTTAGCGAAATTAATAAAGGACTCCCGAAATTCGAGAGCCCTTAGATTTTGTCTTACTCGCGCTTCTCCAAGTCTTGGAGACGAGCTACGGGCGATACTTCGAGTGAGCTTAACTCGCCTGCTTGGTAGCGGTAGTAACCCGCCATGGCGATCATCGCTGCATTGTCGGTCGTGAACTTCAATTCGGGAAGGAATGTGCGCCATCCGCGACGACGGCCAGCCTCGGTGATGCCCTCTCTAAGACCCGAGTTTGCCGATACGCCACCAGCAATGGCAATATCCTTAATACCCGTTGCTTTCGATGCTTTAATTAGCTTATCTACAAGGATATCCACAATCGTGCGCTGTAGCGATGCACATAGATCGGCCTTGTTCTTCTCTACGAAATCGGGGTCGAGCTTAACGGCATCGCGTAGTGTGTAGAGGAACGATGTCTTTAGGCCTGAGAACGAGTAGTCAAACTCGCCCTCGACGTGAGGTTTAGCAAACTTGAAGGCCTTGTCGTTACCCTCCTTTGCCAGACGGTCGATAATTGGGCCGCCAGGGTAGGGGAGCCCCATAACCTTGGCGCACTTGTCGAACGCCTCACCTGCGGCATCGTCAATCGTCGTGCCGATAATCTCCATCTCGGTTGGAGAGTCCACACGTACAATCTGGGTGTGACCACCGCTCACCAAGAGGGCGAGGAATGGAAAGTTGGGGTGTGGAAGCTCTCTGTCGGGGAGATCGACAAAGTGCGATAGGATGTGTCCCTGCAAGTGGTTCACCTCCACAAGGGGAATGTTGTGGGCAATAGATAGTCCCTTAGCGAACGATACGCCAACGAGCAACGAGCCGAGCAAGCCGGGTCCACGCGTAAAGGCTATGGCATCAATCTTGTCGATTGTCGTGCCTGCCTCGCGCAGTGCGGTGTCCACCACAGGAATAATATTCTGCTGGTGGGCGCGTGATGCGAGCTCGGGGATTACGCCGCCATACTTCTGGTGTACGGCCTGCGAAGCTATGACATTAGATAGCAACGTGCGGTTGCGGATGACAGCTGCAGAGGTGTCGTCGCACGAAGATTCTATGCCGAGAATTGTAATATCCATGGTCGATATCTTGTTTTTTCGGTTTTTTATGCTCTCTTTTTTCTATTTTAATAGAAAATGATTACTTTTGTAGGTTAATTGCTGTGTAGTGTTAAACCTATTTCAATGCGCAAAGTTACAAAAATATTGGTAAAGGTGCTATCGACCATCATTTTGTTGTCGATATTTTTGCCTATTGCCATATCTCTGCTGCTTCATGTGGGCCGTGTGCAGAACTTTGTCGTTGATAAGGCGGCCAATTTTGCATCGGAGTATCTTGGTGCACGTGTAGCTATTGGCCGCATCGATTTAAGACTGCTCTCTACGGTGCATGTCGAGGAGTTTCTTGTCGAGGATTACAACTGCGATACGATGCTCTATGCCCGCACTGCCGAAACCACAATATCGAATCTAAATATTCTGCAAGATGGCCTACGTCTGTCATCGTCGCGTGCCGAGGGTGCCAAGGTCTACATTAGGGAGTTGCCTTCGGGCGAGCTCAATATTCGCCCTATCGTGCAGAAGTTACAGAGCCCCAATCCTAAGGGCACCTTCCGACTATATATGGATGATATCGAGGCTGAGAATGTGATCTTTGCCTTCGAGCAATTACAACATCGCAACCCAGAGTATGGTATGGATTACTCCGATATGCGTATCGAGGATATATCAGCGAGGGTAAGCAACCTCTCGGTGGTCAAGGGACGTGTCGATATCGATGTGGAGAGCCTCTCGGCTCGCGAGAAGTGTGGCTTCGAGATAGAAAACCTTATGACTCGTTTGTGGGTCGATAAGGGAGTGATCGCCTTCGAGGATTTCGAAGCAGTAACCCCCAATTCGTCAATTAGAGTTCCACAGTTTAGTCTTTTGGGTGATAATTGGGCCGAGTATAAAGACTTCATCAACCGGGTGCGTATGGTGGGCAATGTCGAGGATGTTAGCCTCTCGACCGACGACCTTGGCTACTTTGCTCCAGCGCTCAAGGATTGGCATGTCGAGGTTAAGCACGGCGTGGCGACCTTTGATGGTGTGGTCAGCGACTTCGAGGTAGGACTCAAGAGGGCCGAGCTTGGTGAGAGTTCTACGGTGGAGGCTACGTGCCATATCGTAGGTATGCCTAACTGGAAGAGGTCGAACTATTCGATAGGCTTGCGCAATCTGCACGCCACCTCCGAGGATATACTCTCGATTGTGGGTAATGTCCTTAGGGAGCCTCTCTCGGATGAGGTCTGCGAGATAATCGATCGTGCGGAGTGGGTTGATGTGCGAGCTACGTTTGGTGGAAAATTGAACCGCTTTAGGGTTGTGGGTAACCTCAATTCGGAGCGTGGAGGTATATCGACGGATCTGACTATGGCTATGCCCAATCAGGGCCTCAGTATGTCGGGACATCTCATTAGTTCGCATCTTGATCTTGGTCGCCTGCTCGATATTGGTGCTCTGCGTGGCTTGGATGCGAGAGTGGACTTCTCGGGAGCTACGGAGCAGATGTCGCTTGATGATGTCGATGGTCAGCTAAGTCTCAAGATCAATAACTTTGGCGTAGGTAGCTACAACTACTCAAATATCTCGGCTATCGGCCGACTCAACGATGGCGAATACTACTCGGAGCTTAGCTCTGAGGATGAGAATCTGCAACTTATGCTCTATGCCATGGCAGATCGCAGAGAGGATATTCCGCACTATGGACTGTCGCTTAATGTAGAGCATGCCGATCTTCATGCTTTGGGCATAAATCGCCGTGATGATATCTCGCAGCTATCGACAAGTATGGGTATCGACCTTGTTGGTCGAGGTGTAGATGATTTTGTGGGCTATGCAAGTATCGCAGATGTGAACTATCTCTATCCTCGTGGAGAGCTGCACACGGGTCGTATGTTGTTGGATGTGCGTGGCGGTGATGAGATGCGTACTATGCAGCTCGAGTCCGACTTCTTCGATGTGCAGTACCAGAGTCGCTCGACATATCGCGAGGTTATCGACTATCTCTCAAATGCCCTCAGACACTACATTCCGTTGCTTTACGATGAGCACGCCGAGGGTGCTATTGGGGAGCGTAGCGTGGAGTATTCGAACGATTACACAGTGCTCAAAGTATCGACGCACGAAGAGGTAAACGAACTCTTTGATGCTGTTGTTGGAGGCCTTGTTATGGCAC
The DNA here is from genome assembly GCA_017546345.1 of Alistipes sp. Lineage (GTDB taxonomy): Bacteria > Bacteroidota > Bacteroidia > Bacteroidales > Rikenellaceae > Alistipes. The sequence continues at coordinate 20,653 of JAFYXB010000048.1, read as the reverse complement.
CCGATACCGAGGCAACGTTGATGCTCAACCCAGGTGCTAACCTTCTCTCGTTGCAGGCATCGTCGGAGACGTTGGAGTATGCGGGTGTGCTTATGGCAAACTATAAGCTCGATATCAACAATCGTAGCGACTCGCTCTCGATGTGGCTCAACTCATCGGGAATATATTTAGGCCCTCGCTCCATCATGCCTAACTTCTCGCTTACGGGAGGTGCTCAGCGCAATCGAATATCCCTCTCGGCAGGCTTCCGCGATAAGAGCGACAAGGAGTCGGGATTGCTTGGTGTGCGTGCGCAGTTCTCGCGTAACGAGCAGACCAATCGTCGAACAATACATATCGACCTCACACCGTCGCACTACACCACCTCTACGCAACAGTGGAGATTGCTATCACGCGGTATAGATATCGACTCTACGCGTATCAACATCCGCAACTTTGTGCTTACACGCCCAGGTCAGCGTCTTGTTATCGATGGTGTTGCCTCGAGCGAGAGAAGCGACTCTCTACGTTTGACACTCGACAACTTCGACCTCTCGCCACTCTCGGCATTCACAAATCGTGTGGGCTACAACTTCGTGGGTCGCTCGAATGGTTTTGCTACGGTGAAGTCGGCGTTGCATACCCCCGAGATTGAGGCTCACATAGACCTCGATAGCCTCAGCGTGAATGGCATCAAAATCCCGAACCAGATGCTTACATCGAATTGGGATTTCGAGGCAAATCGTGCGCGAGTTATCATCTGCAACCCCGAGCGTACCGATACGGCAATTAGAGGTTACTATCAGCCAGCGGGTAATCGCTACTATGCTCGTGCCAATATGCGAGGTGTGAAACTCGACCTCATATCTCCGTTCCTCAAGGGTATCATCTCCGATATCGACGGCGATGCCGAAGTTGAGGCTAATATCATGGGTCAAGGTCGCAAGGCTACGCTCAACGGTCGTGCCATTGCCGATTCGTTGGCCGTTACGGTGGACTATCTCAATACGCGATATCGTGCACCTCTGGCCGAGGTAAATATCGTTGATAACCGCCTTATCGCCGATCGTATTCCAGTGTTCGATGCGGAGGGTAACGAGGGTCACTTCTCGATAGATCTTAACTTGCAGAATCTGTCGAATTTGATCTACGACATCAACATCGACATCAAGGATATGCTTGTGCTCGATACCAACGAGAAGAATAACGACCTCTTCTATGGCCATGTCTACGCCTCGGGCTCGGCATCGTTCCATGGCGATAAGCTCGGTATGAAGATGGATATCGAGGCTACGAGTGGCGATAATTCGATGTTCTATATGCCTCTTACGGGTAAGTCCGATGTGTCGAGTGCCGATTTTGTGACCTTCAAGGCGCGAAATGCGGAGCAGCGCGATACTACGGCCTTCCTCACACGTCGTATGATGGCCCACGAGCGTAAGCAACGTCAGGTAAGTAGCTCGGATGGTATTATGGATATCGATATGCTAATCAACGTATCGCCAAATACCGAGATTCAGCTCGTCATCGACCCTACGGTGGGCGATATCATCAAGGCTAAGGGTAACGGTCAGTTGTCGGTACACGTAGTGCCTAAGGCAAATGTCTTTGAGATGCGTGGTGACTATACCATTACTGAGGGAACATACCTCTTCACGCTACAGAACATTCTGAATAAGAAATTTAGGGTCGTCCCCAATTCGTCGATACATTGGAGCGGTGATCCTCTCGGTGCGATACTCAATATCGATGCGATATATAGCACCAAGGCCTCGTTGCAGCCGCTGCTCGGTGGCTCGATGCAGGGCGTCGATACGTCGCGTGCCGTGCCTGTGGATTGCTACATCAAGCTCACGGATAAGCTTATGTCTCCTACGGTGACCTTCGATGTGCAGGTGCCTAACGTGGCTCCCGAGATTCAGACAATCATACAATCTACGCTCAACGACCAGCAGGCGATATCTACGCAGATGGTATGGTTGCTTGCAGCCAATACTTTTGCACCAGATGATGCAGGAGCTATGGGTGCTACTCTTACGGCAACGACGGGCTTTGAGTTGCTCTCGAATCAGCTCAGTAACTGGCTTTCGGGCGATAACTACAACTTCACGGTGCGCTATCGACCACGTACCGAGTATACGGGCGATGAGGTAGATATCGGCTTCTCGAAGGGTTGGCTCAACAATCGACTCATTATCGAGGTGGAGGGTGGTTACCTTTCGGATGCCTCGGTGAAGTCGAGTCAGAACGCCTCGAACTTCGTAGGTGAGGCCTTCGTTACATGGCTTATCGACCCCGATGGAACATTCCGTTTTAAGGGCTTTACTCAGACTATTGACCGCTATGGCGAGAACCAGGGTATGCAGGAGACAGGCTTGGGACTCTACTATGGCGAGAGCTTCAATACGTTTGCCGATTTGGGTGCAGCTCTGCGCAACCGCTTTGTCAATAAGGAGCGTAAGGCTAAGCGTGATGCCAAGCGTGAGGAGCGTAAGGCGGAGCGCGAAAGAGAGAAACGAGAGACCGAGGAGAATCAGCGAAATAAGTTCCTGATGAAGGCCCCAGAGATTAAAGATGACGAGGACTTTGATGAAGATCGAATAATGACCGATGTCAAGTAAGATGCCACTACATAGTGATAATTTCGCGTTAGTGTATTGACGTAAAATAGATTACCAGAAAATAAGATAATTAATTAATAATACTAAAACCAAATTTTGTTATGCTAAACATTCTAACTACTACGCCCAACGTAGATGCTGCAGCAGATGCAGCACAGGCGCAAATCGACTCACTTGCAATGGCCGAGCAGGCTATGATGGAGGCGGCAGATAAGGCCGAGACACTCTCTATCGGTTTCTGGGATTTGTTCCTTGGCGGTGGCTGGCTTATGTGGGTACTTGTTCTCCTCGCAGCCGTTATGGTCTATATCTTCGTGGAGCGCTTCATCGCTATTCGCAAGGCAACAACTATTGATAACGACTTTATGAACCGTATCCGCGATTATATCTCGGAGGGTAACATCGGTGCAGCTATCGACCTTTGCCGTCGTACCGACTCGCCTATCGCACGTATGGTCGAGAAGGGTATCGAGCGTATCGGTCGCCCTATGAGCGATATTCAGAACTCTATCGAGAATGTGGCAAATGTTGAGGTTGCTAAGCTTGAGACAGGTCTTCCATGGTTGGCATCTATCTCGGGTGGTGCTCCTATGATCGGTTTCCTTGGTACGGTAGTCGGTATGGTGCAGGTATTTATCGATATGTCGGCAAACTCGTCTGGCGGTATCGAGATCCAGCAGCTCTCGGCAGGTATGTATGTGGCGATGGTGACTACTATCGGTGGTCTTATCGTCGGTATCCCAGCATACTTTGCGCACAACTACCTCGTAGCACGCATCGAGAAGCTTATCTTCCGTATGGAGGCTACGACTATCGCGTTTATGGATATCTTGAACCAGCCTGTACAGAAGTAATAGGCAGCAATTAAGTGCGGGCCACGCAGCGTTTTGTGCTGTGGGCCTTTACACCTAATCTATGTAAGTGTATGGCAATCAAACGAAGTTCAAAGATTAGCTCATCGTTCTCGTCGTCGTCGATGACCGACCTCGTCTTTCTGTTGCTTATCTTTATGGTGTTGGCAACAACGATGATCAACCCCAATAATGCCGTTAAGCTCACCCTTCCTTCGTCTTCGAGCGAGGAGGGCGACCCTTCGGTTATCGCTCTCTCGGTTGTAGGTGATACCTCGAGCGAGTCGGGCTATCGCTACGTCATCAATCGCGATGAGGAGTATAAGAGTGTTGAGGAGGTGGCTGCAGCATTGCGTGTCCACTACAACGCCTTCGAGGAGCGTCCCGTTGAGGAGCGTCCCTATATCTCGTTGCGCTGCGATGAGAAGGTTACGGTAGATGCTCTGGTCGAGATTATCGACCTTACGCGTGAGCAGAACTATAAAATGGTGCTTGCCACCAAGGAGAAGAGATAATGGAGTACTACAATCCCATAGATAGAACCTCACACCGCATAGCAGCACTCTCAACATTTGTTGTTTTTGCTGTGGCAGCTGTCGTGTGTAGCTATCTGAGATTCGATATCGCCCCCAAGCCTAAGGTCGAGCCACCCTTGGAGATTATCTTCGAGGAGTTTGTCGAGCCTGAGCCTCCGAAGGTTGTGCAGCAGGATCGTTCTCCACGCGATGTTCGTCGCGACAAGGCTCCTGCGCATGTCGAGAAGGCTACTAAGCAGCAGTCGGCGCAGAGCTCAGGTGAGGCCGAGAAGGTGCAGACCATCAATCCCAATGCGCTCTTTAAGCCTGTTACGGGTAATAGTGCTGAGACTGTAGCTACGGGTAACCGCTTAGCTCCCGAGGGTGAGGTGGAGAGCCATAGCGGCGATGGTGTGGGCTACAACCTGCAGGGTAGCGATCAGCTCGATGCTGGGCTTCAGGGTCGCGGCCTCAGAGAGGGCCTGCCACGCCCAAGTGCCGCCTATAATGAAGAGGGTACGGTGGTCGTCTACGTGACGGTGGATAGCAATGGTAATGTTACCACTGCCGAGATCCGCCAGCAGGGTACAACCACGCAGAACTCTACGCTCCGACGTCTTGCCGTAGAGGCGGCACGCAAGGCCAAGTTTAAGCCCAGCAGCCGTATCTCGCAGGGTGGTACTATCACCTATGTCTTTAAGATTAAGTAGAGCATGAGAGGAGTCTTTATTGCAACATTCTTTATGCTTCTTTGTGCGCTGCAGCCGTTATGTGCCGCCGAGCCTGAGGGTGCCTGCTTGGAGCTTTCGACCAAGGAGATAGACCTCGGTGACCTCTTTTTGGACGATAGCAAGCAGGTATATCGCCTTACGTTTCGCAATGTGGGTGATGTGCCGTTGGTCATTACTGAGGTGCGTACGAGCTGTGCATGTACTACGGTGCAGCATGACCGCCGCAAGGTTATGCCTGGGGAGCAGGGCGTGCTAACCATTACGTTTGACCCACGAAAGGCCTCGATGGGTATGCTCTACAGAGTGTTGCAGATACACTCTACATCGCGTGGCGGTGTAGAGCACGTGACGCTCAAGGCAAATATTTTAGAATAGTAAGTAACATAAAGATAACATAATAATCAAGTTATGGAGATTAAACGTTTAGTTCTCAATCCTTTGATGGAGAATACATACGTCGTATGGGACGAGACGAATGAGTGCGCCATTATCGATGCTGGTAATATGACTGCACGCGATGATGCCCAGCTCGTGGACTTTATCCGCGATAACGATCTAAAGCCCGTACTTGCAATCAATACACATGGCCACTTCGACCACGTTTCGGGCGTGGCTCACCTCAAGGAGTGCTATGGTGTGCAGTTCGCCTGCTCGTCTAAGGATGCCTTCCTTGTTGAGAGTGCTGTGCAGCAGAGTGCGATGTTTGGTATGCAGTGCCGTCCTGCGCCAGCTATCGATATCGACTTGGATCAGATGGAGAGCATTCAGTTTGGTAATACTACGCTCAAGGTTATCAAGACTCCTGGCCATACTCCAGGCCACGTGTCATTGTTCAATGCCGAGCAGCGAGTGTTGTTCACGGGCGATACACTCTTCCGTGAGAGTATCGGTCGTACCGACCTGCCTGGTGGCGACTATTCGTGGATTATGACCTCTATTTTGGAGCAGATCGTACCTCTGGGTGACGATGTGGTTATCTATCCTGGTCACGAGACCGACTCTACTATCGGCCACGAGACTCTATATAATCCCTTCATTACCGAAGTGTTGAATAACGAGATTAACTACAAAGGTTAGAGTATGCGTATAGATATTATTACGGTTGTTCCCGAGCTTTTGGCCTCGCCACTTAACGAGTCTATCCTCAAACGTGCTCAGGAGTCGGGACATGCCGAGATATATGTTCACAACCTGCGCGATTATACCGACGATAAGCGTCGTACGGTCGATGACTACCCCTTCGGTGGTGAGGCAGGTATGGTTATGAAGATTGAGCCGGTGTTCCGCTGTATCGAGAAGCTTAAGTCGGAGAGAGAGTACGACGAGATTATCTTCACCTCGCCCGATGGTATAACCTACAACCAGCATGAGGCCAACCGCCTGTCGCTGATGAAGAATATCATCATCCTCTGTGGCCACTATAAGGGTATCGACTATCGTATCCGCGAGCACCTCATTACACGTGAGATATCTATCGGTGACTATGTGCTTACGGGTGGCGAGTTGGCCGCTTGTGTCATTGCCGACTCGGTGGTGCGTATCATTCCTGGGGCTATCGGCGATGAGGCTTCGGCACTTACGGATTGCTTCCAGGATAATCTGCTTGCACCTCCAGTATATACCCGCCCTGCGGAGTTTAATGGCTGGAAGGTGCCCGATGTCTTGCTTTCGGGTAACTTCGCCGAGATAGAGAAGTGGCAGGATGAGCAGGCGTGGGAGCGCACTAAGGCGTTGCGTCCCGATTTGATAAAATAGAGTTTTTGAGCTTATGAGGTATTACATAATTTCGGGTGAGCCATCGGGCGATCTGCATGGCGGTAAGCTGATGCGAGGTATCGCTAAGGAGGATTGCGGGGCGCAGTTTCGCTTCTGTGGAGGCGATGCTATGGCTGCGGTAGCGGGTAGTGATGCGATGCGATATCACTATAAGCAGATGTCCTTCTTCGGATTTGTGCAGGTGGCTAGTAATCTGCGCACCATCTTTCGACAGATCGACGATGTGAAGCGAGATATCGAGAGCTTCAATCCCGATGTTGTGATACTCATAGACTATCCAGCCTTTAACCTTCGTATCGCCAAGTGGGCGAAGTCGAAGGGTATCAAGGTCTACTACTACATAGCCCCCAAGGTGTGGGCGTGGAAGGAGCGCAGAGTAAAGAGCCTACAGCAGTATGTCGATAGGCTCTATACGATCTTTCCGTTTGAGAGCGACTATTTCCGTAGTAAGGGCATAGAGCCAATATTTTGTGGAAATCCGTTGGTCGATGATATTGCCAAGCGTCGTGCTACGCTCCCTGAGCGTGAGCCCTTTATCCGTGAGAATAGCCTCGATGAGCGACCTATCGTTGCGCTGTTGGCCGGTAGCCGCATCTCGGAGATTAGGGCAAATCTGCCCGATATGGTCGCTGTGGCGCGTACTATGCCCGAGTATCAATTCGTGGTGACGGCTGTGGGGTGGATCGACAGAGCAATATATGATGAGTATATCGCTGGTGCAGATAATGTGCGCTATCTCTGCGATCGTACGCAGCAGACCTTGGCACTGAGTGAGGCGGCTGTTGTAACCTCTGGTACAGCAACCCTCGAGACGGCGCTTATGGGTATTCCCGAGGTGGTGCTCTACCACGTGCCGTGGCTCTACGAGAAGTTGAAGCCTTACTTCCTTAAAATTCCCTATATCTCGTTGGTTAATATCAACCTCGGCAGGGAGTCAGTCAAGGAACTTGTGCGTGCATCGCTTGCCGTCGATGAGCTGCGCGATGAGTTGCAGGCTGTGCTCCGAGGTGGAAAGGAGAGAAAGCGTATGCTCAAGGATTTCGATGAACTCAGGGCGATGATAGGCTCGGAGGGTGCTTCCGAGCGTTTTGCAAAAGAAATGGTAAACTCACTTAAACGATGAAACTGATAAACATTATAAATAACTTCAGCGCCGAGGGCGATGCTCCGCGCTTCTACCTTAAGGCCGATACGGCACTGTTGCGTAATAACGATGCCTTCTATATCCCCGAGGGTATGGGTAAGGTCGTAGCCTCGCCAAGTATGGTGTTGCGTGTGTCGCGCTTGGCAAAATGTATTGGCGAGCGCTTTGCACTGCGCTGTATTGATGCTGTTATGGGTGGCGTATGCTTCACTGCTAAGGAGAGGCTCGAAGCTCTGCGTAGCGAGGGTTTGCCTTGGGATGAGGCTGTAGGCTTCGACCACTCGTCAGCCCTCTCGCTTGATGTGCTCGACTGCGAGACTATGTCGGAAGATGTGCGCTTTTTGATTAATGGCGAGGAGCGTGCAAAGTTCTCGATTGGCGATATGCGCTTTGCAAACGATAAGTTGGTCAGCGCGCTTTCGGAGGCGATGACACTCCGCATTGGCGATTTGATATATCTCGGCTCTCCCGTAGAGGTTGAGGTTAAGGCGGGGGATAACTATTGTCTTATGATTGGAGAGCATACGGTACTTAACTTCGATATCAAGTAGTAACTGAGTTTATAAAATAATATAGGGTGACCGTGGTCACCCTATATTATTTATATGGTGTAATGGATTAGCGTACGCCCATCTCGTCGATAATCCAGCCTGCGCCACCAACCTTGTCGATAACGAACAATACGTAGCGGATATCGCAGATGATGTTGCGGCACAAAGTCTCGTCAAACTCGATATCGCTCATCGTTGATAGCCATGTGCGGTCGAAGTTCACACCGATAAGCTCGCCCTTGCGGTTAAGTACGGGAGAGCCCGAGTTACCACCTGTAGTGTGGTTTGTAGCGATGAAACATACAGGTACGGTGTACTTGCCATACATCTCGATACCCCAACGGCCGTAATCCTTTGTAGCGTATGCATCGCGAAGTGCCTGAGGTACGTTGTAGTCGTAAATCTCGGGATTATCCTTAGCGATGATACCCTCCAATGTGGTCTGAGGCAAGTGGTACTCGCCATCGGCATACTCATAACCTGCAACCTTACCGTAGGCTACACGCAACGTGAGGTTTGCATCGGGGAAGAATGCACGCTCCTTGTCCCACTCCATAAGTGCCTTAACGTAGGGGCGGAACCAACGCTCGATGTCGGGAATGTTGCTGAAGTTACGGTATGTGTAGGGCTTAACGCGCGCCTGGATAGGTGCAATAGCTGCTACGAACTCCGCAATAGGATCCTCGGCAACAGCCTCGAGGCTGAAGCTCTCGAACGTGCCGAGCTTAGTGTTATCATAGAGCCACTCGGCGTATGCCGCAGCGCCACCATGCTGTGTGAAGAGCGCCTTGAGCTCCTCAGAGCAGAATGTACCCAACTCCTCATACTCGGTAAGCATAGCTACGGCGAGCTGACGATCTACATCCAATACGAAATCCTTGTAGAAGAGCTCTGCGGCAGCCATCTTCTGCTCGTCGCTAAGCTTCTCGTTCTGTGCGATGCGTACCACCTGCTGAAGTTCGATGCCACGCAATGACTCGCTATAGAGCTCATAGTTGAAATATCCCTCAGCATTACGCTCGTAGGCAGCCTTCAACGAGTCGAGCAAGTATGCCTTGTCGGGGTTCTCTGCGCGGAAACGCTCCTCGTATGCGAGCTTCTTAGCAACCGTACCAAGACGGTTGATACCCTTAACCTCACCCTGCCACTTCTTCCAAGCGTTGGCGATGCTTGCCTGCTTTGCAGCATACTTGATACGTGTCTCGGTAGATGTTGCCTGTGCAGCACCGATGATGTTAAGACGCTGTGTGCGAAGGTCTATCTTCGTAGGATCCGAAAGCTCGGCGATGTAGTTTACAGCATCAGAGGTGATATACTCCTGAGTGTTGCCAGGGAAACCATAGATCATCGTAAAGTCGCCCTCCTTAACACCCGCCGTCGAGATCTCGAAGTGACGTGCAGGGGTGTAGGGCTTGTTGTCTGCGCTATACTCCGCAGGCTCGTTCTTCTCGTTAGCGTAGATACGGAATACAGAGAAGTCGCCCGTATGGCGAGGCCAGATCCAGTTGTCGTTGTCAGCACCAAACTTGCCGATAGTCGTAGGAGGAGCACCTACAAGACGTACGTCGTTGAACTCGCGGTAGATGAACAAGTATGCCATATTGCCGTAGTACATCGACTCTACGCGAGCACGGTAGCTTACGCCCTCAGCCTCGGCCTTGGCGATAATCTCCTCGCGCGTCTCACCTGCTGCAAGACGCTCTGTCACCTCCTCCATACGTACGAGGATGTGCACCTTAAGACCTGGGCAGGGAAGCTCCTCGGCGTGCGACATAGCCCAGAAACCATTGGTGAGGTAGTCGTGCTCGACAGACGAGAGTGCCTGAATAGCATCGTAGCCGCAGTGGTGGTTGGTAAGAAGAAGACCCTTCTCAGAGATAATCTCACCGGTGCAGCCACCGTCGAACAACACTACAGCATCCTTAAGCGAAGCGTTGTTGATAGAGTAGATATCCTCAGCCGAGAGCTTAAAGCCCTTAGACTTCATATCCTTAATGCGTGACGAGATAAGCGAGGGTAGCCACATACCCTTGTCGGCCATCGCCGAGATGGTCGTTGCGCAGAGCAACGCCACAAGAAGAAGCGTTTTTTTCATATTAATTAGTTTAAGTTTTTGTATTTTTCGTTATTTATATCGCTCTATCCAAGATGACATTCGGGCCAAGCCTCGATGAAGCACTCCAACTCGCGGCATAGACGCTGCACGGGAAGACCCATCACGTTGTAGAACGAACCCTCGATCGACTCTATGCCGATGTAGCCGATCCACTCCTGTATGCCATAGGCTCCAGCCTTGTCCATAGGGCGGAACTTCTCAACATAATAGTCTATCTGTTCGTTACTAAGCTCTGCGAAGCGTACACGACTAAGGGAAGAGAAACTACGTTCGCGCTCTTGTGTGCGGAGTGTAACACCCGTAATCACGCTATGCTCACGTCCTGCCAAGCGGCGAATCATAGCCTTAGCCTCGGCTTCGTCTGCGGGCTTGCCGAGCACCTCGCTATCCAATACAACGGTGGTGTCGGCCGTAATGAGTATCTGGTTGTGCTCAAGCGGTGTGGGGTAGGCGTGGCTCTTAAGTGCCGATAGGTATGCCGCCACATCCTCCTTGGCGAGTGTTGTGGGATAGACCTCGTCACACTCGAATTTCGTGGCCAAGCGGTAGCCTATGCCCGTGGCAGTAAGGAGCTCGCGACGGCGAGGCGATGCCGAAGCGAGTATTATGTCGTAGCTTTTGAGTTTGTCGTGTAGTAGCATTACTATATATTATATATACGTTCGATTACTTACGTTTGGTAGCCTTTTTCTCAGCTCTTTTCTGCTCCTTGCGGGCCTCCAACGAAGCCTCAGCCTCGGCGTCGTTTTCGCGGCCACCGCCCAAAGATGAGTAGAGAGAGACTATTGCCTGAATCTCGTCGTAGCGATCGCTAATCTCGGATAGCTGACCGGCAAGCAACTCCTGCTGTGCGGTGAGCACCTCGAGGTATGTTGTCGAGCCATACTGCATGAGTAGCTGTGTGCTCTCCGAAGCACTGCGGAGTGCCTCGATCTGCTTTGCACGAAGCTCACGCTTTGCACGCGCTGTTTGTACGGCTGATAGGGCATTGTTCACCTCGGCACCAGCATTAAGCAGACTCTGGCGGAAGCTGAGTGCTGCCTCCTGCTGCTGCGCCTCGGCAATGCGAAGTTGTGCGCGAAGCTTACCACCATTAAAGATTGGTACGGTGAGTGATGCTGCGGCAGATAAGAGCAGACCTGCGGGGTTAGTGATTATCGATCCTGCACTATTTGTCCAGCCCACCAAACCCTCAAGCTTAAGAGATGGGTAGAGTGCCGAACGAGCTGCCGCAGTAGCGTAGTGCGACTGCATGAGTGCATACTCAGCTATTCGCACATCGGGTCGATTAGATAGCATACGCAAGGGTATGCCCGTAGCCAATGACTCGGGAAGCTGCTGGTCGTTTAGCTTGCCACGCTCAATGTGTTGAGGCGTGTCGAATAGCAATAACGATAGGGCGTTTTCGACCTGACGTATCTGCAATTCGATATCGCTAAGCGAGGTGCGTGCTGCGTATGCAGCAGCCTCCATCTGAGCGACACCCGCGCTATTGGTCATACCTGCCTGCATCATCGAACGCATAGCCTCGGCACTTGCATCCAACGTCTCAGCCGTGCAGAGCGTAACATCGTAGCTATCGTCGAGCATAAGCAGGGTGTAGTAGTAGCTCGCCACGGCTGCAATAAGCTGTGTGCGTACCGCCTGACGATACTCCTTCGATTGAGCATATACAGCCTTAGCCTTCTGCTTTGCGTTGTGCAAACCACCGAATATATCTATCTGCCACGATGCGGCCAGAGGCACCGAGTAGCTCCACGCTGCGGGCGATTGAGCAAAGCTCGATACGCCACCGTTGGGGCTAAGGTTAAACGATGGTAGGAATGCCAAGCGTGCTGACTTTAGCGCCGCCTCGGCCTCCTCGATACGCAAATAGGCACTCTGCATATCTACGTTTTGCTCCAAGGCCTGCGAGATAAGTCCCTGAAGGTGGCTATCGGTGAAGAACTCCTGCCACTCCAAGTCGGCCATCGAGAGTGTATCCGTAGTTTCGTACTCTGCGCCATACAACCCTGCGGTATCGACCTCGGGGCGTGTGTAGGGCTTATAGATGCCGCAACTCGCTGCAAGTGCGGCAACGCATATAATTGTTATAAACTTTTTCATGGCTTACAATCTTTATTCGTTGAGGATTTTGTCTACCTCCTCGATGTCGCGCTGTGTAGCCTCGTCCAACTCTGCGGGAGGTGTCACGGGGCGTAGCCTCTCCTGCAACCACTGGAAGGCGATAAAGAGACCTGGAACGAGGAAGAGTAGGGCAATAGTGCCGATAAACATACCACCCACAACACCCGAACCGAGCGAGATATTGCCATTAGCACCTACGCCCGATGCAAACATAAGGGGCAGCATACCGAAGATCATCATAAGCACGGTCATAAGGATAGGACGTAGACGAGCACGTGCCGCAGCCATCGCTGCCTGCTTGAGTGACATGCCGGCATGACGACGCTCCGTAGCATACTCGGTAAGAAGGATCGCTGTTTTTGAGAGCAAACCGATAATCATAATCATACCCGTCTGCAGGTAGATGTTGTTCTCCAAGCCCATAATTCGCGCGAAGAGAAGACATCCCATAAGACCTGCGGGAACCGATAACAATACGGCAAATGGAATAAGATAGCTCTCGTACAACGATGCCAAGAGTAGGTAGATGAGCAAGAAGCAGATGCCATAGACAAGCATTGCATTGCTCGATGTGCTCTCCTCTTCGCGAGTAAGGTCGCTAAACTCGTAGCTATAGCCACGTGGTAGCATCTGCTCGGCAGTCTCCTTGATAGCCTTGATAGCCTCACCCGAAGAGTGGCCCTCGGCTGCGTCACCATTAATAGCTATCGAGTTAAACATATTGAAGCGGTTGAGTGTCTCGGGACCATAGACCTTCTCCAGAGTTACAAACTGGCTGACGGGGGCCATCTTGCCGTTCACACGAACATAGATGTTGTCCAAAGACTCTACGTTTGCACGATCCTTAGCATCGGCCTGAATCATAACGCGATATACCTTCGAGAAGCGGTTGATATTCGATACATACTGACCGCCATAGTAGCCGCCGATTGTTGCAAGCACCTCGGCGGGCGAGATGCCAGCACGCTTACACTTCGCTGCATCTACATCGACCATATACTGTGGGAAGTTCACATTGTAGGTCGTATAGGCCATCTTAATCTCGGGGCGATTGTTAAGTGCTGCAATGAATGACTTAGTCACGGTGTAAAAGTCGTTGATGTCGCCGCCATTGAGATCCTGTAGGTACATAGAGAAGCCGTTTGACGTACCATAACCCGAGATCATCGGAGGTACGATGGCGATAACCTGTGCATCCTTGATATCGGCGCACATAGCCATAACCTTATTGCTGATAAACTCTACGTTATCCTCCTCTTCGGGGCGCTCGTCCCAGTGCTTAAGACGGATAATCATCGTACCGTACGATGAGCCCTGGCCCGAGATAATACCAAAACCCGAAACCTTGCAGAATGAGCTGATCTGAGGAATGGTCGATATACGGTCGCTAACCAATTCCATAACGCGGTCGCTCTGCTCGAGAGTCGAGCCTGGGGCCATTGTTACATTGACCATGATCGTACCCTGATCCTCCGAGGGGACAAGGCTGGTCTTGGTTGTGGTGAAGAGATAGCCCATAGCCATAATCGAGAGAGCGAGAACTGTCCACAATGCCCAGCGACGCTTGAAGAAGAAGTTTACGCCACGCTGATACTTGTTCGTGAGCGAGCCGAATGCTGCATCGAAGGCCTTGCCGAAGCGAGAGGCAAAGCTCTGATTCTTGCCTTCGTGCTCCTCGTGAGGTTTAAGCATAAGGGCGCAGAGCGCAGGCGAGAGGGTCAAGGCATTAATACCCGAAATACCCACAGCCACGGCCATCGTGATACCAAACTGAGTATAGAAAATTCCCGATGTTCCTCCCATCATCGATACGGGGATAAAGACAGCCATAAAGACAAGTGTCGAGGTGAAAATCGCAGATGAAATGCCTCGCACAGCATCCACCGTAGCCGAGTATGCCGAGCGGTATCCCGTCTCGAACTTGGCGTGCACAGCCTCAACAACAATCACCGCATCGTCTACTACTGTACCGATAGCGAGCACAAGGGCAAAGAGCGTAAGCATATTGATCGAGAAGCCGATAATCATCATCACGGCAAACGTGCCGACCAACGACACGATAATCGAGATGAGCGGAATGAGTGTCGAGCGGAAGCTCTGCAAGAAGATAAATACCACGAGAATAACGAGCATAATAGCCTCGATGAGGGTGTGTACAACCTCATGAATAGAGGCAAAGAGGAAGTCGTTGGTATCCATGATACTCACGAACTTCATGCCGTGAGGAGCCTTAGCCTGCTCCTCTTCGATCATAGCGTCGATGCGGTGGATGACATCCGTAGCGTTCGAACCAGCCGTCTGATAGATCATCGAAGCGACGCCTGGGTGGCCATTAACCTCCGAGGTGAAGGCGTAGCTCTCGTTGCCAAGCTCGATGGTTGCTACATCGCCCAAGCGAAGAATATCTCCCGAAGGAAGCGACTTGATGACAATCTGTTCGAACTCCTCTGGGATCTCCTTACGACCCGTGTAGCGCATCGTATATTGGAACGTATTGCCTGAGTTCTCGCCAAGGTTACCTGTCGATGACTCAATGTTCTGCTCAGCGAGGATGCTTGTGATATCGGCAGGGATAAGGTTGTACTGAGCCATAACATCGGGCCTTAGCCATATACGCATAGCATACTTCGAACCGAGCGTCTGACACTCACCTACGCCGTTGATACGTAATAGCTTAGGCTGAATATTATTGACAAAGTAGTTCGAAAGGAAGGCCTCATCATAGGTGCCATCGTCGCAATATAGACCGATAGCCTTGATAATCGAAGTCTGGCGCTTGTCGGTCTGCACACCCACCTTCGTAACCTCGGCGGGAAGTACCGATGTGGCACGTGCCACGCGGTTCTGCACATTTACCGCAGCCATATCGGGGTCGGTACCCTGCTCGAAATAAACGGATATGGTCGCAGCACCCGTATTCGAGGCTGTTGAGGTCATGTAGGTCATATTCTCCACACCGTTGATCTGCTCCTCGAGAGGTGCGATTACCGACTTCTGGATAGTCTCGGCCGAGGCACCCGGGTAGGCTGCCGTAACTTTGATTGTCGGAGGTGCGATATTGGGATACTGCTCGATGGGCAACGACATAAGGCCGATGATGCCACCAAGCATAATAGTTACTGATATGACCGTCGAGAGTACGGGACGGTCGATAAACATCTTTAGATTCATAGCGTCTTCTCTAAAATTGGGACTACTCCTCTACCTTTGTCTCGTTGTTGGCACCCTGCTCTACGATTGTTACGGGAGCGCCCTCGCGAAGCATAGCGACACCCTCGCAGATGATCATGTCGCCCTCCTCGAGACCCTCGCGCACGATGTAGTTAAGGCCGTCGTAGCGCGAAACCGAGATCATCTGTGCTGTGGCCTTACCATCCACGGGCTTGTATACGAATGTCTTATCCTGAAGCTCGTATGTTGCGATGCAGGGGATGACGATGCAGCCCTTCTCCTCATAGCGCATTACCACGTTTGCCGAGCTACCGCTAAGGAGAATACGGCCAGGGTTAGGGAACGATGCACGGATAGATACCGAGCCTGTCGAGCTGTTGATAACACCGCTGATAGACTCTACCTTGCCCTCGTGCTCGTATGTCGAGCCATCGCTGAACTGTAGCTCGAGTTTAGGCAAGGCGGCGATTGCTGCCTCCATCGAACCATGCGTACGTGTGAGCTTGAGTAGCTGTGACTCATTCATTGAGAAGTAAACATACATCTCCGAATTATCCGATACGGTAGTGAGTGGCTGACCCATTGATGGACTTACCAACGTACCCACGCGGAAGGGAATGGTGCCGACTACACCATTTGCAGGGGCCTTAACTACGGTATAGCTGAGGCTATTTGCTGCATCGGTGCGCTTCGCCTCGGCCTGAAGAAGTGATGCCTGAGCTGATAGTAGCTGATTCTCTGCCATGCGGAGTTCATACTCCGAGATTACGCGGTTGGCGTATAGCTCCTTCTTGCTATTGAGCGTGATGCGTGCTATCTCTACGCCTGCCTCGGCAGCCTTAACGTTTGCCTCGGCGGTCTGTAACGCAGCCTTGAATGGCACCTGATCGATAACGAATAACTTATCGCCCATCTCGACGGTCGCACCCTCGGTCACACATACCTCCGAGATAGTTCCGCTAACCTGGGGTAGGATGTCGATATCTTGACGACCACGTACCGATGCCGAAAAACGACTATCGACCTGAACATCTGTACGCTGAATTTTTAGTGCCTCATAGGCTGCTGCCTGCTGCTGTGTAGGTGCCTCGGCGCATGCCGTAGTGAGTGCTACTACTGCAAGAATTGCAATGTTAAAGATTAGTTTATTCATCTTAGGTTTCAGTTTTTGTTTATCCGTTTTGCAAAATTCTCTATCTTAAGATAGAGCTACAACCGACAAAGATATGTATATTTTTTGGATTTCGGTCTCTTTGAGTTCTATTTTTTGCGATTTGATAATAACCTCTCTCACTGAGTGTTTTATATTGTATCTCTTTGTTGAAAGAGTTTGCTTTTTCATCAAATTATTCGTATATTTGCACGAATAAAGTACAAGGTATGGAGCGAGTAGCACTTTTTCCAGGGTCGTTCGACCCCTTTACGCGAGGACATCAGGCTATTGTTGAGCAGGGGCTTGCGCTGTTCGATAGGGTGGTTGTAGCTATCGGCTACAATCCCGCGAAGCGCGGTTTGCTCGATGTTGAGGCGCGTAAACGCCTAATAGAGAGAGTATATAAGAACGAACCGCGTGTTGAGGTTGTTAGCTATACGACGCTTACGGGTGACGAGGCTAAACGTGTGGGGGCTACGGCTCTATTACGCAGTGTTCGCAATACACAAGATTTCGAGTTTGAGCGTACGTTGGCACACGCCAATCACCACCTCTATCCCGAGCTACGAAGCATCCTTGTATTTGTGCCTGCCGAGGTGGAGCATATCTCCTCGTCGTTGGTGCGCGAGCTGCACGCATTTGGTCGCGACACGCGAGAGTTTTTGCCCGAGGGTATAGCCTTGGAGGATTATCTACGAACAGAATAAAAGACGCAATAACGCACAAAGATTATGCAATTTACAGCAGAGATGATTGCCGGCTTTTTGAACGGCGAAATAGTGGGAGATAAGAGCACAGCAGTGAGTACCGTATCCTCGATTGAGGGTGGTAAGCCTGGCTCATTGACATATTTGACTAACCCAAAGTACGAACAGTATATCTACTCGACAAAGGCCTCTATTGTCCTTGTAGACAAGAGTTTCGAGCCTAAGGAGAGTGTCGAGGCAACGCTTATCAAGGTTGATAACGTTGGCGAGTGTGTGCTTTCGTTGTTGGAGATGTACAACGCATCGCGTCCTCGCAAGAAGGGTATCTCGAAACTCGCTTCAATTAGCGAGGAGGCCACTCTCGGTGAGGAGTGCTACGTAGGTGATTTCACGGTTATCGAGCGTGGTGCTAAGATTGGTGCAAATTGCCAGATCTATCCTCAGTGCTACATCGGCGATAATGTAGTCATTGGCGAAGGTACGAAGATCTATCCAGGTGTTAAGATTTATGAGGGCACGGTCGTTGGTCGCAACTGTATCCTCCACGCAGGCGTTGTGCTTGGTGCTGATGGCTTTGGCTTCGCTCCACGTGAAGATGGTACGTTTGCCAAAATTCCTCAGCTCGGTAATGTTATCGTCGAGGACGATGTGGAGCTTGGTGCAAATACTTGTATCGACCGAGCTAAGACCGACTCGACAATCATCCGTCGTGGCGTGAAACTCGATAATCTCATTCAGATTGGCCACAACGTGGAGGTTGGTCACGATACGGTTATGTCGGCTCAGGTGGGTATTGCTGGTACAACGAAGGTTGGCTCAAACTGCTTTATCGCTGGTCAGGTGGGTATTGCCGACCATGTTACGATTGGTAACCGCGTGCAGATTGGCTCGAAGAGTGGTATCGACAAGAGTGTGCCCGATGGCGAGATTCGTTTCGGCTATCCAGCACTTCCTGGTTTGCAGTATCACCGTTCGTTTGCCGTATTCCGTCAGCTTCCCGACCTCTCGGCTAAGGTTCGCGAGTTGGAGAAGCGTTTGGCTAAGGTTGAGGAGTAGAGCGTGGCGGAGCGTAGGCGCATAATGGGTATCGACCCGGGTACCAACTATATGGGCTATGGCATCATAGATGTCGTAGGTGGCAAGCCACAGGCTGTGGTCATGGGCGAGATCGATATGCACAAGATTAGCGATCCGCATCAGAAGTTGCGCTACATATACGAGCGAGTGCACTCGCTTACGATGAATTACCAGCCTACGGAGGTGGCTTTCGAGTCGCCATTCTTTGGCGAGAATGTGCAGTCTATGCTTAAGTTGGGCAGGGCGCAGGGCGTGGCTATTGCGGCGGTGCTTAGTGCCTCGGCCGAGATACCCATCGAGGAGTATGCTCCGTCGCGTATTAAGCAGGCGATTACGGGCAATGGTCGTGCTTCGAAGGAGCGTGTGGCGCAGATGATAAACTCGATTCTCGGCACAGACTTCCAACCTCGTAAGCTCGATGCTACGGATGGTACGGCGGTGGCAATATGTCATCACTATACAACATCAAACCTGCTCACACGTCTTACGACGGGCGAGAAGCGTAAGGGCTTGGGTGGCGATAGCAAATCGCGCAAGGGTAGCTCGACGTGGGAGAAGTTTGTGGCTTCGAATCCCGATCGTATAAAAAGATAGGCTATCGGCGGTCGTCGAGCGTAATAAAACGGAATAAGCCGCGTTATGTGTACATATATATATTAAAATCATTAATTAAAACAGAATAGAGAGATGAAAAAGTTATTTGCAATTATTAGCTGCGTAGCACTTATGGCGTGCGGTGGCAGCAAGGGTATTAAGGTTACAGGCGATTTCTCGGCATACGAGGAGTTTGTAGAGGGTACAGAGGTTATGGTTGCTCTTCCTGAGGATCGTGCGAGCGCAGTGACAACAACTATGGATGCTAACCACTGCTTCGAGGTTGAAACTACGTTTGAGGGTGAGCAGTTCATTCATCTTGTTATTGATGGTGAGGCTGTGGCTCTTGCTCTTAGCGATGGTAACGACCTTAACTTCGTTTTCAATCCCGAGTTGGCAGATGTTGAGATCTCAGGTTCGGAGCTTAACGATCGTCTTACAGCCGCTATGGAGCAGTTTATGGAACTCTTCCAGGCTGAGGATAGCACCGAGGAGACATTGATTAACTATGTTGATGAGTGTGTTGTAGCTAACAGCAACAATCCTATCTCGCTCTACATGTTGCAGTACTACTCAATGTTTGGTGGCGACGATGCTCGCTTTGCGGAGCTCTTCGCAGGTATCGATGCTAAGTATGAGTATTTGGCATTCTACAAGAACTATAAGAAGCTTATCGAGAATAGCAAGAATAGCACTATCGGTGCCGACATCGTCGATATCGTGCTTCCTAACACTGCTGGTGAACTTGTATCTACAGCCGAGCTCTGCAAGAGCGGTAAGTGGGTACTTGTAGACTTCTGGGCTACATGGTGCGGTCCTTGCCGTGCGGAGATTCCTCACCTTGTTGCAGCTTATGAGAAGTTCGCACCTATGGGTCTTGAGATCTATGGTATCACACTCGATCGTCCAGGTTCGGAGGATAAGTGGAAGTTGTTTGTTGAGGAGAAGGGTATGGCGTGGACAAATGTTTGGGGCTACGATGAGAACAAAGCTTGCCCTTCATCGGACATCTATAATGTGCAGTCTATTCCTACAAATTTCCTCTTCTCCCCCGATGGTAAGCTCGTAGCAAAGAATTTGCGTGGTGAGGATGTAGAAAAAGTGCTTTCTGAGCATATTAAGTAAATCGCTGATATATAGTCAATTAAAAGTGCAACCCTAAAAAAGTTGCACTTTTTTTGAAAAATTATTGCGAAAATATTTGGTGGATTGAAAAATTTGCTCTACATTTGCACTCGCAAAAGCAAAGGAATGGCTCCGTAGCTCAACTGAATAGAGTACTTGACTACGGATCAAGCGGTTCCAGGTTTGAATCCTGGCGGAGTCACAAAGCGGTGGTCTGAATAAGATCACCGCTGCTTTTTTTATGATAATGGGTCGATTGCGGCCCCGGGTAAAAAGTGGCGACGATGGGTAGTACGGATCAGTCCGGAATTCAGGTGGGGCATAAGAAAAGTTACGCAAAAATTGTAGCTAATCTAAAAATAAAGAATGGTATATCACTCACTCCGCGGAACTGATTTCTGAAGGCCTTAACTTT
>JAFYXB010000047.1 GCA_017546345.1 Alistipes sp. | reverse complement strand
TGCACCTCAATCGTTGGGCTGAATGGGAAATACGTCAAGTATGTCCCATCCAGCCCAACTTCTTTATCATAGCCAAATCTAACCCCTTCTGACAAGAAATTATAGTGGCACATCTGCGCCGTTTCAATCAACGCCACCAATGGGACGTACGTCAAGTACTACCCATCGGTGGCTTTCTCATGTCAGCGTCACATCTGCACTACTCTAACAAGAAATTAAGGTTGTGGGGCTAATCAATGTTGTTGAACATTGTCGCTTGCTACTGAGTTATTGATGAGTATTAGGTGAGTTGAATCTTTTTTAGAGCGTTTCGAGCGTATGTCATGCTGAGCTTGTCGAAGCATCTCCTCAGAGCCGACAAATGACTACGCATAAAACGCACCCTTGCATTGTTGCGTAGAAGATCTCTCGGCTACGCTCAGAATGAGACCTTAGAAGTGGATGTGTGCTCCAAAAGCTCAGTGCCACATTTCCCCCGTTCTTCTCAATGTCGTTCGGCTCTTTCGTTGCGGTACGTAATTTGTATCGTTGCTATGCGGTAGATAGAAGCTCCAGTCGCTATGGCGGCATCAGGGCATATCGTTACTTTTTAATTTTATAGCAATATGAAAAGAGCAGTACTTGCATTTGTTGTCGCTCTCACTACGTTGACAGCGACGGTAGCATCGGCTCAGGAGGAGTCGGCAAAGCTACGGTGGAGTGGTCTTACGACCAACCGTTTTTGGGATAATTGGGAGGTGGCAGCAGCCTTCGGTAACTCCTTCCTCGGGGTGTCGAGTGATGACCCTGGAAAGTTCAAGGATCGTAACAGTTGGAATGCCAATATAAGCTTTACGAAGTGGGCATTGCCTACTCTCGGAATGCGTCTGCAGCTCGATGGCGGACAGTTTCAGAACTACTCGCTCGATCCAGCGACCTATGGCGATGGATTGTTTCATTCGCCCTATGTCTTTGTTCACGGAGATATTCTCGTAAACCTCTCGAATTGGATTGGTGGCTATCGCGACGATCGCATATATTACGCTATACCCTATGTCGGCTTCGGTGTGACGACGATGAACTTCACGGGCTCTACAGGCTCGAAGAACACCGAGTATGCCCTCTCGGCGGGTATGCTTCACAAGTTCCGTGTATCGCGTCAGTGGGATATCGAGCTTGATACACGCACGTGGGTATTGCGTGAAGGCTCTCTTGCTCCCGAGATTCGAGGTGGTGGCAAGTATGCCGTGACATTCTCGGCATCAATAGGTGTGGCCTACCGCTTCAACAAACGTCATTGGACACCAGCACTTACGGAGGTCGATGTTGCGGGATATGTCGCAGCGATTGCCGAGCTGAGCGAGGATTTGGCCGTTGCTGATGCCGAGATTGTGGAGATTGCAGCGGTTGCGGCAAAGCTTAATGATGACAACAAGAGCCTTAAGGCGCAGCTGGCCGAGTGCAATAAAGTGCAGCAGCAACCTTCAACGACAGCTTGTGCAATGACCGAGGGTGTTGTATTCTTCAATATCGGCGAGGCGAAGCTCACGGATTATGCCCAAGCAACGCTTAATGGCTATATCGCAACGCTCAAGGATGGTAGCGCAAATCTAACTGTTACGGGTTATGCCGATAAGGAGACGGGTAATGCCGCTATCAATGAGCGTCTATCCGAGGAGCGTGCCGAGGCGGTTAAGGTCTATATGGTTAAGCATGGCATAGCTGCTGAGCGCATCACTACGAAATGGGTAGGCGACACCGAGGAGGCCTTTACATCACCTGCAACGCCTATTGTAAATCGTTGTGCGATAATCGAATAGTGAGTTAAATGTCTTATAGCAATTATGGGTTGCCCCGAAGGGCAACCCATAATTCTATTTGAGCATATTGTAGTGGCAATACATCAATTCGCCATTGTCGTCGCGCAGGTGCATTCCTCCGCCACGGCATAGATCCCAGACGCGGCAATCCTTGCACTCGCCGCAGCGTGTCCACTCCCTATTGCGGAACTTCTCGAAGCGGTGTTGCCACACATTCCAGAACCTGTCGCGATAGATGTTGCCCTGCGTGTAGTTGGCTCTTACACTCGTACATCCCGAGATGTCGCCATTCACGCGTATCGAGGCGACCGACACTCCTGCGTTACACATATAGAAGTGGTCGCGCACCTCGGCCTCGTAGCCGCCGAGAAAGCCCTCGCAGGCGTAGTTTAACTCGATGCGGCCCTCACGACGGGTGTGACGGACAAACTCCATAAGCGTGCGGAACTGCTCCGCGTCGAGGTGCAGGGAGCCATCCTTGCTGGCACGTCCTGCGGGGAAGATCGAAAATATGCGCCAACTGCGTATGCCCTCGCTGATTAGAAACTCCTTCCACTCCTCAAGGCGTGGTAGTAGTTGTGGTGTGACGCAGGTTATAACATCGTAGGTAAGTCCTTCGATATCTATTATGTTGCGTATTGCGGTGCGTGCACGCTCGAAACTTAGGCGGTTGCCGCGTATGTGGTTGTGGATATTCTCAAATCCGTCAAAGCTGATCGAAATAGAGCGTAGCCCCGCATTGACAAGCGAGTAGAGTCTTTCGCGCGTCAGTGCCATGCCGTTGGTTACCATACCCCACATATATCCTCGGCGTGTAACCTCGCGGCCCGCCTCCTCCAGGTCGGGGCGTACGAGCACCTCGCCACCCGAGAAGATTATAAGCACTCGACTCGGATCGATGTTAGGTGTAATCTCCTCGTCGAGAACACGCAGAAAGTCGGCTAAAGGCATATCCTTCTCGGCGATGTCTGTGCGGCAGTCGCTACCGCAGTGACGGCACGCCAAATTACAACGAAGCGTACACTCCCAAAAGAGCGTACGCAGTTCGTGTTTCTCGATAGCCTTGTCGTATAGGCTATTGAATAGTTTGAGGGCTACATACTTACGCAGCCCAATCTTTTTACCCTTCACGATCGACAGAGGTTTATTTTTGCTCTGCGGCCTCAGTCTTAGCCTCCATCTCGGCAACCTTCTTCGCAGCCTCCTCTTCGCTGAGAGCTCCTGCAGCACGACCATCGGGGAAGAGCGCTGGGCCCTTGTTTACCTTGATATTCTCAGCCTCATCCTTGAGAGGTACAGCCTGACTGCCGTCGGGGAAGAGTGCGGGGCCTCCAACAATCTCGGGAGCCTCTGCCATCTCCTCGGTGCGTATCTCCTGTATTCTATTCTGTGCCTCCTGTGTCTCCTCGTCACTAAGAGGCGCTGTGGTCGAGCCGTTAGGGAATGGCACGCCATACATAAGCATAATGCGTGTATCGACGCTATCTCTCTCAATCTGCTTGCCCTCGCTATCCGACTCCTTGCCACTCGTCTTCTTTGTAGTGCAGCATGCTGCGGTCGAAAATCCGAGAAGTGTGAGTAGAGCAATCTTTAACTTAGCCTTCATAGTCGTAGAATTATCGGTTTGATACTATATTTATAACGCAAAATAGCCGATATTTAGTATCTATTTGAGCCATTTTCGTTGGTACACATACATAACAAAGGTACAGAGTTTTTCTCTTTTATGCAAGTATGATGCGAAAAAAGGGGCTAATGCTTGCACGCTACAACTAAAATGCGTAACTTTGACTAATCAAATTGAATCTTTGCTATGATAGGACGTGTCAAATGGTTCGACAACCGCAAGGGTTATGGCTTTATTCGCAACGATGCCGGCGAGGAGGTGTATGTTCACTACACTGCTCTTGTGGGTGATGGCTTTCGTGGCCTAAAGCATAATCAGCAAGTTGAGTTCGAGACCATTACGACCGATAGCGGAAAGGTCGAAGCTCGAAATGTAATCATCCTAAAATAGCTCTAGCTGTTCGGGCGTGCAGTTAAACGATAGGCGGTGGTATGGCGAGAGGCCATGCTCACGTATAGCCAAGCGGTGCTGACGCGTAGGGTAGCCCTTATTCTTATCCCAACCATACATAGGATACTCCTCGGCGAGACGTAGCATATACTCGTCGCGGTGGGTCTTGGCGAGTACCGAGGCTGCGGCGATATTGGCATACTTGCCATCGCCCTTTACAATCGTGCGCCAAGCAATATCGAGCGAGGTGTGAAATCTATTGCCGTCGATAATAACAAATTCGGGGCGAGGGTTGAGCGCTTCGATCGAGAGGTTCATTCCCTCGATCGAGGCGTTTAGTATGTTTATGCGGTCGATGCGCTCTGCTGTAACCTCGGCTACGTGCCACGCCACGGCCTCGCGCTCGATGATTTCACGGAGTTTATTGCGGCGTGCCTCGGTCATCTGCTTCGAGTCGTTGAGCCACGGGTGGTGGAAGTCGTGGGGTAGTATCACTGCGGCGGCAAATACCGAGCCTGCAAGACATCCACGTCCCGCCTCGTCGCATCCCGCCTCGATAAGCTCTTGTTGAAAGGTGTTTACAAGCATATTCTATCTGTTGATGTCGGTGTGGTGAACTTCTACCTGATATACCGTATTATCGGGAGTAAGTCCTTCATTTAGAGAGTGTAAATGGCGGAGCATAGCCTCGCGTACGCTCACTTCGGTATGGCGTAGACTGTGCGCGACAAGCTCCTTGTCGATATAGTTCTCGGCGATATAGTTGCACATTGCCACACGGTAGCTGCGTCCCTGCTCAAGGTCGAAAAGTATATCTATAGCGTCGGGCTGTGTTGCAGGTGTATCGCTAAGCACGATGGTATAGGGTAGGTCTGAGCGGAAATAGGCGTAGTGTGACTCCTTGTCGGGGCGCTCCTCGCTTCCGCTATTATACTTGTTGAGGATGAAACGTCGAATCTCTGTAGGGGTCATCTCTCCGACATATATTGTCGATTGGAAGGGGTCGTTGTTGTAGATGTCGCCACGTGTAATATCGCCCGCGAGTATGTTCGAAAGGCGTATACCGCCAAAGTGGTAGAAGCTAATTTCGGGGATGAAACCATCATCGTAGGGGTAGCTTGCGAGGGCATCTATCGTAAAGTTCGCAACGCCATCTTGCGTTGCAAGTGCGTTGGCATAACCCTCTACGATACACATCTCAGGATTTTGGCTCTTTATCTCGGCAACAATCGCTGTGATGCGAGGATCGGCATCGTAGCCACTTACCTTTACTTGCTCGTACAGGATATCGATAATTTCGCCATCTGAGAGCTCTATGTCGGCAATCGTTACATAGTATAAGTTCTTGCCGTTCTGCGATATGTGGCAGTTGTTTGCCTGTTCCAGAGTAGTGTCGTGCGAGTGGCCACCTGCTATCCAATTATATGAGGATGGAAGGTTGGCAAGTGTTCGATCCTGCTCCATACCCATATGTGATAGGAGTATGCAAAAGTCGCTATTTGCGGCCACCTCTGCCGATAGTTCGTATGCTGTAGTTAAATCCGTAGTGAAACGAAATGGCGCGTAGGCCTCGTCGCCACCCAAAGGGTGACCATTGCCATCGGTGTCGACTACGCCAGCTATGCCGAGGGTGAAATCGTCGAGCTCAATGAGTGTGTATGGCTCGATGGTGGGATAGTCCTCGGGTGTGGTGAGGTTGGCACATACGAAGCGAAACTCTGCAGCATTAATCATCTGTGCAAGCACCTCGGCACCCTTGTCGAATTCGTGGTTACCGAGCGTTGCAACATCATATCCAACAGCATTCATAAGCTCGATTATGGGTACTCCAGGCTGAGGATTGTCATCAACAAAGGCGTTGCCCGTAACACGATCTCCCGAGTCGGCGAGTATCACATCGCCACGCTGCTCATACACCTGCACGAGTGTAGATAGCTGTGGCATCATATTGATGTTGGCATGAATGTCGTTGGTCGTGATGATGTATATGTGGCGACTTTTGTCGTTTGCCTCTTGAGGGGTACAGGCTAAGGCTAAGATGAGTGTAAAGAGGAAAAATATGATATGCTTTTTCATAAAGTTATTTAATTTATTGCTTCAAAGTTACAAAAAATTACTATCTTTACACATTGTTTAACGAAAAATGAGTGATGCAAGTGCAAATGTTGGAGTTGATATGCCTGAATAATGGTTCACGTCTTAGCATCGAGGCGGGAACATCGCTTATGGATGTACTCTCGAGAGTGCAGCTCGATGCGCCATACCCAATACTTGCTGCTCGTGTGAATAATCGCTACAAGCCGTTGAGCTACCCCATATTCAAACCCGTAACCGTGGAGTTCTTGGATGTGCGTAGCTATGAGGGCTATCGTGTCTATCAACGCACCATCTGTTTCGTGTTGCAGATGGCCGTTACGCAGCTCTTCCCTGAGCGTCGTCTGCGTGTAAGACATACGCTCGGCAGTGGTTTCTACTGCGAGTTTGACGACCATAAGGCGCTTAGTGGCGAGGAGATTGCGCTGCTTAAGGATCGTATGGGCGAGATTGTTGCCGAGGCTATGCCTATCACTCGCGAAAAACAGCTTGCCGAGGAGGTAAGAGCCGTGTATGAGCGTTTTGGCTTTGACGATAGAGTCGAACTACTCAACACACGTCCGTATCTCTACCGCACGGTAAACTATATGGGTGGTATGCCAGGATATTTCTATGGCGTGTTGGCCCCCTCATCGGCATACGTGTCTAAATTCGATGTTGCGCCCTACTACAACGGCCTATATATCTCGCTTCCTGAGCGAGGTAACCCCGATAAGGTGGTTCGTAGCGTGAGTCTGGATAAGATGTTCGACATCTTCCACGAGTATCAGCAGTGGATTGATATAATGGGCGTACCTACGGTTGGAGATCTCAATCGTCGTGTAATGGAGGGTGATGCCTCGGAGCTTATCAAGATAGCGGAGGCTTTCCACGAAAATAAGATAGCATCTATCGCTCGACAGATTGCCGATGCAAACATCAATCGCGGTGTGCGCATGGCGCTTATTTCGGGCCCTTCGTCGAGTGGTAAGACAACATTCTCGAAGCGTCTGGGTGTTCAGCTACGTGTCTTGGGCTTCGATCCTGTGCTGATAGCTCTCGATGACTACTTTGTGGATAGAGAGCATACGCCACGTGACGAGAGTGGCGACTACGACTACGAGGCGTTGGAGGCAATCGACTTGGACGCTCTGAACGACCATCTGCGCCGTCTGTCAGCGGGCGAGAGTGTCGAGATTCCACGCTACAACTTCATCACGGGTAAGCGTCAGTGGCATGAGCAGCCACTCAAGCTCACGGAGCGCTCGATACTCATCCTTGAGGGCATCCATGCGCTCAACCCACGCCTTACACCAAGTGTTGAGGATGACCAGAAGTTCAAGATCTACATCTCGTGCTTCACGTCTGTCGCTATGGATAACTTCTCGCGTATCCCAACTACGGATAACCGTCTGTTGCGCCGCACTATACGCGATAACGCTACGCGCGGTTGTAACGCCTTGTCTACGCTGTCGCGTTGGCCGAGCGTAAGACGTGGCGAGGAGAAGCATATCTTCCCTTATCAGGAGAATGCCGATGTGATGTTTAACTCATCGCTCTTCTACGAAATATCGGTACTCCGAGCTATTGCCGAGCCTGTGTTGCGCGAGGTCGCAGATACCGCCCCCGAGTATGCCGATGCACATCGTATGTTATGCTTCCTCGACAACTTTGTACCGATACAGCCCGACGAGATTCCGCCAACCTCGCTCCTTAGAGAGTTTATCGGTGGTAGTTCGTTCAAATATTAGCGCAAGGGCAATAAAAAGTGATAACCTAAAGTTTTAGATAAGACAACCAAACGAAAACATATAACAACTATAAACTAATTTACTAAAAATGAAAACCTTTGATAGCTTTGTAGACCGTCATACAGGTCTAAATTCTGCTGACGATTTGAAGCAGATGCTTGCAACAATTGGCGTAGACTCTGTTGAGGAGCTTTTGCAGCAGGTCATCCCTCAGAACATCCGTTTGAAGAAGGATCTCGACCTCCCCGCAGCTATGAGCGAGTATGAGTATGCGACACATATCGCTGAGCTTGCAGCTAAGAACCGTCAGCTTCGTTCGTTTATCGGTATGGGCTACTATCCCAACGTAGTGCCTGCCGTAGTTACTCGTAACGTATTAGAGAACCCAGCGTGGTATACATCATACACCCCCTATCAGGCCGAGATTTCGCAGGGTCGTTTGGAGGCGTTGCTTAACTTCCAGACAGCTATCCTCTCGCTTACAGGTATGGAGGTGGCTAACTGCTCACTTCTTGACGAGGCTACAGCTACGGCTGAGGCTATGTTGATGATGTATGCTATGCGCTCACGCGAGGCAGTAAAGCAGGGTCGCAATCAGATCTTCGTGGATGAGAACATCTTCCCTCAGACCTTCGATGTGCTTTTGACACGCTCTGAGCCATTCGGCATCGAGATTATCCGTGACGACTTCGCAACATACAACTTCACAGGTAAGGAGTTTGGTGCTATCTTGCAGTACCCAGCAGCTAATGGTGAGGTACGCGATTATGCAGCCTTTGCAGCTGCGGCTCACGAGGCTGGCGTAAGCGTAGCGGCTGTTGCCGACCTTCTCTCATTGGCACTCCTCAAGGCTCCCGCAGAGTGGGGTGCAGATATCGTAGTGGGTACAACACAGCGTTTGGGTTGTCCTATGGGCTTTGGTGGTCCTAGCGCAGGCTATATGGCAGCGCGCGATGCACACAAGCGTCTTATGCCAGGTCGTATCATCGGTGTATCGGTAGATCGTCTCGGTAACAAGGCATTGCGTATGTCATTGCAGATGCGTGAGCAGCACATCAAGCGCGAGAAGGCTACATCGAACATCTGTACAGCGCAGGCTTTGATGGCCTCAATGGTCGGCTTCTACTGTATATATAATGGTAAGGAGGGTTTGATGCGTGCAGCGTTGAATGCTCACACCGCAGCCGTTACTGTTAAGGAGGCGTTGGAGGCTATGGGCTACGTAGTACGCACTAAGGCTACGTTCGATACTTTGGAGGTTGAGGCTGAGGCATCAGTAATCCAGGATATAGCACTTTCACGCGAGATCAACTTCTACTACCCCGCAGACGACTGCGTACGTATGTCGTTCGACGAGGTGACAACCGATAGCGAGTTGCAGGCCGTAGTTGATATCTTCGCTGAGGCTCGTGGTAAGAAGGCTAAGGCTGTGAAGCGTGTGGAGAAGGCTGCGATCGCTGAGAACGTAGCACGTCAGAGCGACTTCTTCACCGAGCAGATCTTCAACGCATACCGCACCGAGACCGAGATGATGCGCTACATCAAGCGCCTCGAGCTCCGCGATATCTCGTTGATGAACTCTATGATTTCTCTCGGCTCATGTACTATGAAGCTCAATGCAGCGCAGCTTATGCAGCCATTGTCACTCGCTGGCTTCCAGAATATGCACCCATTTGCACCTGCCGATCAGGCCGAGGGTTACCGTCAGCTTATCACCGAGCTTGAGGGTTACCTCGCAACAATCACAGGCTTTGCAGGCTGTACACTTCAGCCTAACTCAGGTGCTGCAGGTGAGTACGCAGGTCTTCTTATGATCCGCGCATACCACCAGAGCCGTGGTCAGGGCTACCGTAACATCATCCTCATTCCATCATCAGCACACGGTACTAACCCCGCGTCGGCTGCTATGGCAGGTATGAAGATTGTTATCGTGGCGTGCGACGAGAATGGTAATATCGACGTTGAGGATCTCAAGAAGAAGGCCGAGGAGCATAGCTCAGAGCTTTGCGGTCTTATGGTTACATACCCATCTACACACGGTGTCTTCGAGAGCCGCATCCGCGATATCGTAGACGCAGTACACGATGCAGGTGGTCAGGTATATATGGACGGTGCAAATATGAATGCACAGGTGGGCTTGACAAATCCTGGCTATATCGGTGCTGACGTTTGCCACCTTAACCTCCACAAGACCTTCGCAATGCCTCACGGCGGTGGTGGTCCTGGTGTAGGTCCTGTATGTGTTGCCGAGCACTTGGTTAAGTTCCTGCCAAGCCACTCACTTATGGAGACTGGCGGCGAGGAGGGTATCACAGCTGTATCGTCATCACCTTGGGGTTCGGCTATGTTGCTCCCTATCACCTATGGCTATATCCGCATGCTCGGCTTCGAGGGCTTGCGTCGTTCAACAGAGATGGCTATCGTGAATGCTAACTATATGTCATCGGCACTCAAGGATGAGTACCGCACATACTACTCTGGCGAGACTGGCCGTGTAGGTCACGAGATGATCCTCGACCTCACACGTTTCAAGCACGACTACAACATCGACTGTGGCGATATTGCACACCGTCTTATGGACTACGGCTACCATGCGCCTACGCTCTCATTCCCCGTACACGAGACTCTTATGGTCGAGCCTACAGAGAGTGAGTCTAAGGCAGAGATGGATCGCTTTATCGAGGCGCTTATTAAGATTAAGCGCGAGTGTGAGCAGGCAGCAGCCGAGGGTAATGCTGATAACGTTGTCGTAAATGCACCTCACACAGCACGTGAGCTTGCTGGCGAGTGGTCGCATCCATACTCTCGTGAGGAGGCAGCCTTCCCTCTCTCTTGGATTGCTGAGGGTAAGTTCTTCCCTTATGTGACCAAGATTGACAATGGTTATGGTGATCGTAATTTGGTTTGCCGCTGCACAGAGTAATTTCTTGTGATAAGGGGTCATCTTTGACTCTTCAATCAAAATGGCGAATGGGAAATACGCTTAGTATGTCCCATCCGCCATTTCTCATGTCATAGCCAAATCTAACCCCTTCTAACAAGAAATTAATTTCTCGTGATAGTGGCGTATCTGCGTCGCTTCAATCAATGCCGCCAAATGGGAAATACGTTTAGTATGTCCCATCCGCCATTTTTCATGTCATAGCCAAATCTGACACCTTCTAACAAGAAATTAATTTCTCGTGATAGTGGCGTATCTGCGCCGCTTCAATCAACGCTACCAATGGGAAATACGCATAGTATGTCCCATCTGGGGTAATTTCTTTATCGAGGCCACATCTGACCTCTTCTGATAAGAAATAGGGGGCGTGGTGCTAATGAACGTGGAATAGGCGTTGTCGCTTGACGCTGGGATATTGGGATGTATGAGGGCGGGCTAAAGCCCTTTTGAGGACGCAAGCAGAGCTTGCTCTTGGGGACGCTTCGTGTTTGTTGCGCATGAGTGTCATGCTGAGCGAAGTCGAAGCATCTCCTCGCAGCCAATATATAATATCGTCATTCTATATTTGCAGAAGCAGCATTCTCCATAAGCACCGTCAGGTGCGCTCCCCAAGAGTGCCGCAGGCACGCCCCCAAAAAAAGATGCCCCCAAGCGCGACACCCATTCACTACGTCTAAGCCCTTCGTTGCTACGCACCGATAGTTAAACGATATGACCTTACAAAATAACCATATTCATATTTGGGCGATACTGCGCATTTATTGTTCGTTTTGCATAATATCGTGAATATGCATAAAATTTTCAACGAATATGCATAAAATAACCTCTTAATATACCGATTATTCAAAAAATATTCATACATTTGCAAACCTAAGAATATGCGCAAAATTTATTAAACACACTAAAAAACAAAATTATTAATTTTATGAAAAACTTTAAGCATTACCTTTGTGCGGTAGCGGCGCTTTTGGTCGGTTTCGCATTTAGTGCTTGTACGCCCGACACTCCAGAGGGTCCATCAGTGCAGGCATCGGTAGAGATCAATGTCGCTTCTGTAACATCAAGTGGTGCAGTTATCGAGGTTGTGACAAAGGGTGTTAGCAGCTTTGCTTACATTCAGAATGAGCTTGAGCTCCCCGCTACTGCTATCTATGGTGGTGGTACAATCGTTGAGATTGCTGACACTTCAGTAAGCACAACAACAGAGCTTTCTTTCTCAGGTCTTGAGTCTCAGAAGTCATACTCTGTATTCTTTGCAGTTAAGGATGTCGATAGCATTCTTTCAGAGACTGTATATACTGCAGACTTCACAACTGTAGGTTACACCGATGTACTCACAGTTGTTGATCGTATGCTCGACGGTTTCTCAGTTCACGTAGTTATCCCTGAGGATGTTAAGGCACGTGGCAACGCTTTGCGTTACTCTACATCATCACTCGCGATGTACAACTACATGAAGTCTATGGGCTCTATGGAGCTCGATATGTTGCTCTACAACGCACAGCAGTACACAGCTAAGGATAAGACCATTATCTATGATGAGTACCACAGCACTGAGCGTGATGCAAATGGCGAGTTGATCTACGATGAGGCAGGTAACCTCGTATCTGCAAGCTATGCAGATCCTAAGGTTCCAGGTGAGCCTGGCGTATTCATCATCGGTGAGTTCGGCTACATGGACAACCCAGATGAGCGCATCATTTATGAGGATGGTGAGATCAAAACCGTATACGAGGATATGTACTCTGGCAATGGCACAGTAATCTGGTCATTCCCTGCAGGTTGGAGCAAGGGCTACTATCGTCCCGAGTTCGACTGGCTCACATGGATCGACGAGATCAACACCGACGCTTACGACACAGAGAAGTATTGGACAGGCTATTACGATCGTATCCAGGTTGATACTCTCGAGCCAGAGGATTTCGACGGTACAGTTGATATCAAGGTATCTAATATGTCTCCTGTAAATGCTATCATCGACTTCACTCCAAGCGATAACGTAGTATTCTACAACATCATGCTTTTGGAGGAGAGCGACTTTGAGGGTTCTGTAATGCCTCTCTTGGACAACAACGAGAAGTACTTGCGTTGGTTTACAGGTTCATACTTCGCACTCTACACCTTTGGTACTGAGATGGCTACAGGTCCTGTTGCTATGAAACTTACAGATTGGTTCGTAGATACTAAGGGCTTTGCAGGTAAGAAGTTCCGTGTGCTCGTATCGGCTATGGGTGACAACTCTGGTATGACTCAGAGCTTTGCAACTACAACATTCACTCTTCCTGAGGTTACTAAGGCCGCTCCACGTGTTGTTGTAACAGAGGTTCCTGGTGAGGATCCCTACATGGCAACATTCAACATCAAGGCTCCTAACAAGGATGTATACGAGGCATACTTCGCATGTAACTATGTTCGTGAGTTCGACGATGTTCTTGGTAGCTACACTTACCTTTCACTTCTCCAGGAGATGGGTAACAAGTTTGGTAACACCGAGATCGAGATGATCAACAGCGATGCAGGTTTCACATTCAGCGTGGCAAGCCGCGAGAACTCTACAACACGTCTTGCAGTCCTTGTTTACAACGACGAGGGTACTCACAACGACGTGAACGCTACAGGTTCAGAGGCTGTTTGCGAGACAACAACACCTCGTGCTATCTACCCAGCGCCTGTTAAGTCTGACCTCTTCGACGCATTGTGTGGCGAGTGGACAGCTTCTGCTCACATGATCGAGTACACTACAGATGCCGAGACTGGCGAGGGTAAGTGGGTTGATCTCAAGGATCCTTACACAAGCGACGTAACAATCTCAGGTGGTGTATATTGCCCTGAGGCTCTCACAGAGGATGTATATGCTATCTACGCTAAGGCTGGTGTTAGCCGCGAGGATACCGATGAGCTCTTCGAGGAGTTCAAGACTTTGGCTGCAGACTACAACGACCGCACACGTGGTTTCAACCGTCTTCTCTGCCTTGGTTACAACTTCGCTGATGAGGTTTACGGCATGGATACTCGCATGGAGCCATGGGATCTCTTCATCTCTGAGGACTACGGCTTCAAGGTGGTAAGCAACATCTTCTATGATTTCGGTCCTAAGTGGAACTTGGAGATCGACAAGGATGGTAGCGTATGGTTGCCTATCGACATCGAGAAGGAGTTCCCAATGGAGACCTTCAAGTTCGGTATGGACTATAGCCTCTATATGTTGGCTGTAGGTATGAGCTCATACCTCGGTGGTCCTTACTACGATAGAGATGGTAAGTTGGTTCTCGACGCACGCTTCCCAGTAGAGGTTTCTGAGGATCGCAACACTATCACTATCAAGCCTATCGTTTACAACTACATCAATAGCGACGGTCAGCCTGCTACCGAGACATACTATCCATGTGTAGCTCAGTTGCAGTATGGTCAGGCACAGCCTCTCAACCCACGTGTTGCAGGTGACGTAGTTCTTACACGTAAGGCTGCGGCTAAGGCTTCTAAGAGCAATGTATCAGTAGGTGGTGGCAAGGGAGCATCAGTTGTAGTTAATGGCTCTATTGCAACACCTGTTGCACGTGCTACCAAGTCTATGACATCTATGGATGCATCGAAGATGATTGTTCGTGAGCAGCTCGTTAAGGAGCAGAAGATGGAGACTGGTTCTGAGGCATTCCACAAGCGTGCGAAGGCTATGGTTAAGGGTCTCTATGGTATCGACCTCAAGTAATTTCTTGTGATAAGGCAGCATCTGCTGCATCTCAATCGTTGGGCTGAATGGGAAATACGTCAAGTATGTCCCATCCAGCCCAATTTCTTTATCGAGGCCATATCTAACCCCTTCTACTCGTGATAATGGTGCATCTGCGCTCCTAATTCCCAATAGGAAAATACTTGCAGTATCTTCCCATTTGTGTCACCTTCGCTTGGCAGCCCTCTCTCTTTTTATAGTTATGGCTGATAAAGTTTTCAACTTTAACAAATTTTCGTATCTTTGTGCAATTGAGTAAACTTCTACCTATGGCAGATAACTATTTAGAGAAGAGAATGGAGGATTTCATGGCGCAGCCCGCATCGCGTCGCAAGTCCTCTGCATCGTTGCGTCGTCTGTTGCGCGCTAATCGTAGCTATCGCGGCTACGATGCTAAATTCGAAGTGCGCGAAGATCAGCTACGTCGCATTATCGAGGTGGCTACGCTATGTCCCTCGGCGCGCAATCAGCAGGTGTTGCGTTTCCGCCCTGTGCTTAAGGCCGAAGCCGATAAGGTTTTGCCACACATTCGTTTAGGTGGTGCTCTTCCCGATCTGCATCTGCCGTTTGCAGGCACCGAGCCCAATGCCTTTGTGGTGATATGCTCGACAGTCGAGGAGTCTAAATATGTAGATATCGACATCGGTATTGTTGCGCAGTCTATGTTGTTGCAGGCTGCCGAAATTGGCTTAGGAGGCATCTGTATTGGAGCTTTCGACCATGAGCCTATACGCGAGAAGCTCGATTTGAAGTATGAGCCGTTGTTGGTATTGGCCATAGGTCGCCCTGCGGAGCATATTGAGCTTAAGGAGTGTCGTGAGGGTGATTCGCTGACATATTATCGCGAAGGGGGTATTCACTATGTTCCCAAGATTTCTATTGACGATCTAATACTAAAATAACCATGAGAAAATTACTAACTCTTTTTGCTGTGGTCCTCGCCACAATGATTAGCCTTAGTGCTTCGGCCGAGGAGGTGCGTCCCTACTGGGAGCAGCCCGAGGTATATGCAATCAATAAGCTGCCATCGCGCGCAGCACTCGTCCCCTATGCTACAACAGAGGAGGCTGCCGAGCGTGGCCTATCACCATTGGTGCGCTCTATTGGTGGTGTGTGGAAATTCTGTTGGACACCTACTCCTGAGGAGCGTCCCGAGGGTTTCTGGGCTAAGGAGTATGACGATTCGGCGTGGGGTGCTATCTCTGTGCCAGGCAACTGGGAGGTGAATGGCTATGGTGTGCCTATCTACACCAACGTAACATATCCCTATCCTCTCAACCCTCCATTTATTCCTCACCACGATAACCCTACGGGCTGTTATCGTCACACCTTCTCACTCCCCGAGGCGTGGAGTGGTCGTCGTATTATCCTTCACTTCGAGTCGGGCTTGGCAGCGATGCACATCTGGGTAAATGGTCAGGTTGTAGGATACTCCGAGGGTACGAAGACCGCTGTGGAGTTCGATATCACCGATTATGTAGCTGCTGGCGACAACCTCTTGGCTATCGAGGGTTATCGCTGGGCAGATGGCTCATACCTCGAGGATCAGGATTTTTGGCGCCTGTCGGGTTTCGATCGCGATGTGAAGATCTATGCCGTAGAGAAGGTGCGCATTGGCGATATGTTTGTGCGTGGTGGCTTGGATAATAGCTATACGAATGGTGAGTTCGAGGCCGATGTGCGTATCGAGAGCGTTGCGAAGCAGGGCTTTGCAGGTAGCGTGGAGTTGTTGCTACTCGATGCCGAGGGCAATGAGGTAGCTAAGTATAACAAGAGTGTGAAGGTGGCGGCAAATGGTGCTCGTGACCTTACATTCAAGCACAATATCTCGAAGGTTGCGGTGTGGAGTCACGAGAAGCCTACGCTCTACACGACGGTTGTTACGTTGCGTGATGCTAAGGGTGGCGTTGTCGAGGCTACATCGTGCCGCACGGGCTTCCGCACGGTAGAGATTCGTGATGGTCAGCTTCTGCTTAACGGCAAGCATATAATGTTCCACGGAGTGAATATCCACGAGCACAACCCAGCTACGGGCCATGTCGTAACGCCCGAGCTTATGCTCAAGGATATTACACTGATGAAGCAGTTTAATATCAATGCTGTGCGTACGAGCCACTATCCCGAGCCTGTTGCGTGGTACGATCTCTGCGATGAGCACGGTATCTTGCTTATCGACGAGGCAAACATCGAGGCACATGGCTGCGGTGTAGGCTGGAGCGAGAATTTTCCTAAGTATCACCCCTCGCACCGTGAGGAGTGGGCAGGTGCGCACCACGATCGCACGGTAGCTATGGTCGAGCGCGACAAGAACCACCCATCGGTGATTATCTGGTCGCTCGGTAATGAGAGTAGCGATGGTCCTCACTACACGGAGAACTATAAGTGGATTAAGGAGCGAGATAAGACACGCCTTGTACAGTTTGAGCAGGCGTGGGGTGGCCCTAATACCGATGTGGTGTGTCCGATGTATCCCACTATCGAGCAGATGAAGCAGTATGCCGATAGAGAGAAGCCTCGCAAGCCATACATCATGTGTGAGTTTGCTCACGCTATGGGTAACTCTACGGGTAACTTCCGCGAGTATTTCGACATTATGGAGGGACGTCCACATATGCAGGGCGGTTTTATCTGGGATTGGGTAGATCAGGGTCTTGATGGCTATGGTCGCGATGGCCGCCACTATTGGGGTTATGGCGGTGACTTCGGCGCGTGGATGTATACGCACGATGAGAACTTCTGCTGCAACGGTATCGTAAATCCCGATCGCACGCCACATCCAGGCCTCTACGAGGTTAAAAAGGTATATCAGTATGTCAATTTCGAACTTGTCGATGGCAAACTACGCATCTATAACGACTACCTTTACAACAATCTCTCGGAGTATGCCTTCCGTTATGAGGTGTTGCGCGATGGCGAGGTTGTTACTGCTGGCAATATTGCAGATGTTGAGTGCGAGGCAGGTCGTAGCGTTGATGTAGATGTTGAGCTCCCAGCAGCAGAGGAGTGCGATGGCGAGGTATTGCTTAATATATATGTTACGCAGCGTGCCTTTAATTCGCTTATCCCCGAGGGTCACCTCGTAGCTTCGGAGCAGCTTGCCGTAGGTGGTGAGTATCACTACGCTTGCGATACGCCCGAAGGTGTAATCGAGATTGAGAAGGCCGAGGGTTGGTTGGCAGCCTTTGTAGGCGAAACGGGAGTGTTGTTCAATACGAATAATGGTCGCTTGGAGCGATTTGTGTCGAATGGTCGCAACGTTATGGTTGAGCTTCCAGAGCCCTCGTTCTGGCGTGCTCCAACCGATAATGATTGGGGTGAGGGCTTGCAGCGTACGTGCAACGTATGGCGTACGAACCGTGGCCGTATCATCGACTCATCGGTCGAGGAGTATGAGGATCGAGTTGTTGTGCGCAGCGTGAAAGAGATTGTAGATGCTCCATCGCTCTTCACAACGACCTATACCTTCCTTGCTGACGGCTCATTACGTGTCGAGGTAGAGTGGGAGTGCAAGGGCGAGTTCGTACCCGAGTTGCCTCGCCTCGGTATGCGTATGATTATGGCACAGAACTACAAGAATTTCAAATTCTATGGTCGTGGCCCCTGGGAGAACTACTCAGATAGAAAGGAGTCTGCCTTCTTGGGCGTATATGAGCAGAGTACCGATGAGCAGCTATTTAACTATGTGCGTCCTCAGGAGTCGGGTAATAAGTGCGATGTTCGCTGGTTGGAGCTTACCAACGATAAGGGTGTGGGTATCCGTATCGAGGGTATGCAGCCTCTTAGCGTAAGCGCTATGCCTTACCGCTCTGAGGATCTCGATCCAGGCCTTACAAAGAAGCAGATGCACTACTCGGATATCGAGCCTCGTCGCGAGGTTGTCCTCCAGGTAGACTTGGCGCAGCGTGGTCTTGGCGGTGATAACTCGTGGGGTATGTCGCCACACGATCAGTATCGCCTGACGGCAGATAAGTATAGTTACGGCTACGTTATAACACCAATAAACTAAAAAAAAGAGTTGGCTCGAACGATGGTTCGGGCCAATTTAATTTTGTGTAAAAATGGTAATGATGCTCAAAATAGGGTAATGATGCAAAAAGTGGCGCTTTTTGGCGCTAGAAATGGGCGAGAGATTTATTTCTCTCGCTCATATTTTTTGGAGATTTTCCCCTGATTGCTTTGGAGGTACAGATACCATTTTACAAAATCTTTGAAATGCTCAT
>JAFYXB010000046.1 GCA_017546345.1 Alistipes sp. | reverse complement strand
GCTGTCGCAATCATAGAATGTATACTCTCCAATCGTCGTTACGCTATCGGGGATGGTAATACTTGTAAGGCTTGAGCACATAGCAAATGCAGCATATCCAATAGTCGTTACATCAGCATCAAAAGTGATAATACCCTCTCCAGTTATGCTATTCCATTCGTGAGAAACAATATTTGCTCCGAAAGTGTCGAATGTCCAAGGATAATTTGAATAGGCTTCAATCTTCGCAGTTGCAGTGTAGCGTATCTCATTATTGGGAGTTGCTAGTTCTGCATCGTGCTCTACGCTCTCCATTGGCTTGATATGGTTGCGCTCGATGGTCAATGTCTCATTTGTTGTGAGAGTCATAAGTTCGTAACCATTGCACTCTACATCGACCGTAACACCACCCTCAAAGGTCTGAGGAGGAACGGCAAAATAGAAGGCTGTTGTCTTCTCGCCAAGCTCTACGCCCTCGCCACAATCGAGCGTAAGAGTCGTTGCTACAGCATCATCGAAAACAAGGTTGCCGCCAGCGTTGTTATCATCCGAACTACCCATCTCGGTGGCAAGCGTAGCCTCAGCCGTTGCGGTATCAACATAAACAAGACCCGCAAGCTGCTCACCGTTATTGCCTTTAAGCGTCAAGCGAGTGACCTTCTCGCCATTACCCGTAAGCTGCACCTTGAGCCAACCGCAGACGTTCTTCAACGAGAACTGCGTAAACTCGCTCTGTGCAACCATAAGGTTATCGCCAACGCCGTAGCTATCCTCGGCATAGTGCTGCACAGCGGGTAGGGTAGCGTGCAGGGCACACGTGCGTGGATTGAGAAAATAGCTGTCGCTATATGGATAGACAACAACATTGTAGGTTGTCTCGGCTGTAGCCTCAGCGTTCGCCACTCTTTTCAGGCTACCGACACGCTCACCAGTCTCGCCCTGGTACTGCCACTTCTGATTAGCGTTGCTAAAGTAGAATACGGAGAGTAAGTCGCCTTTGTTCCAAACTGTTTTCTGCACCTCGTTGAGCTGAATACGAGTATCATCACCCTCGAAGCCAACGGTTAAAGTTTCGGGGACATCTGCGCGGTTAGCCGTGAGCTCCTCGACATCGTTCTGCGTACACGCTGCAAAGGCGAGTACTGCAAGTGTAAAAAGTAAAAGTTTTTTCATAGTATTGTGTGTTTGTTGTTATCACAAGAAATTACTACAAATATACAAAAGTTTCGGTGTGCGGCATAATTAATTGCCCGTTTTTTATGTCGCTACGCAGAATTTTGTACCTTTGTTGTACGATAATAATAAACAATATGCGTAAACTCCTATTTACAATCTTTGCGTCGTTGCTTCCAGCGACACTCTTTGCGTGGGGGCCAAAGGGGCACGACACCGTAGCATACATCGCCGAGCAACATTTGTCTAAGCGTACGAAAGCCAAAGTCGAGCAGCTCCTCGGTGGGCACTCGATGGTATATGTGGCAAATTGGATGGATAATGCCAGCCATACGCCCCAATATGACTACACCAAGACGTGGCACTATTGCAATGCCGATGCGAGCAATGGTGGCTATGCCGAGGCTGAAAAGAACGTAAATGGCGATGTGGTTGTGGCGATAACGGATATCGTTGCTCGCCTCAAGAGCGGTGAGCTGTCGGTAGATGAGGAGCGTGTAGATCTGATGATGCTCATACACCTCGTTGGCGATCTTCATTGCCCGATGCATGCAGGACGTGCCGAGGATTTGGGTGGAAATAGAGTGAAGGTGTCGTTCTTCGGCAAGAAGACAAACCTGCATTCGGTGTGGGATAGCGAAATTGTGGAGTCGGCACATCGTTGGAACTATAGCGAGTGGCAGCAACAGGTGGATAGGGTAGAGCGCAGGGTGGAGAAGAGCTATGTGCAGGGCGATGTCGTGGCGTGGTATGACGAGTCGTTGGGCATTGCAGCTACCATCTACGATGTGACGCCTGAGGATAGCAAGCTGTCGTATGATTATGTAGAGCGTTTTCGCCCAACTATCGAGGAGCAGTTGTTGAAGGGAGGTCTGCGCCTTGCTTCGCTTCTCGAGGAGATATATTAATGGTGTTTGGGCGGTTTTGGCCGTTGTGCA
The DNA here is from genome assembly GCA_017546345.1 of Alistipes sp. Lineage (GTDB taxonomy): Bacteria > Bacteroidota > Bacteroidia > Bacteroidales > Rikenellaceae > Alistipes. Next base: position 10,912 of record JAFYXB010000046.1, on the reverse strand, counting down.
GAGGGTGAAAAGCACTATTTTGAGGGTAAATGTAAAATATTTTCAAAATTATTGCCGAAAATTTTGGAAGTTAGAAAAAAGTTAGTACATTTGCACACCGATTTGGAAAACAAATCAAATGGTGGATGTAGCTCAGTCGGTTAGAGTAGAGGATTGTGGTTCCTAAGGTCGTGGGTTCGAATCCCATCTTCCACCCTGAAACCTTGTTACAAGCAATTGTAGCAAGGTTTTTTTTGTGCACTATAGTGTGGTTGGGTGTGGTGATATAAATAGTGTTGGAGGGCTGTTCGTTCGTGTATAAATTCTTTTTGAGATGCAATCCTAAAAAAAACGAGGCCGTAAACATCCGTTTACAGCCTTTTGTGTTAATTGATATATGCCCGCTCGTGTCTACTGACGTAGCTGATCGGGCGTAAGACGTACTACCTGGCCGTCACGCACAACAACCAAGTCGCCATTATCCTTGCGTGTGCGCTCAATAAGGCGGCGCTGCGCAAGAAGAATGCCTGCATCAATTCTTTCCTGTAGTTCTCTTATCTCAAACTCACTCATAACTCAATATCTTCTGATAAGCTAACGTATCAACTATCTCTTTTATTTCGCCCTTAGAGCCGTATGCAATCTTACGGACACCCTCGGCTGTCGAATTATCGTAGATAACCCAATAGTCGCAGATAGGCATATAGAGCTTCGTAAGGTTGCGCATACTACTCTCGTAGCGGCGACGGATAGTGTTGGTCGGGATGTTGTGTCCTCCGAGACTTACGCGCTTAGCAACACGCTCGATTGCCTGCTCGGGTGTCGGCAGCCAAAAATAGAGCAAGGATACGAAATATCCGCACTCGTGAGCGCGTTCGATAAACTTCTGATATGTGCGTGTGGAAAGTGTAGTTTCGAAGGCAAAATCCGTTCCTTCTTCAAGCAGATCGTTGATACGTCTTAACATTAGACGACCTGCCTCGATGGCCATGCTGTCAGGATTAAAGGGCGAAAGACCGCGAGCAATCTCGTCGGCATTCACAAACTCGTGGCAGTGTAGCAACTCGGGCAACATAGTGTACGATGCCGTAGTTTTTCCAGCACCATTGCATCCTGCTATGACATAGAGCTTCTGCATAATCCTTACTTTTCTCTGCGCAAATATAATATATTTTGCTATAAATGCCAAATATCAAACCACTTTTTCTGAATAAATATTTAGTGGTATTTGTCCTTATCTACTCACTGCAGCCTCTATTATTCCTACGTCCGTACCGTCCTTGATGATCACACGTTTCGCACTATCAAGCAGATAGAGCGAGGGAATAGCTCGTAGGTCATAGAGATCGTCGATCGTGGGTTGTGTGCCGTCGTCGTATGCAACAATCCATCCCTCGGGCATCGTTTCGGCCTTTTTGCGCCACGCCTCGGTATCTCCGTCGGGACAGATGGCAAGTATCCTTAGTTTGTCGGCATCCATCAAGGCGTTGAGTAGTGGCGAGGCCTCTATCTCGGCGGTGATGCCGCGACACATTTCGCACTCGGGGTTGAAGAAGAATAGGATTAGGTGTTGCGCCTCGATGCTGCTCATGCGTGCCTTGCGGCCGTTAGCTATACTATATGTAAAGTCGGCGGCGATCTCTCCTACGCGGTTTTTGCTTACTATGGCCAGGTCGTGCTCAAAGATTATACGGTCGTACTCATCCATAAGAGGTGATGCGGCCAGTTCTTCGAGGATTGGAATATAGTATTCGTTGTTGCGCAGTGGCGAATTGGGGTCGTGAAGCACAATATAGCTCACCTCGACAAAGAGGTCGAGCACAGGGCGGCTTGCCTCGGCGCGATGAATAAGCGCACGTAGCAGCGAGTCGGCTCGCACGGGTTCGATGAAGAGCACATAGTCGGCAAAGGCCTCGACAACACTCCTGCGATCGTACATTGCAACAAGGCTATCGGCCTCAAAATTAAAGCCATCCCAATAGCCATCTATAGCCTTTAGATACTCCTCGCGCGAGCCGATGTGTGAGGGGTAGAACTCTGCATCGAAGTATACGCTTCCTGCCGCGGGAGTTTGCTCAACCTGCGCAATGCTTGAGTAATCCTCGGATGTTTTGTTCTTGCCTCCGCAAGCTATGGTTGTCGCAATGAAAAGTATGACAAGAGCTGATTTTAGCTTTTGCATAGTGCTCTGTGGTGTTAATTAAAAGGGCTGTTCAATTTGTTGTCGAACAGCCCTTGAATATTGTGCGAATTACATTCTCTCTGGAACTGCAATGCCCAAGAGTGACATTGCCGAGCGGATTACGCGAGCAACCTCCTTCGCAAGCATTAAGCGCAATGCGCGTACTGCCACGTTCTCCTCCTTGAGGATTGAGTGGTCGTGGTAGTAGCCATTGAACTGCTTTGCAAGGTCGTAGGCGTATGCTGCGATAACCGAAGGTGCAAACTGCTCACCCGCGATGCGTACTGTTGCTGGGTACTCAGCAAGAAGCTTGATAAGCTCAACCTCTGCGGGAAGGAGCTCTGCTGAGGTGAACTCCTCAGTTGAGATGTTTGCCTCCTGAGCCTTGCGCAAGATAGAGCAAATACGTGCGTGAGTGTACTGAATGAAAGGACCAGTGTTGCCGTTGAAGTCGATAGACTCGCGTGGGTCGAAGAGCATAGTCTTCTTAGGATCCACCTTGAGGATAAAGTACTTCAACGCACCGAGACCTACCATCTCAGAGATTGCCGCTGCATCCTCCTCCGATACGCCATCAAGCTTACCGAGCTCGGCTGACATCTCGCGTGCTGTACCAATCATATCAGCGATAAGGTCGTCGGCATCAACCACGGTGCCCTCGCGTGATTTCATCTTACCCTCGGGCAACTCAACCATACCGTAAGAGAGGTGGAAGATGTTGTCGCTCCACTCATAGCCGAGCTTCTTAAGTACGAGCTTGAGCACCTGGAAGTGGTAGTTCTGCTCGTTACCTACAACATAGATCATGTCATCGAGGCTATTCTCCTCGAAACGGCTAAGAGCAGTGCCGAGATCCTGAGTCATATATACTGATGTGCCGTCGCCACGGAGTAGGAGCTTCTGATCAAGACCATCAGCCTCGAGGTCGATCCATACAGAGTTGTCCTCCTTGCGGAAGAATACGCCCTTCTTCAAGCCGTCCTCTACGAGGCTCTTACCCAAAAGATAGGTCTGTGACTCGTAGTATACCTTGTCGAAGTCAACGCCCATAGCCTTGTACGTAACATCGAAGCCCTCGTATACCCAACCGTTCATCTTCTCCCAGAGAGCATAAACCTCGGGCTCCTTAGCCTCCCACTGACGCAACATCTCCTGAGCCTTGCGCATGATAGGTGCCTCTTTCTTTGCCTCGTCCTCCGATAGGCCCTTTTCGGCCATAAGCTTCTTAACCTCAGCTTTGTAGTGCTTGTCGAACTCGACATAGTACTTACCTACGAGGTGGTCGCCCTTCATGCCCGATGTCTCAGGAGTCTCACCATTGCCGTAGAGCTGCCATGCAAGCATCGACTTGCAGATGTGGATACCGCGGTCGTTTACGAGGTTTACCTTGATTACGTTGTGGCCGTTAGCCTTGAGGATAGTTGCCACTGAGTAACCGAGTAGGTTGTTGCGGATATGACCCAAGTGAAGGGGCTTATTTGTGTTGGGTGATGAGTACTCGATCATAATAGTACGGCCCGATGCAGGTGCCATACCATAATCCTCGGTAGCTGCGATCTCGGCGAAGCGAGCTGACCAGAATGAGGGCTCTACAACGAGGTTAAGGAAGCCCTTAATTACGTTGAAGCTCTTGATTTCGGGTGTTGATGCTACAATCTTCTCACCAAGCTCGGTTGCTGTAGCCTCGGGTGATTTGCGTGATGCACGCAACAAGGGGAAAACAAATACCGTGTAGTCACCCTCGAACTCCTTGCGTGTTTTCTGTATCTGCAAGTTGTCGCTTGTGCCGTAAAGCTCGTTTGATGCTGCGGCAACGACGCCTGAGATAAACTCTTCGATGTTAATCATACTAACTCTTTTTATTTTATACCTAATATATTCATATTAATAGTGCGCAAAGGTACGTTTTCTTTATCAAATAATCGCTATTTACAACGAAAATTTCTACCTTTGCGCTATTATTTGATGTGAATTATGAAAATTGCAGATATCGAACTAGGCTCACAGCCGCTATTTCTCGCTCCAATGGAGGATGTTACCGACCCTTCGTTTCGCTATATGTGTAAGAAGTTCGGAGCGGATGTCGTCTATACCGAGTTTATCTCCTCAGATGGTCTTATCCGCGATGCTTGGAAATCGCGTGCAAAGCTAAATATCGCAGATGAGGAGCGCCCTGTGGGTATTCAGATCTATGGTCATCTTATCGAACCTATGGTCGAGGCGGCGCGTATCGCCGAGAGTGCCAACCCCGATATTATTGATATCAACTTCGGTTGTCCAGTAAAGAAGATTGCCAACCGTGGCGCAGGTTCGGGTATGATGAAGGATCCTGACCTTATGGTCGAGATGACACGCCAAATCGTGAAGGCTGTAAACAAGCCCGTAACGGTAAAGACACGCCTCGGCTGGAGTGATGAGATGAAGAATATCGAGGAGATCGCTTTGCGTCTGCAAGATGTTGGTATCGCAGCACTTACGATCCATGGTCGTACACGTTCGCAGATGTATCGTGGCGAGGCTGATTGGACGTTGATTGGTAAGATTAAGAACGATCCACGCATCACTATCCCGATTATCGGTAACGGTGATGTCGATTCGGCAGAGAAGTGTAAGCAGATGTTTGATCGCTATGGTGTCGATGGTGTGATGATTGGCCGTGCAACGTATGGTCGTCCTTGGATATTCAGAGAGTGTCGCCACTATCTCGAGACGGGCGAGTTATTGCCTCAGCCTACGGTTATCGAGCGTGTAGCGATTGCTAAGGAGCATCTCCAGAAGTCGCTCGAGGTCAAGGGTGATAGGGTAGGTATACTCGAGATGCGTCGCCATCTTACTAACTACTTTAAGGGGCTGCCCGACTTTAAGCAGACACGCTTGAAACTCGTTACGTCGTTCGATGTTGCAGAGATTGTATCGACGCTCGATTACGTTGCGGAGCGTTGGGGTGATTTCGATATGCGTGAGATAACTCCTGCTCCGTTGTCGCACGATATATAAATAGGCTCTTGTTATACAACTTCTCGAAAAATTGGGCTGTCTACGAAACTCGTAAGACAGCCCAATTCTTTTTATAGTAGTCTGAGTAGCTCGGCCATAAGTACACCGAAGTGGTTGCCGACGGCATAGCCGATGATGCCAACGCTGAGGCCTGTGACAAGCACCGACTTGTTGCGCATCGCAGCTGAGACCATAGGTACGAATGGTGGCGAGTTGATAAATGCTACGGATGATATAACCATCGAGTCGGCATCTACACGCATTAGACGACAAACAATAGCATGGATAGTGAGCGAAACGAACACGGCAAAGCTCATAAATGCTATCTGGTTGAGTCCTCCGGCTATGTCGAGTGTTGAGAAGTCGGCCATAGAGGCAATCGCCAAGCTGAAGATGTAGATAAGATACATGCCTGTATCGTAGCTGCGCTCGAGGGTGCGTATCGACTTGATGAACGATGCAGCCACGCCAAGTGTTGTTAGCATAAGGATAAATACGACCATAAACCAGTTTTCGGGAAGTAGTATTGCAACGCCTCCTGAAATTGCTGCTATAATGATTGTTATACAAATTATCTTATATAACTCTTTGACTCCCTTTCGGCTCCAAAAAACGCCATACTCGTTGCTTGTATTTTCGCAAAACTCCTCGCTATCGCTCTGTGTTGTGATGGCTGTCGTCTTTTCTCCATATAGCTTGCGGAAGAGCTTGATGCCGCAACTGAATAGGAATACGAAGTAGAGGAACGAGATGATGATATCGTAGGAGTTGATAAGCACAAATGTTCGACTCTCTACGTTAAATATGGCCTGTAGTGCTGCTGCATTGAGTGTGCCACCTGTGTACATACCCGAGATAATTCCGCCAACCTCTGCTCCCTCTGCAATGTGGCGACCAAATAGGAGGTATCCGCCCATAACTGCCAAGGCCACGGCGATAAAGCCGCTGAGTGCAACCTTAATCTGTCGAGCTGCATCTTTGCTCGTAAATCGACATCCAAAGAGCATCATTGGTATTGCTAAAGGTATGGCAATATTGGGTAAAAGCTCTTGAAGCGTAGCCATCTCAGGTAGCTTAAATGGTAGGTTACCTACACCAAGACCGATGGCGTATAGAAGCATAATTGGCCCTATTTTGTCAAGAATAGGGAAGCGACGACAAAGCCACATTACACCCCATGGCGTAAGTAGGAAAAAGAGCAAAATAGTTGCGTAATTGAGAATAATCATACTTGCTGTCTATTTTTTCTGTATGACAAAGATAGTGAAATTACACTTATTGACCAACGCCGTGTGAAAGCTATTTGTGTAAATAAGTATATATGCGTATATGTTAGTTCGGAATGTTAAAAAATGGCCAGAATGCTATGATAATTCAAATTTTTTAAGTATTTTTGTAGATAATTATTAAACTATTAGAGTGCTAATACCCTTCGGGGTTGTCGCACACCCATACACACATGAAGGAAATTCTACACTATTTGGACGCTCTGAATGTAAATCTGGGAGCTGGTGAAATGTTCGTGGTAAACATCATCTTAGCATTTGTGATGTTTGGCGTTGCTTTAGGTATCAAGTTGCAGACATTTAAGGATCTTTTGCGCAACCCTAAGTCGGTTATCTTGGGCGTATTCTTGCAGTGGGTAGCCCTCCCCGCCGTGACTTTCTTGGTTGCAATATTGCTCAATCCATTTATTACCCCTATGGTTGCTATCGGCATGTTGCTCGTAGCATCGTGCCCTGGCGGAAATATCTCGAACTTCATATCATCGCTTTCGCGAGGTAACATCGAGCTTTCGGTATATATGACCGCTATTACGACGGCATTTGCGCCACTCGTAACACCATTTAACTTCTGGTTCTGGGGTACGCTCTACTGCCGTTACGCTTCGGTGCACAACGATATTCCTACGCTCAACATTCCATTCATGGATATGCTCCAGCAGATCCTTCTAATCCTTGGTTTGCCTATTGTGCTCGGTATTATCGTTTCGCGCTATTTCCCCAATTTGTCGAGCAAGCTTAAGCGTCCCGCATCAATACTCTCGATTCTTCTGTTTATTGCCATGGTTCTTGTGTCACTTACGCAGGTGCTCTCGGCATTCGAGCAGCGTTGGGCGGTATATGCAGGTATACTTTGTGCTTTGGTCGTAGTGATTATTCACAATGCAAGTGCGCTTGCTACAGGCTTTTATAGTGCGACACTTCTACGAACACCTAAGGCCGATCGCCGCTCACTTACTATCGAGGTGGGTATTCAGAATTCGGGCTTGGGCCTTGCTATGCTCTTTAACCCTGCAATCTTCTCACCCGAGGTGTGGGATCACAATGGTGGTATGGTTATCATCACAGCTTTGTGGGGTATCTGGCATATCGTTTCAGGTCTAACAATGGCAACTATATTCCGTCGTGCAGCAAGAAAGGAGGCGTAGTTATGAGAAGAAGAGATAGAGGCGAAAGACGAATTCAAGACTACGATCCATTATATGCTTTTTTGCGCTACTATGTAGATGTGGCGCTGAGACTATCTTATCGTACGGTGCGTTTTGTGGGTCGCGAGAAGATTCCACAGGATGGAGCGATAATCTATGCTCCAAACCATACCAATGCCCTTATGGATGCAATGGTAATATTGGCGCTTGACCAGAAACCTAAGGTGTTCGTGGCGCGTGCCGATATCTTCAAGAATCCAAAGATTGCTAAGATATTGACCTTCCTCAAAATCCTACCCATTATGCGTATGCGTGATGGTTTGGATGAGGTGCGCAAAAATAACGAGACTATCGAGCGTGCAGTTGATGTATTGCGCGATAGAGTGCCATTCTGCATCTTCCCTGAGGGTACACACCAGACCAAGTATTCGTCATTGCCACTATCTAAGGGTATCTTCCGCATCGCGTTTCAGGCTCAGGAGCTTATGCCCGATATGCCACTCTATATTGTACCCGTAGGTATGCGCTATGGTAGCTTCTTCCGCTTCCGCTCTACGGTGCGTGTGCAGATTGGTGATCCTATTAATGTGGGGCAGTTTATCGCCGAGCATAGCGATATGTCGGCTTCGGAGCAGATGAACGCTATGAAGGAGGAGCTCGACGAGCGTATGAAGAGATCGATCTTCTACATTCCTAACGACGAGAATTACGATGCTACATACGAGATTTGTGCAGCTACGGTAAAAAGTCAGGTGCGCCACCTACGTAACGATAAGGAGCTTGGACACCTCAGTGGCCTCGATGCACACTTTGCAGCAAACAATATGACGGTTAAGCATCTTAACTATCTCAAAGAGGTAGATTCGGCGTTGGCTCAAGATTTATTAGACTTGGGTAAGCGTGCTTCGGAGTTGCGTACGGCAGATCGTATCAGTATGTCGTCGGTATCGGTTAAATATCCTGTTCTTTCGCGTGTGCTTAAGGGCTTGATATTTATCGCATTATTGCCATACCTCCTCCCCGTATCGTTGCTCAGTCTGCCGATACTTGGTGTTTGTCGTTTCTTGTTCACCAAGCTTAAGGACTACGCTTTCCGCAACTCGGTGCGCTACTTTATCAACTTGGTGCTATGGCCCGTGTTAGTGATTATCTACTCGATAATTGCCTATGTAGCACTTCCTTGGCAGTGGGCATTGCCCGTCACTCTACTGTTGCTTCCTGCACCTATCGTGGCTCATGAGCTTGCGCGTATCTTGCGCTTGTTTGTCTCGGACGTGAAGCTACTTCGTAATAAGGAGCTTAGAGAGTGCTATCGAGAGATTCGTAATAAGATGTTTTCTTAAATTATTATAAGTATGAAACTTAATCGCTTTTTAGTTGCTATATTCGCTCTGTTCGTAGCACTTCCTTCGTATGCTCAGGTGGTTGTATCGCAGGATATGGCCGACGCTATGCCTACTGAGTTGGCCGATGATGCAAAGTCTAAGGAGATTATCAAGACGGGCTACAACTTTGGACCTCTGCCCGCTGTGGCATTCGATGCCGATAAGGGCTTCCAGCTCGGTGCATTGCTCAATATCTACGATTTTGGTGATGGTTCATCCTATCCCAACACTCGTCAGCAGTGGTATCTAGAGGCATCGTTCTTTACAAAGGGCTCACAGCTCTTTGTCGTGTCGTATGACAACCGCTTCCTCATCCCTGGTGTGCGTTGGTCTACAGCGCTTACAATCACCAACGATAAGGCTATGGACTTCTACGGCTTCAACGGTTATATGTCGCACTACGATGCTGATCGTGTAGCTGCGGGTAAGGATAAGAACAACCACGATGCCTATATCTACACGCCTAAGTATCGTGTAAATCGCCTTGCAGCGCTGTTTAAGACCGATTTCGTAGGTAACATTTGGGATAAGAAGTTCTTCTGGGAGGCTGGCTACCACCTTAGCTATATTAAGCAGGGCTATAAGAACCAGCAGGCGTTGAACTACGAGAAGATCAACAAAAATAAGAAGGAGTATAAGGTGTACCCCGAGGATGATCCTACAATCTTTGATCTGTACCGTGAGTGGGGTATTATCTCGGATGACGAGGCTTGGGGTGGTCTTACCAGCTCGGTGCGTTTCGGTTTGTTGTTCGACACACGTGACAAGGAGGGTGCTCCCTCGCGCGGTATCTGGGCTGAAGCACACATGATGCTCGCTCCAAAGTGGCTTGGTACGACAAATCCTCACTATCGCTATTCGGCAACCTTCCGTCACTATGTGCCTATCGTGAAGAACGATATCCTTACATTCGCATATCGTCTTAACTATGAGGGTACATTGGGTGAGGGTGCGCCATACTACATCCTACCATTTATTACAACCATGGGTCAGACCTACGACCGTGACGGTATGGGTGGCTATCGTACAACCCGAGGTATGATGCGTAACCGCGTGCAGGGCTTGGATATGTTCTCGTATAATGCCGAGATACGTTGGCGCTTCGTGTCGTTTAGCTTGTGGAAGCAGAATATCGCCTTCGGTCTAAATATCTTTAGCGATGGTACTATGGTAACACGTGAGTACGATATGTCGTTCCGTGGTGATGACTCTTCACGCGCAGCATACGATGAGTATATGGCCTTGGGTGCTGAGCATGACCGTCTACATATCACCGTGGGTGCAGGCTTGCGTTTTATTATGAATCAGAACTTTATCGTAGCCTTTGAGTATGGCTTGCCTATAAGCCGCTTCAGTAGCAATCCTGTGATTAAGAATCAGGATGGTAAGGGTGCTTTCTATATTAATACAGGCTACCTATTCTAAATTTCTTGTGATAAGCCGCAATCTGCGGCACTTCAGTCAACGCCACCAATGGAACGTACATCAAAGTACCACCCATCGGTGGCTTTTTCGTGTCAGTGCCACATCTCACTACTTCTAACAACAAATTAAAGTTTATTATATAATACAATGTCCTACATGAGTGTTGTTCGTTTCATAAATTATTCTTAACTTTGTGGTACTATTGAATAAATAGTAGACATATTTGAAAGTGTTTTTCGCACTCCTTATTGAAAATGTGGAAGTTTTCTTGAAAATCGGAGGACAGACGAACAGCACTCATTTCTTGTGTAGCTATGTGGCTATGCACTCTCTGTGCATATACCCATACTATCCAAGTGTGGGGCATTGTAGCGGATCAGTCCGGAATTCAGGTGGGGCATAAGAAAAGTTACGCAAAAATTGTAGCTAATCTAAAAATAAAGAATGGTATATCACTCACTCCGCGGAACTGATTTCTGAAGGCCTTAACTTTTGCATTAAAACTCTCCGCCG
>JAFYXB010000045.1 GCA_017546345.1 Alistipes sp. | reverse complement strand
GTGAAAAATGCGATTTTTTGCAAGTTTTTGTACCTCGGGTTTTGATATTCAAGAAATTACACTTACTTTTACATTCCAAAATGGAGGTACAAGGCAAAAATGGTGTTGAAAATCACTAACTTACACATTCTCAACCACTTGCCAAACGGGTAGTTGTACCTTTTAGAGTGCTAAATAGCTGATTGATAATCATCTACACTTACTGTATAGGCAAGTAGTTGGTTTATTTAAATTACATGTGACAGATATATAAGAGTATAACGAAAGAATCAAAATAGCTGACAGTATGCCCCCTATTGACAATCAATACAAAATCAGAAACCAAGAGTTCCTGCAGGAATATGCACAGATGCCCGGAGTGAAAACTATGTTCAATGGTGTGATGTACCGGGTGCTAAATAAGGGTAATGGTCCTAAGCCTTCGCCTAAAAGTTTTATCTCAGTATATTATTCTGGAAAGCTCATCAATGGCAAAGTGTTTGATAAAACGCAGAACGGACACCCTGCGACATTCCGTCTCAATGAGCTTATCACTGGATGGTCTACCGCACTGCGTGAGATGCCTATGGGCTCACGCTGGGAGATAGTTATCCCATACAACCTTGGCTATGGTTCTCGTTCGGCTGGCGCGATAAAAGCTTACTCTACACTTATCTTTGACATCACGTTGTTAGATGTGAAATAAGCAGAATTCCAAAGTGCCATGCCTAAAGTTTCAAAGAGCCAAAATGGCACTTTGAATTGTAATCCTGACGAGCTGGCACTTTTGCGATTTATAAAAGAGAATCCTGATGCCACCCAGATTGAGATTGCCAAGCATATCGGAAAGTCGTAAAGAACCGTTAAGCATATGACGCCTGTACTTATTGAGCGCGGACTCCTCGAACAAGAGAACGGCAAGCACAATGGCAAGTGGGAGGGGCAATGCAAAATTTAGAGATCATTCATTATAACCTAAGATAGCATCATGGGGTACAGAAACAAATAGCTTGCAAGCTGTTTGTCTTTTACTATATATTATACCCCTATACAAAAATAGTATTTTTGGTAAAAATTTTGCCCCATTTTTTTTGAAATCCGATTTTTTATTACATTTGACCTTTCTTAGTTCTCGTATTGTGCTGCGGTCGGTGCTTCTCTCTATTATCGAGGGTGGCGCAGCGGGTGGCTAGAGGTCGCCGCAGGGGCTACAGCGGAGGATTAGGATAGAGTGGTGATATACCGGACACACATAAATTAATAATACAAAAAACATTACAAAATGAAGAAGCTATCTTTAGGATTCGTCCTTATGCTTTTGGTGGCGAGCATCGCATCTTGTACCAAGGTCGAGTATGTCACCGTAACACCTGAAGAGGAGACTGACCTCGGCACCTACACCATTATGATGTATGGCTGCGGTGGTGAAAACCTCGACGAGGCTATGGTCCTCAACATTCAAGAGGCATTGTATGCAGGTGCTACCGACCGCGTTAACTTCACGGGTCAGATTAAGTTCTCGGCTCGTTTCCAGCAGAACGATGTGCTCAAGGGCACGCAGCGCTTCGTCGTAGGCGAGGCGGGCGATATGTGGTATGAGCCTGTGGAGGTTATGGACTCGGATGTTGCGCTTTATGATCCTCAGGTGCTTGCCGACTTCATCAAATGGAGCAAGGAGCAGTGTCCTGCGGACAACTACGTCCTTATCCTCTGGAACCACGGTGGCGGCTGGTTCCCAACGCACGACTACTACGGTCAGGGCGAGAGCCGTGCCATAGTGTATGACGACTACCACGGAAAAAAAGGCTTGTCGCTCAGCAACTTGGTTCAGGGTATCAAGGCTTCGGACACTAAGTTCAAGATGGTATACTTCGATGCTTGCGTGATGGGTATGCTCGAGGTTGTGGCAGGGCTTGGCGAGTGCACCGATTACACCATGTGCGCAAGCCACATCACTCCAGGTAATGGTGGCGACTACGACGCACTTATGTATCACCTCGGCCTGTCAACAAACTTCGAGCAGTCTATGGCGAGCTACTGCCGCGAGACCGTAGCACACTGGAATATTCAGGCTACACCATTCGACCTTATGTTGGTGAACAACACTAAGATAGAGCCTGTACTCGATGCAGTTAAGGAGCTTGCGGGCTATGTGAATGAGGTGCTTGAGCTGTGCATGGAGTATGCCGAGAATGAGGATGAGGTGGACAAGAACATCGAGTATTTGGCCAGCATACTTAGCTCTGCGGTTAACTACTGCTACAACTACGATACGGGCTTTCCATACTACGATATTCGCACCTTTGCGGAGATTCTCGCAAACAGCGTTTCAACTACCTACTCTGCGAAGTTCGCCTCTGTTGCCAGCAAGCTACATCGTGCTATGAACGAGGCTATCGTATGCAAGCAGCTCTCGAGCGTAATCGCAGGCATGGACCTCTCTATGGGCGTAACCCTCGTAGACCAAGAGATGTGGGAGCTGTTCGGCTATGAGGAGGCATACGACACTCTCTACTTCCAGCAGCGCACAGGCTGGGGTAATTGGTTAGCGATGAATCCTATTGCTCCTACCAACAACCCTAACCCAGACACTGTCGTTCCTGGTGGTGGCGAAGATGGTGACGACGGTGACGGTGGCGAAGGTGGCAACCAGCAGCCTGTCGACCCAGAGGAGGCCTTGGCACAGGAGATAGAGCACATTCTTAATATTATAGGTAAGAACTAACATCGCTCTACGCTGATAGGGGTCAACTGCGACCCGCGATACGAAGTCCAAATGGGATGTAGCCATGCTCACCCATTTGGACTTTTCTGTTATTTTAACTAATTAGTAGTAAGTAATTAGTAATGAGGGGGAGGGATGATGAGGCCATGAGACCTACACGATGCCTCGGACGTCGCTTTGTCTGCGTGATAGGGAGATTAGGGAGTTTAGTGTTGTCTTTTGCCAACACGCTAAACTCTCTAAATTCTCTAACCCATATACCCCGCCCACTGTATCAGGGAGAACAGAGACACTACACGTTGTCATGCTGAGTGAAACGAAGCATCTCCTCGAAGCCGACCAGCGACAACGTCCATAGCGTATTGCCAGCGAGGAGATTCTTCACTTCGTTCAGAATGACAGTGTATAGCGACAATCCGCCATGAATATCATTACTAACAAAAAAAGGGCATCATTACTATATTCATGAGGAATATTACTAAAAAACAATTATCTTTGCAACCTACTTTTGTACCTTGTGATTAGGTGCTATTTACATTAAGACCCAGACATTATGAAACAAGTTATTACAAGTGTACTCGCTGTTATCGCTCTAATAATCAGCGTAACATCAGCCAATGCACAGGGCGTGCGCAGCTCCGACCTATCGTTCTCGGCGCAGGGCTGGTATGGATACGATATCGAGAAGACACGTCCCAACCTCACATCATTCGGATATATGAACTACGAGGTTGCTGTGGGTATTCAGACTAATCCCGAGAATAAGAATCCCTTTGCCGAAGCCTTCGGTTTTCCATTGATCAATATTGGAATGTCGATCGCACGCACCAGCAACTTCCAATTTAGCGACCAGACACATTTTCCGGATCTATACTCGCTATATGGTTCGTTCGAACGATCAATACTAAAGACGAAGTACGTATCGGCAGGCTATCTGCTTAACTTTGGCGTTACCTACAATCCTGGTCGATATGATCCCGTGAACAATCCGGGTAACAACTGGCTCAGTTCGCCCTTTATGGCCTACTTTGGTGCTGGTGTCTTTGGTAAGGTACACATCGGCAAGCGCTGGGAGGCTGGCGCAAATGTCATGTTCCGTCACTTCTCAAACGGACGTCTTTCACTACCAAACGAGGCGCTAAACGCAATCGGTGTAGGTATATTTGCCCGTTACCGTCTATCGGACTACGAGTATGACAAGTACACCAAGAAGTACAATTTCGAGCGTAATTGGGATAAAGGTATGCAATATATGATCGTCTTTGGTGGCGGTGTGCATACATGTATGGCCGAGTGGAACGCTTATGTAGAGAGCGAGCCCGACCCCGTGAAGAAGGCCGAGGCAGCAGCATCGCTCAAAGCGCATCCTAAATTTTCGCTAAGCTTCGACGCTGTATATCGTTACTCGATGCGTTATGCTACGGGTCTTGGCCTCGATCTATTCTACTCGACAAACATGGATGCTTTGGAGAAGAGTGACCGCGTCTTCTATGGCGATCAGGCCGTAGACAACAGCCCTGGATATAATCCGCTATCGGTAGGTATCGCTGTTGTACAGGAGGTATATTGGCGTAACTTTGCAGTACATGTTGCCATCGGTGCTTACCCCTATCGACACAAGGGTGTAAATGGTGCTGAGGCGAAGGCTGCGGGTGACCGCGAGCGTGGTTGGCACTACGAGAAGGCGGGTATACGCTACTACTTCCCAAAACTTGGCGATACGTTCGTCGGCTTTGCAATCAAATCGCACAGCATCAAGGCCGAATATTTGGAGTTCTCGATTGGAGTAAGAATATAGAACATAATCGCATATTTGCTCTGTGATAAACAAGTGAAAGACTCGTGATACGCTCACGAGTCTTTTTATATACTACAGTGCATAAATTATATATAAAATTTCGTACATTTGTAAATAAATTAGAGGAATGTCGGACAAACACTGTGACCGACATCGAATATACTGATAAACAACTAAAACTACACGATATGAAAAAGTTTTTATTTTTAGCTTTTATTGCAATAAGTTTGCAGCTAAGTGCTCAGGATTTGGAGCACTACAAGAGGTGTATTAAGGAGCTTAGTTCGGCGAAGTATCAAGGTCGCGGATATGCCGAGGATGGAGCAAACAAGGCTGGAAAATGGATTGCCAAGGAGTTTGCAAAGGTCGGTGCCGAAGAGGTTGTATGCCAGCCATTCACGCATAACATAAATACGTTTCCGGGGAAAATGGAGATGAGCGTAGATGGCAAAAAGCAGATACCCGGCCAGGACTTCACTCTTAGAGAGTTCAATCCTGGCATTAAGGGCGAATTCAAGCTATACTACGTGGATATGGAGAACTACGACTCCGAGAAGCTCTTTGCAGATCTTGCTTCGCCCGAATATGATGGTGCGTTCGTGGTATGCGATTTCATGTTCAGTTTCAAGCACTTCGCCGATTTTCGCCGATTGCAGAGCAAGGATGGATGCAGCAATGCTGGCTTGATATACACATGGGAGGCACCGCTCAAGTTCTACAAGGCATACGGCGACACGGTTAAGGATAAGCCCATAATCTGGGTTACCCCCGACTTTCCGAAGGATGCCAAGAGCGTAAAGCTAAACATGGAGAATAAGTTTTTGGAGAACTACGAGTGCTTCAACGTGATTGCAAAGGTCGAGGGACGACGTCACGACAGCTGCTATGTATTCACTGCGCACTACGACCACCTCGGAAAGCTCGGCAAGAAGACCTACTATCCAGGTGCTCACGACAACGCATCGGGCACAGCTGCGATAATCACACTTGCGGCCTACTACGCCGAGAATACTCCCGAGTACGACATCTACTTCATAGCCTTCTCGGGCGAAGATGCCAACCTCAGAGGCTCGGAGTGGTATGCCGAGCACCCTATCGCACCACTTAGCGAGGTTAGATACCTCGTAAACCTCGATATGATTGGCGACAACAACCATGCACTATACTGCGAGGTTAGCGACGAGGGAATGCAGGGCTACGCACTCTTTGAGGAAATAAACACCCAAAAGAGCTATTTCGAGGCGTTAGAGCGCAGCGAGCTTGCAGATAATAGCGACCACTACCCTTTTGCTAAGCGAGGCGTGCCATGTATCTTCTTCATGAACGAGAATGGCGATGCGTTTAAGTATTACCATACGGTATACGATACATGGGAGAATGCGATTTTTGACAACTACGAACCTACATTCAATCTCATTAAGGAGTTTATCGAGAGATACTAATACTCAGACTAAGGGCGATATGTGGATATTTCACACGTTGTAACAGAACCAAAAACAAAAGGCGGCAAATACCGTCTTTTGTTTTTTGCAGATAATTTCGTAACTTTGTACTCGATTTAACGTTAGATAAAAACAGAAAGAGTTATGAGTGAGATTTCTAAATGTCCAAAGTGCGGTGGCGAGTATGTATATTTCGACGGTTCGCTCTACGTATGTCCCGATTGCGCATACGAGTTCGAGGAGGAGAGTGCGTCAGCTGCTGCCGTAGAGGTTCCCAAGGATAGCAACGGTGCAGAACTAAAGGATGGCGACTCGGTGACTGTCATCAAGGATTTGAAGGTCAAGGGCTCGTCAATGGTCATCAAGCGAGGCACAAAGGTTAAGAGCATTCGCCTTACCGATGATCCAGGAGAGGTAGATTGTAAGATTGACGGTAGTGGTATCGTCTTGAAGACCTGCTTCTTGAAGAAGGAGTAAGCCAAAAAGGTCTGAATCGTATATCGACACACGCTGTGGCGTATTGTCCTTCAGCATAAACCCCGAGAGTAGCTCGATAGCCTCTCGGGGTTTGTTTATACGAAACGATTGTATAGTTTTAACTTATAGCTCAATCAAAATTACCGATTTGCAACTAATAGTTATTTGTATTATTTTTGCACCAGGAAAAGAGAAATAACATTTGTGAATGGATAATTAATGACAACTAAATATGATGACCAAGTAAGAGCAACAACCAACCTTAAGCCCTTAGGTGCGCCAGACATCGACACCTCGACACGTGAAGAGAGGCTGGAGTATGTCATAGATAAATGGCGCTGCTGCAACAACTGCGAGATATGTGGCAAATGCAGCATACTACGAGGGAGAGATGCCGAAATAGTCTACGAAGACTACATCGAGGGACGAAGCTCCTACATGGAGGTAACACTAAGAATTAGAGAGAGAAATTATTAACAAATTAAAACTTATAAGATTATGACAGCAAAGGAGAAAGTATTGGCAGCTATGAACGAGGCAGGTGTACCCGTAAATGCAGGTAAGATTGTAGAGCTCAGCGGTCTTGACCGTAAGGAGGTAGACAAGGCTATGAAGGAGCTTAAGGACGAGGGTGCTATCGTATCGCCCGTACGCTGCAAGTGGGAGCCCGCAAAGTAAGCCCCACAATATAGATCATGCCACGACAATAGTGAAGAGGAGCTGCCCAACCTAATGGGCAGCTCCTCTCGCTGTTATTTATCTCAAAGGTGGATAGGCTTAGCGGGCAAGCATCATCCAAAACCTGAGTATTGATTACATATTGTACTCTGGCTCGTAGATCTCGATACCCAACTTAAAGTACTCCTCGGCTGGTGAGCGATCCTCATAGAGGATAGGTTCTGGCTCGCCAAAGTATAGATCACTGAAGTTGCCCTCCTCGTCCTGAGCCATACCCGCAAAGAAGAACTCATCAGGCGAATACCACAACGGAAGTATCGTTGGCGAAGGTGTAGGCTTATAGAGTAGAAGATCCTCGACAAAGGCCTCCTTGCTATACTCATACATCATCCAAGACTCGTACCAGAAGTAGTAGACGCTATCGCATGGGCGGTTCGTAATAGCCTCGACAACAACCAAACACTCAGCCTCCTCGAGTAGTGGCTCGTACTTAGCATCAATAGCTGCAATCTCGGCAACATCGAAGATATGGAGCACACGAATATCCTCAATATAGGTCTCACCCGCCTCCTGTGTTGCCGTAGTGAAACTCTCCTTAAATAGCTTGGTCGTAGGATATGTGCCATCGAAGCCAAAGGCTACAACGACATACTCGGTCTCGGGCATGAGTGGCGTGAGCATCTCGTTGATCTCACCAACAAACGTAGCGGGCATAAACTGGTCGATAAGCACGTTAACGAGCTCTGCTTCATCCTCGATTTGTGGTAGCTGGCTGGCAGCAAGCATAGCACACGCATACTGCTCATCGCTCGAAGGCTTAAGATGAAGCATTGCCGAGAAGGCCTGAATGTCGCTAATGGTGATATCGAGATTTAGGTCACTATACTTCGTCTCGTCAGTCGAGAAGTAGACTCTCTCAGGCATTGACGACATAATGGGCACAGCATCGTTGCTTACAGCAAAGAGTAGCGTCATATAGTCGGTATTTGGCTTCAGGCGCTCCTCGATAGTGGTGCTACCCTTATGACAGAAACTATCCTTAGCCTTACCCTCGGTATTGATTAGCTCATCGAACTCACGCATAGCACGGTTGCGATACAATGCTATAAGTTCATCGCTTAAAGGCTGTTCTGCAGCAATATAGTTTGCATCGGTCGATGCTACATTATAGTGGTAGTAATAGCCGTCGTAGTTCTTAGGCGCAACCTCGAGTTTTGCGATATTGCCATCTACCGAGGTATTAACATCGAACTTTACCTCGACAAGCTCGGGAGCAGCGGTGGTGATAACGGTTGCCGCCACCGAAGTAATTGGCGTGTAGTAGTCGCCATCGAACTCCACAGCGTAGCAATACAAGCAGTAGCGCGTACCTGGATATAGGTTTACATACTCAGCACCCAATTTATCGCCCGACGTAAGCCAGCCTGCTGCAAGCAGGAACTCGCGCAACGTAAGGTCGTACTCAGCATACTCTGCTGCCTTCTCGCTGAAGTAGAGGTAGTCATCCTCGAAGAGCTGCTGCTCATTCTGGATGTCGTTATTCTCGAAGTAATCCATACCCGAGATGAAAACGATATACTCCCAATCCTTATTCTCGGGGATGATATCCAGCGTAAACGATGTGTAGGTAGTATCAATGTTATCAAACACAAAATCCTGAGGCTCAGGCTGGGGCTCAGGCTCATGATTACGCTCGCAACCCACAAATGGCATAACCAACATAAGGGCTGCAGCATACAACAAATTATTCAAAAATCTCTTCACCGTAGTTTATTTATTTAATGTTATATTATTCACTATCCCCTTACGACTACTTATCGAACCACTCTAAGAAACGCTCCTTGTAGTTCTCACCCAAAGGTATATACTCGCCATTATCAAGGAAGATACGACCCTTCGTATAGCTGGCTATACGCTTCAGATTAACGATATAGGAGCGATGTACACGCATGAAGTTCTCCACGGGTAGCGATGCCTCCATATTCTTTAGGCGGAAGAGCGTTGTAATAGTCGAGCTACCCTCGATATGCAGACGCACATACTCGCCAGCACTCTCCAAGTAGACAATATCGGCAATCTTTACGAGCTGCGTCTTGTAGTCGGCCTTAACCGACAAGAACTCCTTATCCGAGCTCTTAGCCTCATTTTGCGCCACAGCACTCTCCGCAGCGTGGCAACGCGTAACCAAATCGACAAGCGAGATAACCTTATTGGTAGCCTTCATAAACTCGTCATAGGTAAAGGGCTTGAGCACGTAGTCGATAGCATTTAGCTTAAAGCCATCAATAGCAAACTCGGGATATGCCGTCGTAAAGATAATATAGTAGTTCTCTGTGAGCGAGCGCACGAAGTCGAGGCCATTGAGGTCGGGCATATTGATATCCACGAAGATAAGGTCTATCTTCTCTGCAGCAACGACACTCTGGGCCTCTGCTGCACTACGACACGTAGCTACGAGCTCGAGTTGTTCGGTAGCCTCGATATAACTCTTAATCTGACGTAGCGCCAAAGGCTCGTCATCTATTGCAATACATCTTACCATAATTCTCTATCTTAATATTGGGATTAGCAGTTTTATACGATATACATCCTCCTCTGCGCTATCTATCTTTAGCGTAAAACAACCCTCGCCATAGAGCAGTTGTAGACGTTTGAGGATATTACTTAGACCTATGCCACTATGCTTGGTTGTAGGCTGATGGTGGCGGCTATTCTCTACGACACAAAGAAGCTGATTATCATCCTGCTCTGAGATCTCGATATTGATAAACGAGCGGCGATTGTAGCTCACGCCATGCTTAAAGGCATTTTCGACCAACACGATAAGTAGCAGTGGCGGGATGCGCACCCTGCGACAGGTATTGATATCTGGAGCCGTAAAGTTAATCATCACATCGTCCACATAGCGTATGCGCATAAGTTCGATGTAGTTCTGCAAAAACTCCACCTCCTTATCGAGAGTTGTTTCGCTCTCGCTGGCATCGTATAGTACGTGGCGCATCATACGCGATAGATCCATAACACTTCGTTTGGCCAAATCACGATCAAAATCTACAAGTGCGTAGATGTTGTTGAGCGTATTCATCAAAAAGTGAGGATTTATCTGATACTTTAGATACTGCATCTGTGTCTCAATATTCTGTCTTTCGAGATCCATCATGCGCTGATTGGTGATAATAGCTCGATAGTAGAGCTTAATCATCGAGTTAGCTCCAGCCATAAGGATTCCGAATAGCACGTTCCAATACCACGCCAACTCCGTTAGCGAGGCCTTATGCTTTAGATCGACATTGGCCTGGTAGTAGTGGAAATCGAGATACTCGATAGTGCCAAAGGGTATGAATACCAACACCAACAGCGTAATGATATAGAGGATATATCGGTTGCGCAGCAGGAGCAGTGGCGCAAGCAGATAGTTATTTACAAGGAAGATAATGAAGTATGGCAAGATCTTACCCCACGAGATAATTACGTTACCGAAATGTATCTCATTCTCGGACATGAGGTGAGCATTCATGAAGGGGATAAGGAATATGGCAGCCCACACGAGGGAGTAGACCATATTCTCGCCAAGTAGCAGATTCTTAAATATGTTTACACGCTTCATAACCATTCGCAAATATAGATATTTTTATCTAAATAAGCAATATTTTTGACCAATTATAAATAGGCGCAAATAATATTTCAACGAACACTGATACGTTTTTAGCACTCTCCCTCATTTTATTTCACCACACCAAGGATGTACGATTCGTAAATTTTCGAAAAAAGATTGTATCTTTGTAGAATAAACCCCATTTTTAAGAGAGAATCATGCTTAAAGGTCTACTTTTCGATATGGACGGTGTATTGGTAAACAACCTTGAGATACACCGTGCGGCATTTGCCGAATTCTTCCGTTTCTACGGCGTGGAGCGCACGTTCGATGAACTTAATCGCGTATTTGGCAAGGGTAATGACGACATCATGGGCGAGCTTCTACCACGCGAGATCGTCGAGCGTGTCGGCATCCGTGAGCTCGGACACCAAAAGGAGGCAATATATCGCCGCATCTACGAGCCTATCATCGAGCCACAGCCCGGTCTTCTGAACTTCCTTGATGAGGCTGAGCGCGAGGGGCTAACATCGGCCGTAGGGTCGTCGGGCTACCGTGTAAATGTAGATTTTGTATTGGATAAGTGCAACATCGCACGCCACTTCCGCGCTATTGTTGCTGGCGACGAGGTAACACACTGCAAGCCCCACCCCGAGATCTACCTCACGGCGGCTGCAAAGTTGGGACTTAAGCCCGAGGAGTGTGTCGTATTCGAGGATGCTGAGGCAGGTATCGAGGCTGCACACCGCGCAGGAATAAAGGTCGTAGCTTTGGCCACGACCTTTGATAGGGAGTTTCTTTCACACACCGAGGCCGACGTAATCGTCGATGACTTCCGCGATGTGACTGTAGCTATGCTACGCGAGCTTGTTGGATAGATTATACACGTTCGAGCAACTCTCTGATTGGCTTTATGCTGAGCAGAGGTGCGAAGATACGCGCTGGGAGCAGCGAGCAAATAACAACAACCAAGCGTGTAAAAAATCCTGTTGTTAGGCGTCGTCTACCTCGCAACATCGCTTTCACACCGCGACGTGCGATAGTCTCGGGACGTTGCATAAGACCGATAGCCACGAATAGACGTCGTAATCCATCCGAAAGCTTATAGAAGGGAGTATCGACAGCACCAGGGAGTACGGTTGTAACACTAACACCCGAGCGATGTAGCTCATACCACAGCGCAAAGGCGAAGTTCTTAAGATAGGCCTTCGTTGCCGAATAATGCGAAATAGTTGGATATGGCAGCCACGTCGTCGCTGACGACATTATGAGTATGCGTCCCATACCGCGACGTTTCATCTCCTCGCCGAAGTAGCGGCATAGAAGCGTTGTGGTGGTACAGTGTAGTGTGATTATGGTCTGCAACTTCTCGGGAACCGTATTTACAAGTGTCGAGAAGAGCAGCATACCTGCATTACAGATCAGAACATCGACCTGCCAGCCTCGCGCCTTACACCTATCATAGATACTTCGTGCCGCATCGTTCTCGGCAAGATCCATACATATCGTATGTACAACGATATTGTATCGCTGTGTAATGCTCTCGCGTAGCGACTCTAACGCCTCGGCCTGATTGCTGATGGCAATAATATTGTAGCCGAGCGAGGCCATCTCCTCGGCATAGCATCGGCCAATACCCGATGATGCTCCCGTAATTAATGCATAGTTCATAGCGCAAAGATAGCTATTTTTGCTACATTTGCGCCACAATAACAGACGATTTATATGGCAAAAAAGATAGAGAAGACCAATGCTGCACGACTCTTAGATAGAGCTAAGATAGCCTACGAACTTGTGCCCTACACCGTAGATGAGGCCAACCTTGCAGCAACACACGTTGCCGAGGAGCTTGGCGAGGATATAGCCACAGTATTTAAGACACTCATACTACGCGGCGACCGTACGGGACACTTTGTATGCGTCATACCTGGCGACAAGGAGGTGGATCTCAAGATTGCGGCCCGCATCTCGGGGAATAAGTGGGCGGAGCTTATCCCTATGAAGGAACTACTACCAACAACGGGCTACATACGTGGCGGCTGCTCACCTCTGGGCATGAAGCGCAAGTTTCCAACCTATATCGACTCCAGCTGTGAGCTTCACGAGCGCATCTACATCAGTGCAGGCGTGCGCGGTCTACAAATAGCACTCTCGCCCCACGACCTTATAGCAGTTGTCGATGCCGAAGCGACACCATTGTGCGAGGCGTAGACTACCCCACTCGCACATAGAAATAAAACGGGTAATGATACCAAAAGTGGTACTTTTTGCATCATTACCATAAAACGTGGCCCCGCAGAATTCTCTACGAGGCCACTATTTTATATTGCATCTACCGAGGCGCACTACACGTGTACGTGCATAACCTCGTCTATGCCATCAATACGTCCGATACTCTCCATTACCATCTGCAGTTCACTTAACGAGTGTACCGCGAAGTCGATATTACAAATTGCTATGCGGTCGATATTCTCTGTTGTCAACGACGACATTGTAAGATGTAGTTTATCCGTGATGCAGTCGATAAGGTCGCTCATCAGGTGGTAGCGATCTATACCCTGTACACGTATACGCACAGGATAGAGGAAGGCTTCATTCTCCTCGAAGTTTACAGATATTATAGAGTCGCCATGCTGCGAGGCAAGACGTATTGCAACCGAACAATCGCGCTTATGCAACGTTATACGACCCTCGGCATCCTTAAATCCGACAACCTCATCGCCTGGCAGAGGATTGCAATGAGGACAACGCTCATACTCCAAACGTGGCAAGTTAGCAAAATAGCCTCTTAGGAAACGCTTTGCGCGATATGTCGATACGTGAGCCATCCACTCGGGCTCGGGCTTGGCATCATCGGCCGTGCCTATCTCCACGCAGTCGCCACGATGCAATACCGTACGCAACGACATAAGCTTGCCGTTAATACGTGCATAGACAGCTCTCTCGCCCACCTTGCTATGTATCTCGAAGGCAAAATCGAGAGCCGTAGCACCCTTGGGAAGTATCACACCGCGACCCTTAGGCGTAAAGACCATTATATCGTCGTTATAGAATGTCGAAGTCACGCCATCCATAAACTCCATATCGTGGCTATCGTCAGCCACATCCTGAAGAATCGACTTAAACTTCTCCAACCACGCCTTCACATTATCCTCCGTACGCTCCGCAGCACATCCCAAGCGCGAGTTACGCACCATACGCTCCGATGAAATGTGTATCTCCTCCCAACGTCCCTGCTCGCTGAGCAGCTTAACATGGAAGCTCTGATAGCCATTCTCCTTAGGTGCATCTATGTAGTTAGAGACGCTACCAGGACGCTCCTTGAAGTGATCCGTAAGCGTAGCATATATTCTAAGGCTCTGATTCTTTTCGGATAGTCCCTGAGGATTGGGATAGATGATACGTATATAGTGCTTACCATCGACATGGCGCAGGTCGCTACCCTTGGCTTGCATTTTGCGCCATATACTATATGGCTTACGATAGCGAATTTCGGTGCGGGCCTCGACACCAGCGTTCTCCAAAATTCTTGAAATTTCGGCAACGAAACGATCCAAACGTGGTCTATCAGCCTCGCGCTCCGCTGCGAGCATCTGCTCCACAACGGCATAATCACGCGGACAGCGATAGCGGAACGACAAGTTCTCCAACTCGGTCTTAATGTGATACAGACCCAGGCGGTTTGCCAACGGAGCATAGAAGTAGTCGGTCTCTCCCGCAATCTTCATCTGCTTATCGGGACGCATACTCTCCAACGTACGCATATTGTGTAGACGGTCTGCGAGTTTGATGAGCAGTGCACGAATATCGTAGTGTACCGACTCAAGAATCTGACGATAGTTATCCACCTGCTTCGAATGCTGATAACTATCCTTCTTACGCTTCGTCACCGTATCTACCAGAAAGGCGACATCGTCACCAAAGCGGCTCTGGATATCCTCTATCGTATAGTCAGTATCCTCTACCACATCGTGCAAGAATGCCGAAATTACAGGATTTTCGCCCAACTCCAACTCCTCGGCGACAATAGCCGCTACGGCAATGGGATGTATGATGTAGGGCTCGCCACTCTTGCGAAACTGCTTGCTATGTGCCTCGGCAGCTAACTCATAAGCATTGCGCACACGACACATCTCCTCCTCGTTGCATCGCTTCGCCATGTATGCAAATAGCTTGTCGATACTCCGATTTATCTCCACTGCGTAGATGTCGTTCATAGGATTCTCTTAGGTTTGGGTTGAAAGATATTTGCAAATATACGTAAAATTTCGTTTCGTTGTTCTGCTAACGGCCAAAATTTTCAGCCATTCTCATCTGCTACACCCCACCAAAACAGCAAGGGCCATCCCATTCGGGACAGCCCTTAGCTTCAATATTGTGTCACTTAAGACTACAAAGGCAAGAACGAAAGCAACAAACCTGCTGCAACCGCCGAGCCGATAACGCCAGCAACGTTAGGACCCATAGCGTGCATGAGCAAGAAGTTGCCTGGGTTGTACTTCTGACCCACGCTCTGAGATACACGTGCAGCCATAGGTACTGCCGATACACCAGCCGAGCCAATAAGTGGATTGATCTTCTCCTTTGTGAAGAGGTTCATGAACTTTGCAAGCAATACGCCCGAAGCCGAACCTGCTGAGAAGGCGATGATACCAAGTGTAAGGATACCCAAAGTCTGGAAGTTGAGGAACGCATCAGCAGTAGCTGTAGCACCAACCGAGATACCCAAGAAGATAGTCACGATGTTCATCAACTCGTTCTGCACGGTCTTAGAAAGACGCTCAGTAACGCCACACTCCTTCATCAAGTTACCCAACATCAAACAGCCGATAAGTGGCGCTGCCGAAGGCAAAAGAATAGCGATAACCGCAGTAATCACGATAGGGAAGATGATCTTCTCCTTCTGCGATACAGTACGCAACTGCTTCATCTCGATCTTGCGCTCCTTCTCTGTAGTGAGAGCCTTCATGATAGGAGGCTGGATAACGGGAACGAGGGCCATGTATGAGTATGCCGCAACAGCGATAGGACCCAACAAGTGGGGAGCGAGCTTCGATGTGAGGTAGATAGCTGTAGGACCATCAGCACCACCAATGATACCGATAGAACCAGCCTCCCAATAGTTGAAGCCCAAAGCCAACGCTCCAAGGAACGTAGCAAAGATACCGATCTGAGCAGCAGCACCCAACAACAAGCTCTTAGGGTTAGCGATAAGTGGACCGAAGTCGGTCATAGCACCAACACCAACGAAGATAAGACATGGGTAGATACCGAGCTTAACACCCAAGTAGAGGTAGTCCAAAAGACCTGCTCCACCGTGAGCGAAATCGCCCCAATGTACGTGACCACCAGCAAAGAACTCAGCGTGGAACATACCAGCACCAGGAAGGTTGGTGAGCAACATACCAAAAGCGATAGGCATAAGCAACAGTGGCTCGAACTTCTTAACAATAGCCAAGTAGAGGAGCACGAATGATACGAGGATCATCACTGCATAGCGCCAGTCATCAGCGAAGCCCTTAAAGCCTGTGTCGTTGATGAACTTCTTAATTGCGTTAACTACGTTGAAATTATTCTCGATATCGTCGTTGGGGCGACCCTGCGAGCCGTCATACTTAACAGCAGGTGCAGCAGCCTCCACCTCGGCGATCTCCTGAGCCTCAGCTACAACAGCCTCAGTCTCGGCAACAGCCACGACCTCCTCAGCTGCGCAGCAGTCGCACTCAGCCTCCTGAGCCATAGCTGGGAGGGCAAAGCAAAGCGTAGCTACGATAAGTGTGAAATATAGTTTCAGATTCTTCATCTTACTTACTTAATTAGTTAATGTGTGGGCATTACTCAAGGTCGATAAGTGCCTCGCCCTGCTGTACAGCCTTACCCTCAGTTACGTAGATCTTCTTCACAGTACCTGCTGCAGGAGCCATGATCTCGTTCTCCATCTTCATAGCCTCCAAGGTCATGAGAACCTCACCAGCCTTAACAGCCTGACCCTCCTGAACCTTTACCTTAGATACGTTACCTGGAAGTGGTGACTTGATAGAGCCTGCATTGCCTGTAAGAGGCTGAGCGGGAACGTCCACGAAATCAGCTGAGCCTGCTGAAGGCTTAACAGCGGCAATCTTGGGAGAGATGATAGCCTCCTCCTTCTCTACTTGAACGGTGTAGCTTTTGCCGTTGAGCTCCACACGCGCAGTGTTGCGCTCTGTCTCCTCAACAATAGCCTCGTAGCTCTTACCGTTGATATTGAATTTGAATTTCTGCATATTCTTATTGTGTTGTTAATGCTAAATTATTTAATAAGTTGCTTTGAAATATTGCGCACCTGCCATGCCGAAACGTCGTGGTTCTGGCGGAAGGTGAGCACATCGCTCTCCTCATCGTGACGATTGAAGAAGAGGTTTACAGCCATAGCGATGGCTGCAACCTCCTCCTCAGAGATCTCGTCTGATGATGCAGCGACTGTAGCAGTTGCTGTCGCACGCTTCTTATCCGCGAAGGCTACTCCGAAGAGCTTCAACACGAAGATAAGAAGTATGAGCATCACGAACACCAAGCAGATGCTCACCAATGCCATAAGCGATGCAATGCCCCAATTAGTTGCAAGTATCATCATAACTTCTATACCTAATTATTTATTACAAAGGAATGTTGTTGTGACGCTTTGCGGGGTTCTCCAAACGCTTGTTGCGCAATGACTCCAAAGCACGGATCACGCGGAAACGAGTGTTGCGAGGCTCGATAACGTCATCAATGTAACCGTAGCGTGCTGCGTTGTAAGGGTTAGAGAACTTATCGCGGTACTCCTGCTCCTTCTCTGCAACGAACTTAGCCTTATCCTCAGCGTTCTCGAAGCTTGACAACGCCTTAGCGTGCAATACCTCAACGGCACCGCTTGCACCCATAACTGCGATCTCAGCTGTAGGCCATGCGTAGTTCACGTCACCACGGATGTGCTTAGATGACATCACGATATATGCACCACCGTATGCCTTACGCAATGTAACAGTAACCTTAGGTACTGTAGCCTCGCAGTAAGCGAAGAGAAGCTTAGCACCGTGAGTGATAACGCCACCGTACTCCTGAGCTGTACCAGGAAGGAAGCCAGGAACGTCTACCAATGTTACCAAAGGAATGTTGAACGCGTCGCAGAAACGTACGAAACGAGCGGCCTTGCGGCTTGCGTTGATATCGAGTACACCTGCCATAAACTTAGGCTGGTTAGCGATGATACCTACGCTCTGACCGTTGAAACGTGCGAAACCTGTGATGATGTTCTTAGCATAAGCTGCTGCTGACTCCAAGAACTCACCGTTATCAACGATAGCCTTGATAACCTCCATCATGTCGTATGGCTTGTTGGGGTTGTCAGGAATAATCTCGTTGAGGATATCCTCCTTACGTGCGATATCGTCTGTGCAAGGCTGATCTGGAACCAACGCTGTGTAGTTCTGAGGCATGTATGAGAGAAGGTCGCGGATAAGCTTCAAGCCCTCCTCCTCAGAGTCTACTGCGAACTGTGCAACACCCGACTTTGTAGTGTGCATGTTAGCACCACCGAGCTGCTCCTGAGTTACATCCTCACC
>JAFYXB010000044.1 GCA_017546345.1 Alistipes sp. | reverse complement strand
TTGCTGACAAATTCCAGGGCGTAATCACCGAGAACGGCGGTCAGATTGTGAATGTGGAGAACTGGGGCTTGAAGAAGCTTGCTTATCCTATTCAGAAGAAGACTACCGGTTTCTACTTCCTTGTAGAGTTCACTGGTGAGGGCTCAATCATCAACACACTTGAGACACAGTATCGTCGTGACGAGCGTGTTATCCGTTTCTTAACTTTCAAGCAGGACAAGTTCGCTGTTGAGTACTCTCAGAAGCGTCGTGCAAAGCTTGCTAACAAAACACAGGAGTAATCATGGCAGAGAATACACAGCAGGGTGCATCTGAGATCCGCTATCTCAACCCCGTATCAGTAGACGTTAAGAAGAAGAAGTACTGCCGTTTCAAGAAGCTCGGCATTAAGTACGTAGATTATAAGGACGGTGAGTTCTTGAAGAAGTTCCTTAACGAGCAGGGTAAGATCCTTCCCCGTCGTCTTACAGGTACTTCTCAGAAGTTCCAGAAGAAGGTTGCTCAGGCAGTTAAGCGTGCTCGCCACCTCGCAATCCTTCCATTCGTAACCGATTGTATGAAATAATAAAGAGGAGGATAGACTATGGAAGTAATTCTTATCAAAGACGTAGAGAACTTGGGCTACGCTAACGACATCGTAAACGTACGTCCTGGCTATGCCAACAACTACTTGATTCCTCAGGGTTTCGCTAAGGCTGCTACTGCATCTGCAAAGAAGGTACTTGCTGAGAACCTTCGTCAGCGCGCTCACAAGGACGCTAAGATTTTGGCTGATGCACAGGCTTTGGCTGAGACAATCAACAACTTGCACCTCACACTCACAGCTAAGGCTGAGGAGGAGAAGATCTTCGGTGCTATCACATCTGCAGACCTTGCAGCAGCTCTTCAGGAGAAGGGTATCGAGGTAGACCGCAAGAACATCACTGTAGACTCTGTAAAGACTCTTGGTGAGTTCGAGGCAGTTGCAAAGCTTCACCGCGAGGTTAAGGCTACTATCAAGTTCGCTGTTGTAGCAGAGTAATTTGATGTAGGCGGAGCATAGCTCCAACATAAATTTGGGTTAGATGGGCAACCGTCTGACCCAAATCTTTTTTTATTTCCCCCACAATAGAGATAGTCCCGCAATAATTTCCTGCGATTGTTCGTTTATTCAAAAATTATGTGTAACTTTGTGCGCTTATATACATAAGCGCGGAAACGAAATAGATAGGATGAAGCGTCTTTTAGGATATATCGTAACTACCGTGGCACTCGCCGTTGGCGTGGTGTCGTGCAGCGTAGTAAACCAAGCCATCAAGTCGGGCGATCCCAACTTCGCATACCAACAGGGTTTGGAGCTCTACGAGCAGGGTAAGTGGGAGAGTGCCTCGAATCTCTTTGAGGCTTGCCGTCACGTCTACGTAGGCTCTCCACGCGAGGACTCTTTATCGTTCTACAACGCACGCTGCAAGTTCAAGCAGCATAATTGGGAGGAGGCCTCTACCCTACTTGATGAGCATCGCCGCAAGTTTGGCCGTAGCTCATTCATCGAGGACGCCGAGGGTATGTACGCCTTGTGCTACTACTATATGTCGCCAACGCCCGAGCGAGACCAGACAATTACTTCGCAGGCTATCATCGCCATCACCGAGTTCTTGTCACGCTATCCCGAGTCGGAGAACCGACAGCAGTTCGAGGATATGCTCGAGGAGCTAACGCAGCGTTTGGTCGAGAAGAGCTACATGAACGCCTATACCTACTACAAGATAGGTCGCTATAAGTCGGCAATCGTAGCCTTCAAAAATAGCATGAAGCGCTACCCCGATTCGCCCTACCGCGAAAAGATGATGTACTATACGGCTGTTTCGGCCTATCGTCTTGCAGCAAACTCGATAGAGAGCAAACAGGTGGATCGCTATATTGCAATGCTCGACCACTACTACTCGTTCTTAAGTGAGTTCCCCGAGTCGAAGCACCTAAGAGAGATTGAGCGAATGGCCAAGGATGCGCGCAACTTTATCGACCGCAACCGCAAAACGGCAGATGAGAAGTAAAACGAATAAACAACATATACGATAATGGAGATTAAGAAGAACATTCCCGGAAACACTATCACCCGTAAGTTGGTCGATCTCGACACGCCCACGGGCAACATCTACGAGAGCATCAACATCATTGCTCGTCGTGCTAACCAGATCGCTGCGGAGCTTAAGACTGAGCTCAGCCGCAAGCTTGCAGAGTTCTCAGCTCCTACGGACAACTCTGTAGAGGAGACTTTCGAGAACCGTGAGCAGATCGAGATTTCACGTTTCTACGAGCGTTTGCCAAAGCCTGCGATTATCGCTACGGAGGAGTTCCTCGATGGCGAGGTATATTTCCGCCACGGCGCAGAGAAGTAGTTTATGCTACAGGGTAAACACATTATTCTAGGTATAACAGGCAGCATAGCAGCATACAAGGCTGCTATGCTTTGCCGTCTTTTAGTGAAGGAGGGTGCCGAGGTAAGAGTTATCATGACTCCGCTGGCTAAGCAGTTCATCACCCCCTTGACTATGGCGACACTCTCGAAGCATCCTATCCTCGTGGAGTTCTTCAACCCCGAGAATGGCGAGTGGAATTCGCACGTATCGCTCGGCGAGTGGGCAGATATGCTCCTCATCGCTCCAGCTACGGCCAATACACTTGCTAAGATGACTACGGGCATCGCTGACAATCTGTTGCTTACCACCTACCTCTCGGCACGTTCAAAGGTTGCTGTAGCTCCCGCTATGGACTTGGATATGTATGCTCATATCACCACACAGCAGAACTTGGCTACGCTTGCCGAGCGCGGTGTGGCTATCATCGAGCCTGCGGCTGGTGAGTTGGCAAGCGGTCTTGTTGGCAAGGGCCGTATGGCCGAGCCCGAGGAGATCGTCGAGCAGGTGAAGGCTATCTTTGCTGAGCAACAGCGAGCTAAGAGCCTCTCGGGTAAGCGCTATATCGTTACGGCAGGTGCCACAATCGAGCCTATCGACCCCGTGCGCTACATCACCAACCACTCAACAGGCAAGATGGGCTATGCTATCGCCGAGGAGTTGGCTAAGCGTGGTGCTGAGGTTAAGCTCATTAGTGGCCGTACATCATTGGCTACTCCAGCAGGTGTCGAGCGCATCGACGTACTCAGCGCCGAAGATATGTACAACGCAGCAGTTGTCGAATGGCAGGAGGCCGATGGCGGTGTGATGTGCGCAGCTGTAGCTGACTACACGCCTAAGAGTGTTGCTGACAAGAAGCTCAAGAAGTCGGACGATGATATGTCTATCGAGCTTGTGCGCACCAAGGATATCGCTCGTTCGTTGGGCGAGCAGAAGGGTGAGCGTGTGCTTGTAGGTTTCGCATTGGAGACCGACAACGAGTCGGCTAATGCTGAAGGAAAGCTTAAGCGTAAGAACTTTGACTTTGTGGTTCTCAACTCGTTACGCGACGAGGGTGCAGGCTTCCGTGGCGATACCAACAAGGTGACAATCCTCGATGCTCAGAGCGCTGTGGAGCACCCCTTGATGTCGAAGAGCGAGGTTGCCACAATTATCGTGGATAAGATTGAGAGTCTTAACAAATAACAATTGCGATGCTAAAGAGTCTTTCGATAGAGAACTACGCGCTGATTGAGTCGTTGCGTGTCGAGTGGGACGAGCACCTTAACATCATCACTGGTGAAACGGGTGCTGGTAAGTCAATCCTTCTCGGTGCGCTCGGTCTGTTGCTCGGTGCCAAGAACGAGGGACAAGCCCTTAAGGATAGCACGCATAACTGCGTTATCGAGGCTCAATTCAACATCGCAGGCCACAACATGGAGTCCTTCTTCGAGGAGAATGACCTCGACTATGAGGATGATATCGTTGTGCGCCGCATAATCACAGCTGCGGGTAAGAGCCGAGCATTTATTGGTGATATGCCCGTACAGCTCGGTGTGTTACGTGAGTTGGGTTCTCGTCTGGTAGATATCCACTCGCAGCACCAAAATTTAGTCCTCTCGTCGGAGGATTTCCGTATCCGCACACTCGATACTCTTGCTTCGAACAGGGAGTTGCTTAACAACTACACTACCCTACTTACTTCGCTCAGTGCGCTACGTAGCGAGGAGCGACGCATGGTTGCCGAGGCCGAAGCAGCACGCAAAGAGGAGGAGTGGCTAAGATATACTGTCGAGGAGCTACGTGCTGCGAAGCTACGTCCTGCAGAGCAGAGCGAAACGGAGCAGCGACTCGCCATCGTAGAGAGTGCCGACCGCATCAACGAGACACTTCTTACATTGCGCAACAGACTCGACACGGAGGATGTAGGTGCAATTTCGGAGTTAGGCCGCTCGGTAAGAGAGTTTTCGGCATTGGGCGATAAGTACCCCATGGCCGAGACCTTGGCACAGCGTCTTCATGCCGTTGTCGAGGAGCTTAAGGATATAAGTGCCACAGCCGCCGACGAGGCCGAGCGCATTGATGCCGACCCCGAGACACTGCAAAAGTTGAGCGATAGACTCAACACGATCTATTCGCTCGAGATGAAGCACCGCGCAGAGTCGTACGACGACCTCTTGGCCAAGAGCGAGGAGTTCGAGAGGAAGTTAGCAGCTATAGACAATAGCGATGCCGAGATACGTGCACTCCGCGAGCGCATCAAGGAGGCCGAAGCCGAGTGTCGCAAAGCTGCCGAAGCATTGCACGATGCACGTATGGCCGTATGCCCCGCAATGGAGCAGAAGATGGTCGAGATGCTCGTTCGCTTAGGTATGGAGGATGCACGTTTCGTTGTTAGCATCACCCCTACCGCTGACTTCACCCCTTCGGGAACGGATAGCATTGCATTCCTCTTTACGGCTAATCGTACCGCAGCACCCGCACCTATTGAGCGCATAGCATCAGGTGGTGAGCTATCGCGTGTAATGTTGGTACTTAAAGCGATGTTGGCAGAGAAGATGATGTTGCCAACAGTGATTTTCGATGAGATCGACACTGGTGTATCGGGACGCATTGCCGATGCTATGGGTGACATCATCGCATCACTCTCCGAGCGTATGCAGGTTATTGATATCACGCACCTACCGCAGGTTGCAGCCAAGACTGGTGCTCACTTCGTAGTCTATAAGCAGGAGGGACACAGTAACATACGCCGCATAAGCGAGGCGGAGCGTGTAGACGAGATTGCCAAAATGCTCTCGGGTAGCGAGATAACAGAGGCGGCCCGCAAACAAGCAAAAATCCTATTGAGCTAACCACTCAATAGGATTTTTAGTTAATTATTCACGTTGCACTACTCTGCGTTATCACTTTCAAATTTAATCTCATAAAATCTAAACTCTGGCTTGGTAATAGCACCAGTAGCTGCATCTATAGCCCATCCAAGAACATCGCAAAGATTGATAACCGATACAGCATTAAATGTTTTATCAATATACAGCAAGACTGGGTTATAACCAGTAGCCTCAGCCTTAACGATAGTTTCATCAAAACCTCGTT
>JAFYXB010000043.1 GCA_017546345.1 Alistipes sp. | reverse complement strand
TTTTTCGGGTAAAAATCAGTGATTTTTCGGCGATTTTGGGTGGGTTCGATTTTGCCGCTAACTATCTCGAAATGAATAAAATAATATAGGAGTCCTTTTGGGACTCCTTATATTTTTTAGTTCTTTCGTGATTCCGGCGGGATTCGAACCCACGACCCACAGCTTAGAAGGCTGTTGCTCTATCCAGCTGAGCTACGGAACCAACACTATTTATCGTAAATCGAGAAACGTAATCGGCTCGCGCCAATGTAAATTCTCGGTTTGCGGTGCAAAAGTAAACAAAATATATGTATTTACAAAATTTTTAGCACTTTTGCATCTATACTATATGCAAATTGCAGCGCACAGAGCTATCTTTCAGTGCTAAGCATTGAGTAAAGCTCCTCTATGTGGTCGCACATACCTTGCCATGTGAAACGTTTGCGCTCCTCGCTCATAGCCTCGGCAAAATGTGCTATATTGTCATCTTTGTAAATATTTTCCAAGGCCTTAGCAACGCCCGCAGCCGAGGGCTCGCAGACATATCCTACACGGCCGTTGGGAATGATCTCGGCCAGGCCACCGACATTAGTTACGATGACAGGAGTGCAGAAATTGTAGCAGATCTGTGTTACGCCGCTCTGCGTGGCTGTCTTATAGGGTAGCACGACACAGTCGGCTGCCGAGAAGTAGTATTTAACCCTATCATCGGGAACAAATATGTCGTGGAGTATAACCTCGTCGCCCAGGTCGAGGCGCTTGATCTGCTCGATATATGGCTCGCGTGAGGTGTAGAACTCGCCAGCAATGATGAGCTTGTGACCATCTCGTCGAAACTCGCTCCAGGCATCCAGAAGCGTATCCAAGCCCTTATAATCGCGTATAAGGCCAAAGAAAAGGGTGTAGCGCTGTCCTGTATCGAGTCCCAATTCGCGGCAAGCATCCTCGCGTGGAACACGCTTTCCGAAGTTGTCGAATAGTGGGTGTGGCGAGAAGAGCGCTGGCGCAGAGCTATAGGAACGTAGTTCGCTATGCACCTGCTCCGACATATAGATATAGCCATCTACCGAGCCAAGGAAGTAGCTGTTACAAGGTTTGTCGATAATGTGGTGCTCGTGTGGCTCGACATTGTCTATTTGGCAGACAACCTTCGTGTGGCCGTTGCTGCGTGCCAGGCGTGCTACGCTACCAAAGCATGGCGCCATAAATGGTGTCCAATATTTCATTAGCACCATATCGTATCGCTCACGGCGTAGCTTTCGGCCTAAGCGCCACCACGATAGTGGGTTTACGGTCGATAGTTCACGCGAGATCTTAAGGTCTGCAGGTGGAGGAGTTGTAACAGTCTGGCTCTTACCTGGAAACAATAGTGCAGGATACTGCAGTGTAAATGTGAAGATATC
Source organism: Alistipes sp. (assembly GCA_017546345.1). Taxonomy (GTDB): domain Bacteria; phylum Bacteroidota; class Bacteroidia; order Bacteroidales; family Rikenellaceae; genus Alistipes. The sequence continues at coordinate 18,279 of JAFYXB010000043.1, read as the reverse complement.
GACTTCGTGGCCACGCGATTGAAACTCACGGGCCATACTCTCCATTATCGAGGCCAAACCTCCGCGATAGGGGTGTGCGGGGCCTACAATAGCTATTTTCATCCTGCGCTGTTCCATATCTCTTAGAGCGTCGCTACTGATGTATGTCAGGGTTTAGCGTCGAGTCGTCTACAAGGGTCATTGCCTGAAGATAGACTCTATCGTTGCTATACATATTCGATGCTGCCACATAGATATGATACATCGTACCTGGAGTAAGGTCGGTTAGCTTTACGTTGAAATATCCCGAGCCAGGGATGTGTGTACGTGTACCCTTGGCGATGATCTCCTCGGCTGTGAGATTCTCGGCATCCTTGAGCCATAGGTAGGCGCACTGCGTTGCGTTGGTTACCCAGATCGAGATTTCGAGTGACGTCTCGGAGCGATCTACAACTGCCAAATTAACATCCGTGAGTCCATCGCTTGACTCCTTATTGCACGAAACGAGGGCAAGCATTAGAGTACATAGTATTGCGCTTAATATTCTCATAGTCAGATTGGTTATTCTGGTTATTTGAACTCAATTTTGGAGCGACATAGCACCTTGTCGCTGTCGGTCTTAATCTCGAATTGCCATACGTTGCCCTCTGCGATATATCCAGCCACGAGGGTCTCGCCATAGCGTGCCTCGGCGATAAAGTTGATGTCGATGCGCATACCGTTATTCTGCTCGATGAGGTCGATGGGGAATGCGTCGAACATCAGCTCGATATATCGTAGTGTGTTTACGTGGCGATTGAAGTCGATATCGCTATAGGCCACTGGGCGTGACATTGTCACGGTAGGCTCCGTGGGGCGTAGGCGCTGAGGTGCGGCAATAGGCGATGCCTCGGCCACCATTACTCGTTCATAGACATCGCGCAACAACGACATATCCACAACCTGACGGCTCTCCATATTGAGCATGCACCACTGCGATACGCCTGCGGCAAATAGCTCGCCACCATCGCTAAGACGGAAGTTACGTGTTGATGATAGGCGGTTAAACTCGTTCACCCACGTTGCGACATCTATTGTTGAGTGCTGCATAGGCTGCTTGTATATCTCCACTGCAAGACGTGAAAGTACCCATGTGAACGACTGTCCCTGAATTGCCTCTACGCCAAAGCCTTTGTTGCTTGCATCGACACCTGCAACGTTGAGCATATAGTTGATAATCGAAGCGGCTGATGCGCGTAGTGTGAAATCGACCTGCTGAGGGTCGATGCGATATTGGTATGATGTAATCTCTGCCATAAGTTTTCGAAATATTTGTACAAAGGTACAAAATAAATCATAAATTGCAACCCTCATACCGCCCATTTCGATACAGAATATCCGACGCTTAAAGCACATTGTGCTAAATGCTGAAGTTTGCACAATAATATCTCGTTTGGCTCGTTTAGCTCAATACAGAAGATGTGTCGGTGAGGTTGAAAATATAGGTCTAAATCGTAAAAAAATGGGGAGATCGTGTTGTATTTCCAATAAAATAATGTATCTTTGCTTGAATTAGTATGCTTAAAAAACGAAAATAGGCAAATTTTAATTTATAAACTTTTAATTACTAACAAACTATGAGAAAATTCTTTCTTTCGATCGTAGCACTATTCATTGGTGTTGCATCGCTCTCGGCTCAGGATCCTATGGCTCCGCTGCCAGCAGATCAGAATGTTCGCGTAGGTAAGCTCGAGAACGGCCTTACTTACTACATTCGCCACAACGAGAAGCCTAAGGGACAGGCGAGCTTCTACATCTACCACGACGTAGGTGCTGTACAGGAGGCTGACGACCAGCAGGGCTTGGCTCACTTCCTTGAGCACATGGCCTTCAATGGTACAAAGAACCTTCCTGGTAAGCAGATGATCGAGTACTTGGAGACTATCGGTGTTCAGTTCGGTTACAACCTCAATGCCTTCACTTCATGGGATTGCACTGAGTATATGATTAAGGATTGCCCTACAGCTCGTGAGGGTGTTGTTGATACAGCACTTCTTATCCTCCACGACTGGTCACAGTTTATTGCTTTGCAGCCCGAGGAGATCGACTCAGAGCGTGGTGTGATTAAGGAGGAGTTGCGTACACGTGATGGCGCAGGTCTTCGCGCTCAGAACGATATGCTTCGCAACCTCTTCAAGGGTACTATCTACGAGCAGCGTAACCTCATCGGCTACCTCGATGGTTTGCAGTCATTCGACCAGCAGGCATTGGTAAACTTCTACAAGAAGTGGTATCGCCCCGAGCTTCAGGCTATCGTTGTTGTAGGTGATATCGACGTAGATCAGATCGAGGCTAAGATTCAGACTCTTATGGCTGACGTAGCAGCATCTCCAGCTGATGCAGCTCAGAAGGAGGTAGTTATGGTTCCTGCAACTGAGCAGCCTATCGTATCTATCTTCTCTGATCCAGAGCTTACACAGTCAAGCGTTATGATGTTCGCACGTCGCGATGCACTTCCAAAGGAGCTCAATGGTACTATCATCGGCTACTCTACAGATATCATCATGAACTTCGTATCTGTTATGATGAACGCTCGTTTCGAGGAGATCGCAATGCAGGCTGACGCTCCTATCCTTGGTGGTGGTATGTCTGAGGGTAACTTCGGTATCTGCCCAACAATGGATGCAACAATGTTCCAGGCAGTAGCTCACGAGGGTCGTACAGCAGATGCTTTCCGCACTATCTACACTGAGATGGAGCGTATGCGTCGCCACGGCTTCACAGCAGGTGAGTTCCAGCGTGCACAGCAGGAGATTCTTCGTTGGTCTGAGCGCCAGTACACTAACCGCAACGATGTGAAGAACGACGACTACGCACAGCGCTACATCGACCACTTCGCTAAGGGTACAACTATGATGGATGCCGAGACAGAGTGGCAGATCGACCAGATGCTCATCAACAGCATCACTGTAGATGATATCAACCAGGCATACGCTCAGATGGTTAAGCCTAACGAGAATCTCGTTATTTTGGCTCGCTCACCAAAGAAGGAGGGCGTTGTAATTCCTACTGAGGAGGAGCTTTTGGCAATCATCGCTGAGGTAGAGGCTTCTGAGATTGAGGCTTATGCTGACAATACAGTTATTGAGCCACTTATCTCTGCTGATGCTAAGCTTAAGGGTTCAAAGGTTAAGGCTACAGCCGAGAACGAGTCACTCGGCTACACTGAGTGGACTTTGAAGAACGGTATCAAGGTTGTTGTTCGTCCTTCAACATTGAAGGCTGACGAGGTATCTATCAGCGCTATCGCTAAGGGTGGTTGCTCAATGCTTACTGACGAGGAGTACTACCAGGGTGGTTTCCTCGGTATGGTTATGGGCCAGTCAGGTATCGGTAAGTTCTCTGCAACTGACCTTGCTAAGCAGCTCTCTGGTAAGAGCGCATACGCAAGCGTAGGTGTTGATGATTACGAGCATGCTGTAAATGCTGGTGGTTCACCTAAGGATATCGAGACTATCCTTCAGCTTATGTACCTCAACTTCACAGCTCCTCGCTTCGATCAGGGCGATTTGGATATCTTGAAGAATATGTATGTTCCTTACTTCAAGAATATGGAGGCAGATCCAAGCTACATCGCACGTCGTGAGCTTATCACTACTCAGTATGGCAACCATCCTCGTCGTCAGATGACAAGCGCAGAGATGATCGAGTCTATCAATATCGAGACTTTGGCAGCTGTACACAACAAGCTTTATGGCTACGCTAACGACTTCCGCTTTGTTATCGTAGGTAACGTTGATCTCGAGACTTTGAAGCCTCTCGTAGAGAAGTATATCGGTTCATTGCCTGTTGCTAAGAAGTCAGTTTACTCAGTTGTTGACGATGGTGTTCGCAATGTAGAGGGTGTCGTAACTAACGACTTTACAGCGACTATGCAGCAGCCTAAGGTGTCTGTATTCCTCGTTTACTCAGGTCTTATCGAGGATAACGCTAAGAACCGTCTTGCACTAGATCTTTTGAGCCGTGCACTCGACTCACGCTATATGATCTCTATCCGCGAGGAGAAGGGTGGTACCTATGGTGTAGGTGTTATGGGTAGCACAGATAAGTATCCTGTAGAGTCATACGAGCTTATGATTGCGTTCGATACAAACGAGATCTTGGCTGACGAGCTTATCGAGATTTGCGATGCAGAGCTTCGTAAGATCGCTGAGGAGGGTCCTTTGGCAGACGACGTACAGAAGTCTAAGGAGTTCTTGCAGAAGAACTATCACAACGTATTGGAGAACAATGGCGGTTGGAACTCAGCTATCTACCGTTGGTATGAGGAGGGTTACAACTACAAGGAGGAGTACCTCGGTGTTCTCGAGAGCACAACATTGGAGGATGTGAAGGCTCTTGCGTCTAAGATCCTTGAGGACAACAATCGTACATTGGTTGTGATGCGTCCTGCAAAGTAATTTCTTGTGATAAGGGGTCATCTGCGACCTCTCAATCATTGCCCCAAATGGGAAATACGCTTAGTATGTCCCATCTGGGGCAATTTCTTTATCGAGGCCACATCTAACCCCTTCTAACAAGAAATTATGGTTGTGGTGCTGATGAACGTGGAGTGGGCGTTGTCGCTTGACGCTGAGATATTGGGGTGTATGAGGGCGGGCTAAAGCCCTTTTGAGGGCGCAAGCAGAGCTTGCTTTTGGGGTGCTTCGCGTTTAGCCATGTTGCGCTCTTGAGGGTGCTACGCGCGTGGGTGTCATGCTGAGCGAAGTCGAAGCATCTCCTCAAAGCCGACAAGTGGCTACGTGTAAAATAAAACGTTTACGCCACATTGTCGCGTAGGAGATCCCTCGACTACGCTCGGGATGACACTTTAGAAGAGGTGCTCCACATAAGGGCGTTAGCCCGTCCCCATAAGCACCTTTAGATGCGCTCCCCAAGAGTGCCGCAGGCACGCCCTCATCAAGCAAGCTATGCTATGATACAAAAAATCCCGAACGCCTTTCGACATTCGGGATTGTAAAGTACCTCGTGGTACTTCTGCACAAGTCTTTATTTCTTTGCCTCCTCTACAGAAACCTTGCGGAAATCCTTGAGTAGCTTAGTGAGCTCCAAAGCTGCCTTGCGGGCACGTGTGCCAGCTGCCTTGTTGTTCTTCTCTGCCTGAAGGGCTGCGTTTGAAGCAAATGCCTCATACTGAGCTGCGATGTTCTCTACTAGAGTCTTCATAATTGTATCAAATATTAATTGGTTTAATTGTTTGCAAAGTTATGAAAATATTTTTATAATCCAAGAAAATGACATAAAAAAGTAACAATAATGGATATTTATACCTATTTTCTTGGTGCTATTTACGCCTGATTATCACCCTTTGCAAAGCGATCTACGACAACTGCGCATGCTGCATCACCCGTAATATTGAGTGTTGTGCGCACCATATCGAACACGCGATCGAGAGCGTAGAGCAATGGAAGACCCTCGATAGGAATGCCCGCTGCGACAAGCACTGCGACAACGAGGAATGTAGGACCAGGAACGCCTGCCTGGCCGATAGCTCCAAGTGTGCAGACAACCGCGATGCTTACATACTCAGCCATGCCGAGCTCAATGCCGTAGAACTGAGCAAAGAAGATTGCTACAAGACCGTAGTAGATAGCGTTACCCGACATATTGATAGTCGCACCGAGAGGTAGTACAAAGCCTGATGTTTGCTTCGATACGCCCATCTCGTCGCACGCCTCCATATTAACAGGAAGGGTTGCGAGCGATGAAGCTGTCGAGAATGAGATAATCTGGGGCTTGAGCATCGCACGGAAGAAACTCTTGATGGGTACTCGTGAGAAGAGAATGATGGTGAGGGGGTAGAGACCCAAACCAACGATTGCTACCACAAGAATATCTACCCATACAAGATTTGCGATTTGCATAAGGATATTGAAACCGAAAGTTCCTGTAGCGTCAGCGATAAGGCCGAATACGCCCAATGGAGCTACGTACATAACCTTATTGATACACCAAATAAGTGCATCGAGAATGATGTTAAAGCCATTTACGATCTTCTCTCTCTTATCCTTAGCAAGCGAAGCGATACCAAGGCCGAGGAAGAGGCCGAAGATGATTATCTGCAATATGTCGCCATTGGCCATTGCACGAATGGGGTTGTCTGGAATCATACCTATAACCGTATCCCAGAAGCCCATAGATGGCGCTGTGCCCGAGTTGCCTGCCTCAGCGGCTGTGGCAATAGCAGCTACGCTATCTGCCGAGAGTGATGCTCCAGGCTGGAATAGCTCGCCAGCGAAAATAGCCAAAGCTACAGATATTGCTGTGGTGATGAGCATATATCCGATACTTAGTCCGCCAACCAATCCTGCCGACTTTGTCTCGCCGAGTGTCGCTGTACCGCTAATGATAGATACCACAACGAGAGGTACAACGAGCATCTTGATAAGTTGGATAAAGAGGTCGCCCAAGGGCTTAAACATCGAGGCCTCGGGGCCCATTATAGAACCTACGGCCACGCCTATTGCCATGGCGATAAAGATCCAAACGCCTACGTTTTTGAGTAGTTTTTTCATCGTGTAATTGTGTTTATATACATACAAAGGTAGTGTTTTGTTGTAAAACTACCAAAAATTAATGGTGAAAACCCCTATTTTGGTATGCAAAGCACAATATTTTTTTGTATCTTTGCATTATCCAAACCACACCGACCTATGATAATTAGTAGATTATTCCGTTCCCGACAATTTGTGTTCTGCGTGATGCTCTGTTGCGCGGTGCTCCTTGCAAGCTGTAGCAATAAGGCTGCTATTGCGAGCGTCGAATATGTGTTGCAGAATGCCGAGCAGGAGCCTGCCGAGGCTCTTGAGCGTATCGCCTCGGTAAATCGTAAGCAGATCCGTGGCAGCCGTGACCGTGCCCGCTACGCCTTGGCCTATAGCGAGGCTTTGTACTACAACCGTATCGACTCGAACTGCGACACTCTTGTCACACCAATGATGCATTACTACCTTTACGATGATGAGCACCACGCTGAGCGTGCCCGTGCGTTGTATCAGTATGCGTCGGTAATGCACAATATGGATAAACCCACTGAAGCAATGTATGCCTTGTTAGAGTCGGAAGCGTCTATAGATGTCGAGGATGATTTAAAACTCAGGGCATTAATATATCGTTTAATGGGCAGTCTATATGGTGGAGAATGTCTTTACAAGAATGCGTTAGAATCATTTTATAAGGCGCTTGATGCCATTGAATTAACAGAATTAGATTTTCATCGTGCATACATACAGTATGAAATAGGAGAGGTCTTATGTCTAACTAAACATTATGATCAAGCAGAGGAAATACTAAATAGTGTCAAGACAATATCTATTGAAAAAGGATATTGGGATTTGCTTAGTTTAACTCTGCATACATTAAGTGACGTTTATATAGCTACAAATAGGATGGCTGATTGTGGGGCTATTATTCAATATTTTGAAACATATCAGTGTCCGCTATTATTTGAACTAAACTATTATTATATATGTGCAATATATTATTCAAGCATAGGTAATGAAGATGAAGCGTTCAAAAACATCTCTATTGCGGATAGCTACCCCAATGATGCTAATGTCAGTCCAGAATTATTGAAATACTATGTCTATAGTAATCTACAATATTGTGATCAGGCTCTTGAATGGCTCTCATGCTATACCGAACAGCAAGAAGAGGTAATGCTTGATATACTTGAGTTGCCTTTGCTTAACACTCAAGTGCAACTATTAGCAAAGGATGTCGAGATTGCTGAACATCGAGCCAAAAATACTCGTCTATATACAACAATCATTATTACAATGGTAATACTGGTCGTTTTGTTGTTATTTATCCATGTTCGAGGAAAAATAAAAAGACAGCAGCATGATATAGAGGAGTATATGTCAATAATAGACGAATTGCGCGCTAATAGCAATATTGTGCGAGGAAGTTTGTCTAAAGATGTAAATAAGTTATTTGGAAGGCCATTCAGTGATATAAATAATTTGTGTGAGATGTACTATGCTGATAGTAGTGTATCATGGAAAACGTCACATATAATCTCATCAGTTAGAGGCATTGTTGACTCTATAACGAATAATGAAACAAACATTCAAAAACTTGAAGGTATAGTAAATTTACATTGTGATAATATTATAGCAAAGCTAAAAATTAACTATCCTAAACTGAATAACAAGGAAATAAAGTTTATTATATATTCATTAAGTGGTTTTTCAAGTCGATCAATATGTCTTTTATTAGATATTGATGCAGCTGCTATTTCTCGCTTAAAATACAAAATAAAGGAGAAAATAGGCAATGAAGAGTTTTTGATATTTCAGGGATATATAAATATGTGTATGGAGGGAGATTTGTAAGTTCTTTATAATCAGCGTTTTATCGGTGTTGTAATCGCGGTGTAAATTGTAACTACTTGATAATCAGAGAGGGGAGATAATTTTTAATCTCCCCTCTCTTAACTTATTGTATTACAGGTATTTATTCGTGGGTGGCGGGAGTTTTATTTTGCTGATTTTATTTGTTTATATGTGATAATACTCATATTTTTGCATAAACCTATAACTAAAAACTGTTGAATATGAAAAATTTATTTTTTATCTGTTTGATTGGCATCCTATCGTTATTTTGTGTCAATGTGTGTTTTGCTGATAATCCAAATTTACAAGATGATTTAATTATAACGATTAAGCCGACGAAACCTACTGGAGGTACACGCCCTCGCTCGATTGGAGACTCAGATGTCGTTGCTTATTACAGTGCTGGTGCAATATTCTTTACTTTTAATGTAGATCTGGATAGTGTATACATTGAGATCATGAACTTAACAAATGGCGATACATGGAGTTCAATGCAAAATGATCCTAATACATCTGTTGTGAGTATCTCAGATGAGCCTGGACGTTATGTGATAAATATCTATACAGAATGTAATGATTATGTCGGACGCTTTGAATTAAATTAAGGACCAACCCCATTAACTTATTATATACTAAAACCTTTGAATTATGAAACGAACTTTAATTTTTGCAACCCTTGCAGCAATGTTTGCTATCAGTTGCCAGAAAGATTTTAATGAGCCACAAGTATCAGCACATAATGAAGATCAGGTGACTCAAGCCTTTATACGAAGCTATGATGAGGCTCTTAAAATAGCTGAAGAGGCTGTCGCTATGGTTGATGACGCAACTACGCGCACATCAAAGCCTCGAAAAATCATGAGCAATAGTGGCCAGATTGTTACCCACCCTGTAACTCGAAGCGGAGAGACTTCGGAGGAACCTATTATGTATATCTTTAACAATGAGGATAATGCAGGTTTTACAGTTGTCGCTGCAAATAGATCACATCCATCTGTAATTGCAGCAACTGAGGGTGGAAATTATATCTATGGTGAATCTACGGGTGTTGAACCATTCGATCTTATGATGGAGGATGTCGTAAATTATCTCGTTGTGTTGCCTGGAGATAATCTCGCGTTTAAGGAGGAAATAGAGAATGAGCTCCATAATAGGTTTGGTCCAAAGTCTAATATACAATGGGGAGTCGGATCGATTTATGGCAGTCTTTATCCAGATGGTGTGGCGTATGATGAGGCTGCGGCAATTGCACAGGCTATAGCTTGTGATGGATCTGATCTAACTTACACTATTACTAATCCTAATAGTAGTGAGTATGGACAAACATTTACAATATCTGCAATAGACTTAGTTCGTCATGTTAGATATGATCATCCTATATTTGATCTAAATGATTGTACCACAACTATTCATAATCAGATAGCTCGATTGTATTTGGAAATTGGTTATAGGTTGTCATCTGGAACATCTATATCTCTGAGTTCAAAGTTGTCATCTTTTTCTATTAACAAAGTTAAGAGTGTATTGGAAAGTTTTGGACAGCCAACAGGTAGTGTTGTAACATTTGAGGGTGATCCAATATTACCTCGATATGTTGTATATTTCGAAGATTATCTTGAGGATATTTTTGTTTTCTATGGCTCTGCTGGAGAGCGCCTACCTAATGGAGGTGTTGCACATTATTGGATTTCAACAGGTTTTGATGAGTATACATACGAAAAAGTGAAATATACGCTTAATAAATTCTTAGATCCAACGCATCCGTTCCCAAATGGTTATACTGAAACAAGTCGCCAATCTTGCATAGATTATTACCTTTATTTGAATTGGGGATTTGATGGAATAAGTAATGGCTGGTTCTATAGTGGTTGTTTTGATATGAGCGCTAGAGAAGAATACACCACGATTGATGGTGCAACTTCAGAGTATGATTATAATTTTACAAATGTTTCATTCTTTATGGTTAATCAAGGTGTGCCAAGAACATAATAATAGATTGATTACGTTATGCTCTTTAGCACCTAATTTGTTAATTTCTAAATTTTACAGCTATGAGAAAGATTAAATTTATTATGATGTTGCTCGTAGTCGGTGGTTTGACTATAGCATGCGACAAGTCAGATGAGTTTGGTGGAGAGGAAGCAACTAATGCACCAGGGATTACCGATGTCGATAAGGAGGCTATGGATAAATTGGTAGGCCTATGGACTCGTCACGGTGAAGGTTACGACGATAACGGCGATCTATTAGTTGTAGATGAATATGAGTTCCGCTTCTATGAGGATGGAACAGGTCACAAAAGCATCGATTCTTACGATAAGAATGGTAAACTTATGAGTATCAGTCGTTCAACGTTTACTTATTGGATAAAAGATAGCCTGCTCTACATAGCATGGACTGGAAAGGAGACTGTTGAGTGGCATTATAGGTTTGATGGTGATAATCTATTAATGCACACTGATATGGATGAAACAGGTACGGAGTATAAATTCATTAAGACTAAGGATGCGGATAATAAATTTGTAGGTGACTGGAGTACGACAAAAGCAAATAGTGATGGAACATACGTTGTACATCACTATAAATTCCAGACACCAACATATGGCTATGTTTATGAATCAGTCTATAAGGATGCCAACTCTGCACCCACAGACACCTATCCTGTCTACGACTTTAGATATGAGTTTGATGATACAAAGATTACCTTTATGAGAATGGATACCGGATCTTATGGAACATCATCGGTTAAGTATTATAGATTGGCCGATAAGGTTTTATTCCTAAGCGATCAGAAAGGTGGCCTAGAAACAAAATACTCTCATAGGTAGGCGTTTAATTAAAGACTTAGAATTGCTTTAATGTCAAATAAAGTAATCCGAGTGTGATGACCAACCACACCGACCCCGAGTGTTGCCGCGAGGCTCACTCGGGGAATTTTGCTTATATGTGAGTGATTGAGTTTTTTCGACAGAGAGGTTTGTGTGTGAAAATTTTTCGTATCTTTGAGCAAAATTAGAAAACGTATGAAACCGAAAATCGTAGTGTTTACAGGCGCAGGAGTGAGTGCCGATAGCGGCATCGCTACCTTTCGCGATTCCGATGGCCTTTGGGCCAACTATCGCATCGAGGAGGTGTGTACTCCCGAGGCGTTGCAGCGCGATAGAGCGAAGGTCGTGGAGTTCTACAATATGCGTCGTCGCGAGGCGCTCAGCAAGGAGCCTAACGCAGGTCACCTTGCCATTGCTGCGATGGAGGAGTGGGCCGATGTGCAGGTCGTGACGCAGAATGTGGACAACCTCCACGAGCGTGCTGGCTCATCGCGTGTGCTGCATCTACACGGCGAGCTGATGAAGCTACGCTCGGAGCGCAACCCCAACCTTATATATCCGATAGAGGGCACGGAGCAGTCGTTGGATGCGCGTGCCGAGGATGGAGCATATCTTCGCCCTTATATCGTATTCTTTGGCGAGTCGGTGCCTATGTTCGAGCCAGCGTGCGAGATTGTCGCCGAGGCCGATATTCTGATTGTCGTGGGTACATCGCTGGCTGTATATCCCGCAGCGTCGTTGGTACACTATGTGCGTAATCGTGAGGTGCCAATCTTCCTTGTCGATCCCGGAACACCCAATACGGCGTTGATGCGTAATCCACTGACACATATTAAGGAGCGTGGCGCAGTAGGTGTGCCTATGCTCGTGGAGAAGCTGCGTAATGAGTTTACGGAGTAGGGTAGCCGAGCGCGTATGTATGCTACGCGCATTTTGTCGTGCAAAGGGGTATAATAGCCGTATTGCGGTGCTTATAGATATGTCACGCCACTCGGGGCGTAATCGTCTTGTGGTGTGGGACTTCGAGCGCGAAAAGGTGATTATGTGCTCTCCTGTGAGTCATGGTAGTGGCTCACAGCTATCACACGTGCGTTCGGCATACGCTAACTTCTCGAACGAAGATGGCTCGCACCTCTCTTCGCTTGGCCGTGCTCTTATTGCCGAGCGTTACGAGGGGCGCTATGGCGTAGCCTACAGATTAGATGGCTTGGAGGAGAGTAACTCCAATCTACGCCCACGCTGCGTTGTCCTGCATGGCTGGGAGCATACCACATCATTTCCTATTTGGCCGATGCCGACAGTTGGTAGCTTCGGCTGCCCCGTGTTGTCGCGCAGACGTATGGCGCAGCTCGACGAGATACTAAAAAATGAGAGCCGCGTGGTGCTGCTCTCATTCTCCGATTAACTCTATTTAAGCTCTACTTGAAGTAGATATCTAATAGCTCCTTAGCTGCGATGAACGACGATAGCTTGGCATCGAGTACACGCTGCTCCACCTCTGCGAGCTTAGACTCGATATCGGGGTTGTTGTAGAAGCTCGACTTTAAGGTTTCGTTTATCGTCTCGTACATCCAATACTTATTCTGGCGGTTGCGGTTAGCCATAAAGTAACCATTCTGTTCGATATGCTGCAGGTAGCTCTCCACGCCCTGCCATACCTCCTCAAGGCCTGTGCCCTCGAGCGATGAGCAGGTGTAGACCTGTGGTCGCCAGCCCGATTCGGGAAGTGGGAAGAGGTGTAGTGCACCGCTATACTGTGCTTTCGCAAGCTCGGCCTTAGTGATATTCTCGCCATCGGCCTTGGTGATAACCATCATGTCGGCCATCTCCATAATGCCGCGCTTGATGCCCTGAAGCTCATCGCCAGCACCCGAAATCTGAAGCATCATAAACATATCGACCATCGAGTGTACAGCCGTCTCCGATTGACCAACGCCCACGGTCTCGATGAATATCACGTCGTAGCCAGCTGCCTCACAGAGTACGATAGTCTCGCGGGTCTTACGCGCTACGCCACCCAACGAGCCAGCCGAGGGTGAAGGACGCACGAAGATATCGGGGTTGTGACAGATGCTCTCCATACGTGTCTTATCGCCAAGGATAGAACCACCACTACGCTCCGACGATGGGTCGATAGCCAATACGGCGAGCTTGTGGCGATACGAGGTTACCATATTGCCAACAGCCTCGATGAAGCTCGACTTACCAGCACCCGGAACACCTGTGATACCGATACGAACCGACTTGCCCGCATAGGGAAGGCAGCGTTCGATAATCTCCTGTGCCTGAGCATAGTGTGTGGGGTTGTTGCTCTCGATGAGTGTTATGGCCTGGGCAAGGATGGTGATATTACCCTCCAAAATACCTGCTACATACTCGTCGGTAGTCATCACGCGACGCTTGCGACGCACGAAATATGGATTGACAACGGGCTTTTCCTCGACGCCTGCCGTTACGGCAAGTGCACTGTCGTGGTGCGTGTCGAGATACTCTTTCTCGTAATGCTCTATCTTAGTGAATGACATATCGTTGTGGTTTTAGGTTTTACTCTCTATTTTCTCGAAATAATCTCGTCTAACACCTCAGGTTGTAGCTGTAGTAACGAACCAAACCATAGTGCTCGACGACGTTTTGTGTTGTAGATGACACTGAATGGTACAAAGTCGACACCAAAGGCGCGGAATGTACGAAGGTTGTCGTCGAACGTGAGGTAGATGTTATCATCAATGAGGCCTCTCCAAACATCGCTTTTTGTACTATCCTCAGCAGATATTAGCACCGTGGCCATACGCTCGCCAAGGTAGTTGCTGATGTTGTGTAGATGGCTAAGAGCGTCGATGCAAGGTTGGCTCTCGGAGTGAGCAAAGACTAAGCAGACGTACTCTTCATCGATGAACTTGAGATCGTCGCCGTACGTTGATATAACCTTTACGTCGGGTATGCGATGGCCGAGGCGTATCTGCTGTGCCTGACTTGCGGTCAGAAACAGTATAAGCGAAAGGAGTGTCAGCAACGCGGCTCTCATTGTTCTTCTAAGTTTTTAATTTTGCGAAGTTACATAATTTTTGGCAAATATCAACCGTTTTGAGGCTTTTTGTGAATTTAATTATCGAAGTATTGGTGATTTGCTGCAAAGTGCTTAAATTTGTTATAATTTTGTGGAGGTGTGTGCAAGACACTACGCTATGACGAAAACCTAAATTACTAACAATACTATTTGAGATGAAAAGATTTTTTACGTTTGTTCTATTAGCTCTTGTCGCTATGTCGTGCGGAAAGGGTTACGGTGAGCTGCCCGCTGATTGGTATGATTATGAGTTGATGATAACCTCCGATGCAGATGTGTGGTTCGATGGACAGGGCGGTTATGGCGATATCGCCTATACTATCGAGGGTGAGACCTCCGACCTTAAACTCGATGTGAATTGTGATGTCGATTGGATTGCGATTGTCGAGGTTGGTGGCGAGAGTGTGACCTACTTTGTGAAGGAGAATAGTGATAGCGAGCGTCGAGGTGTGATCACGTTGCGTTATGGTAGCGATGAGGAGCGTGTTGTGGTTATGCAGCATGCAACTATAGATCTTGTTTATGAGGCAACAACTATCTCTGGTAGTGAGTATTACCACGGTGAGAATGGTGTGTATAACTACTATGTCGTGCTCTCGACCGAGGGTGTTGATGATGAGGGCTATCTCTTTGCTGATACTGAGTACTACTATTTCGACCTATATAGTGCAACGCCTGCCGATGGTAGTATAGCAACAATTCCTAATGGTACGTATCGTCTATCGTGGGATAGCTTGGGTGATGGTTCGATTAGCCACGAATATAGCAGCTTGACGCTTACTGCTGGAGGCGTTATCGAAGAGGTTGGCTATACAGATGCTGAGGTGGTAGTGTCGGATGGTAGCATCGTTGCAAATGTGACGCTTGTGACGGGCGAGAGAGTGCGTGTTGAGTATCGTGGCTCGCTCAATATCCCTGTCTATTCGGGCGTGGTAACCGAGGGGTTAAGCACGCTTGTTGAGGATCACTTGTTCGATATCGAAGATGGCGTATTTGTAGGTGCGTATGTCGGTGAGTATTACTACTATGGATGCAATACTTGTCAGGTGTATATGTTCGAGTATCTCGACTATGAGACGGGTGAGGAGCGAGGCGATCAGTTCCAAATAGATTTGCAGTTGCCATTGGGCGGTACAGATATCTGTGGTACATATACCGAGGGTAGCGATGTGGGCTATTTTATCCCTGGTTCGGCAGTAGATATGGATGGTCAGCTTATGCAGCAGAATAGCTGGTATATGACCGCAGGCTATGTCGATTTTGCTCCGTTGATTAGCGGTAAGGTTGTAGTCGAGAAGGACGATACCGACCTCTATACATTCACGATTGATGCGGTTGATGACCTTGGTAACGCTATCAAGGGTGTGTTCCGTGGTCGCGGTGAGTTTATCGAGTGGTAGGACTACGACTTATCTCGATATAGCTTCCTAGCTGAGGCTTGTGCGAAGGGCTGTTTCATCTTACAAGATGTGCAGCTCTTCGCTTTTTGTTTGCCTAAAGTGAGGTTTTGTATATTACTATCGTAAAAAGTGTAAAAAAGAGTCGAAAAAATTTCGTGGTTTCGAAAAGTTGCAGTAACTTTGGGTGATTTTTGTGGGT
Source organism: Alistipes sp. (assembly GCA_017546345.1). Taxonomy (GTDB): domain Bacteria; phylum Bacteroidota; class Bacteroidia; order Bacteroidales; family Rikenellaceae; genus Alistipes. The sequence continues at coordinate 2,431 of JAFYXB010000043.1, read as the reverse complement.
GGGTGATGTTCGCCCGCCGAGGAATGAAAACAAAACAAATATTAAGTTAAACTTTATAAAAATTAAACGCTATGAAAGTATCGCACATTGAGCATCTCGGCATTGCTGTAAACAGCTTGGAGGAGGCAATTCCCTACTGGGAGAACGTATTGGGTTTGAAGTGTTACGCTATCGAGGAGGTAGCTGATCAGAAGGTAAAGACTGCATTCTTTATGTTGGGTCAGACTAAGATCGAGCTTTTGGAGCCTACTTCACCTGAGTCTACTATCGCTAAGTACATCGAGAATAAGGGCGTAGGTATCCACCATATGGCACTCGCTTGCGAGAACATCGAGGAGCAGCTTGCAGACGCTGAGGCTCACGGTATCCGTCTTATCGACAAGACTCCACGTAAGGGCGCTGAGGGTCTTACTATCGCATTCTTGCACCCAAAGTCAACTCAGGGTATCCTCACTGAGCTTTGCGAGAACAAGAACAAGTAGTCGAGAGCAAATTTTTAAGTAATCATTAAACAACAAAAATAATTTCACTATGAGCGAAATTCAGAAAGCTATCGAGAAGTTGATGGACAACCGTCAGACAGCTCGTATGGGTGGTGGCCAGAAGGCTATCGACAAGCAGCACGAGAAGGGTAAGTATACCGCACGTGAGCGTATCGCAATGCTTCTTGACGAGGGCAGCTTCGAGGAGTTCGACATGTTCGTAACTCACCGTTGCTACGACTTCGGTATGGATGCAAAGCACACATTCGGTGATGGCGTTGTTACAGGTTATGGTACCATCGCAGGTCGCTTGGTTTACGTATTTGCACAGGACTTTACCGTGACTGCAGGTTCACTCTCTATCTCTTTGGCTGACAAGATCTGCAAGGTTATGGATATGGCTGTTCGCAACGGCGCTCCATGTATCGGTCTTAACGACTCGGGTGGTGCACGTATCCAGGAGGGTGTAAACGCTTTGGCTGGTTACGCTAATATCTTCCAGCGTAACGTTATGGCTTCAGGTGTTATCCCACAGATCTCTGCTATCTTCGGTCCTTGCGCAGGTGGTGCAGTTTACTCGCCAGCATTGACCGACTTCATCATCATGAAGAAGAACACTTCGAACATGTTCTTGACCGGTCCTAAGGTTGTTAAGACTGTTACCGGTGAGGACGTAACCCAGGAGCAGTTGGGTGGCGCAGTGGTTCACACAACTAAGTCGGGTGTTGCTCAGTTCGCAGTTGACACCGAGGAGGAGGGTATCGCATTGATCCGCAACCTCATCTCGTACATGCCACAGAACAACATGGAGGATGCTCCATTGGCTATGTGCAACGACAGCATCGCTCGTTTGGAGGATTCACTCAACGAGATTATCCCTGACAATCCTAACCAGGCTTACGATATGTACGATGTTATCAAGGCTATTGTTGACAACGGCGAGTACTTGGAGTCGTCGGCTTCGTACGCTAAGAACATCATCACTTGCTTCGCTCGTTTCAACGGTCAGTCGGTAGGTATCATCGCTAACCAGCCTAAGTTCATGGCAGGTGTACTCGATATCAACGCTTCGCGTAAGGCTGCTCGCTTCGTTCGTTTCTGCGACGCATTCAACATTCCAATCGTAACCCTCGTTGACGTTCCAGGCTTCTTGCCAGGTACAACTCAGGAGTACGGTGGTGTTATCTGCCACGGTGCTAAGTTGCTCTTCGCATACTGCGAGGCTACTGTACCAAAGGTAACTGTTACATTGCGTAAGGCTTACGGTGGTGCATACATCGTGATGTCATCGAAGCACATCCGTGGCGATATCAACTACGCTTGGCCATCGGCTGAGATCGCAGTTATGGGCGCATCGGGTGCTGTTGAGGTATTGCACGCTAAGGCTTTGGCAGAGTTTACTGACCCTGCAGAGAAGGCTAAGTTCGTTGCAGAGAAGGAGCAGGAGTACAAGGATTTGTTCTCGAACCCTTACAACGCAGCTCGCTATGGCTACATCGACGATGTAATCGAGCCACGTAACACTCGTTTCCGTATTATCCGTGCTTTGCAGTCGTTGGCAACCAAGCGTTTGCAGAACCCTGCTCGTAAGCACTCGAATATTCCATTGTAATCCACTCTAAAAAAACGGAGAAAATTATGGAGAATGTTGTAAATATGGGCTGGATCGATATGCTTTTGATGGCAGGTATCGGCTTCGGTGTTGTATTCTGCGTGCTCGTACTCCTCATCTTCATTATGAAGGGTATGGGTTGGGCATTTACTCGCCAGAAGAAGGCTGAGAAGGCTGCTAAGGCTGCTGCTGCAGGTGTTGCAGTTGCCGAGGACGACCACGAGGCTATTACCGACCAGGAGATTGCTGCAGCGATTATCACTGCCCTCAAGCTCTACAAGAGCAACTTGCACGACCAGGAGTCGGAGATGCTTACCATCCACCGCATCACTCGTGC
>JAFYXB010000042.1 GCA_017546345.1 Alistipes sp. | reverse complement strand
AGCCAAATCTGACCCCTTCTGACAAGAAATTATAATTTCTCGTGATAATGGCTCATCTGCGCCGCTTCAATCATTGCCCCAAATGGGAAATACGCTTAGTATGTCCCATCCGCCATTTCTCATGTCATAGCCAAATATAACCCCTTCTAACAAGAAATTGGGATTGCTGTATAAGTGGTATGTAGGGCGAGAAAAATACAACTATATTAAAAATAATTAACCAGCAAAATCTTTGCTATAAGTTCAACTTATAGGACTATAAAAATAAAAGATTTGACAATTAAAATCTTTGCATTATCTTTGCACTTGAAAACAGAAAGCAATGGCAGCGATGCCAAAACTAAACTAACAATAAACGAACCAATAAAAACTAATATATTATGGCAACTAAGTTTTTCAAGTGTAATACCTGTGGTAATGTGATTATTAAGGTTGTAGATTCTAAGGTCCCCGTAGTTTGCTGCGGCAAGCCTATGGAGGAGCTCCATCCCAACACCGTAGATGCAGCGACCGAGAAGCATGTGCCAGTAGTGACATGGCTCGACGACAGCCACATCAAGGTTCAGGTGGGTAGCGTGGCGCACCCTATGACCGAGGAGCATCACATTGCGTTTATCTACGTCGAGATGCCCGATGGTGGTATCCGCGTCGATCTTAAGGATAAGCCCGAGGCTGTAATCTCTGTTGGCGATGCTAAGCCTTTGGCCGTATACGAGTACTGCAATCTTCACGGCCTTTGGAAGGTAGAGCTTTAGACCTTAATTATACAACTTCTCAAAAAATAGGCTATCCAACAACCTGTCGGATAGCCTATTCTATTTATCTACTCCAATGTTATGGACGGCCTGGCCAGCCGCCACCGCCGCCGCCACCGGGCCAGCCACCACCGCCGCCACCAGGGCCACCACCGCCAGTGCCGTAGCTTGTGACAAGGCTCGATACCTCGATAGATGCCAACTCCTGACCTGCGCTCCACTCGTCGGTATCCCACCAACCATACCAATATGAGGCTGTGTCGGCGAAGGTCACACCCTTCTGTATAGAGTATTTGCCATAGGCGAAGTCGGGTGATGAGAAGAAGAAGCACATACCGCCATTGATGCTTCGTGGGATGGTGTAGAGCAATACAGCCTCACCACTCTCATTTACAATAGCGATATTGTCGTCCATCTGTACGTTCAAACCTCTATAGATGAGCGTATTCTGTGTACTTGAGCTATTAGGCTCTACGGCGTTACCACCCGTACCGATAAGAATACCGCCCGTAACAAGGAAGTCGGTGCTACGGTCGCAGTCGAAGCCCTCCTCGGGAGCACCGCTACCCGAAGCGATAACAACACCGCCATTGATAGTCATCTTACCGTTCGAGTCGATACCGTCGTTATTGATAGCGTAGCAGTAGACGTGGCCACCATTAATCGTGATAGAGTTACCGCCATTGAGCGCATCATCGTAGGCGTAGATGTAGAAGTCGCCACCGTTAATCGTGAGGTTAGACTTACTCTCAAGACCCTCCGAGCCCTCGCTCTTGCCCGTAACAGATATGTTGAACGAGCCACCATTGATTGTGATGTCGCCTTCGACCTTCACGCCCTTTGGCGATGAGTCCAAGTCGAGTGCTGCGTTATATACATACTTGCCACCTGTCGTTGTGATGACTGTTCGTCCGCCGTTGATGGTCATTGTGCCATCGACATTGTAGCCCTTGCCACCCATACCCGAGCTCTTGCAGATAATCTCACCCGCCTCGATAAGCAGGTTGCCATCGGTCTTGATGCAGGCTGCCGACGAGGTGTCGTTCTCATCCTCCTCGTAGATAGCATCGCCCGTAGTGTTGAGCATAAGCTTACCGCCGAGAATTGTTACATCGCCATCGGTCTTGATACACTTACCAGCCTCGCTCGATACTGTGGCGTGGATAAGACCACCCATAATCTCGATACCCTTCTTTGAGTGAATAGCATTCTTTGCCGAATCTGTGACAACTACTGTCGCGCCCTTACGCAGTGTGAGACTCTTGTCGGTAGCTATCGCGTGTTTCTTCTTGCTCTCGACAACAAGCACACCACCACCGCTGATAACAACGTTACCCTCCGCAAAGATTGCACCCTTGCGATCCTCATCATCGCTCACTACACCTTCGGGGTAGTAGAAATCGTCGCTATACTTCTTCGCATCGGCAAGGCGGTTTGTCGTATTGTTGCCGAGTACGATGAATAGAGGCTCCTTCGATTGGCTATTTACGGGAATACCGCACGATGAGCTGAGGTCGAGACCGCCCATAAGGAGCTTTACAGCCTTCTTACCATAGATCTTAAGCGAACCATCGGCACAACTACCCGTCGCTAAAATCTCGACACCCTCGGTCGATGCTACATCGATTACAACGTGGCCACCCTCGCAGTAGGTCGCTACCTCGCTGTAGCTATTCTCCACGGTTGCGCCCTCGGCCGAATAGCTGATAATCACGCGCTTAGAGAAGTTGCCTGCCTCCCACCATACCTCGGCATCGTTGCCGATAACCTCCTCGCCACCATCCGTAGCACGCTCGCCATCGTATGGGGTGATTGTCGAGTCGAAGATAGGATCGCTATCCTCCTCCTCGATATCGAAATCGTAGTACACCATCAAGCTGATATACTTAGCCCACGCCTCGGCGTATGCCTCCGAGCTATCGAGAGGGATATATATCTTCAACTTCTCATTGTCGAGGTCGAAGACATCCTCGCCCAAGGCTGGAGGTGTGGTCGCCAAGCAGTATAGGTTGCAGAGACCATCGCAGTCGGCAAAGGCTCTATCGCCAATCTCGCTTATGCTTGCAGGGATTACGATGCCCAATAAATTGTCGCAGTTGGTGAATGCGCCATCGCCAATCTTGGTTATGGCATTCTCAAAGGTGATAATACCCTCCGCACTCTCCTTGTCGAAGCTGTTGTCGATGATAGCAGCATCGAAGGCCTCCGAATTTGCGGGCTGCACAGCCTCGAGAGCGTTATATACTATGGTGTTATCCGAAATAGCTGTGCTGTTGAATGCCATAGTCATCATAGGCTTGATGTGGTTGCGCTCGATTGTCACTGCAGCATTAGTGCTTACGACCATCGGCTTGTAGTTCATACACGCAACCGATACGCTAAATCCCTGGCTTAGAGTCTGGGGTGCAAGGGCGATATAGAAGTCGGTAGCTGTTGATGAGAGCGCTACGCCCTGCTCGCATACGAGCTTTATGGCTGAATGGACAGCATCGTCAGCTACAAACGCTGCGGTAGCGCTTGCTGCGTTGATAGCGAGTCGGCCTGCGAGCTGCTCGCCGTTGTTGCCCTTAAGCGTGATGCTCTTTACGACCTCTCCATTACCCGTAAGCGATAGCTTCACCCAACCGCATACGTTCTTTAGTACGAAGTTGTTGTTGTCGCTGCAAGCAACCATAACATTGCATTGTGGGTCGTAGCTACCCTTGTAGTAGTACTGCGTCGCTGCGATTGGAGCCTCGATGCACGCGTTGCTAACATCGAACGTATACTCCTCGTTGTAGGGGTAGACAACGATAGACTCTGTCATAACCTCCTCCGATGCGCTACCCTCGATGCAGTGAAGTGTGCCCGAGCGGTCGCCATCCTCGCCCTGGAACTGCCACTTCGTGTTGTCTGTCGATTTGTAGAATACCGACACGAGATCGTTCTTGTTCCATACGCTCTTTCCCGCCTCGTTGAGCATAATGCGTGTGTTGTCGTCATCCTCGAAGCTTATGTTGAGAACTTCGGTGATGGGCTCGAGATTGGTGTTTGGCTCGTCAATCTCGTTCTGTGTGCAGGCTGCACAGATGAATGCCATCAATAGGCAGGCAAATATCTGTTTCATATGCGTTGTTTGTTAATCGAGTTAGTTTATAGGCTCGTAGCTAAGGTCAAGGCTACCGTCGTAGATGACCTTGTGGAGCTCGCCGTTGTTGTAGCGAACAAGAGCCTCGATGTGGTTGTTCGTTACGGTGATTGTGCCGCTGGTAGGCGTGCGCTCCGTGGAGGTGCCATCTACGTAGGTGGTCAACACGCTGTACTCCTTGCTGAAGCTACCTGCTACATAGGTGTTGTAGTCGTCAAACTCGTAAACGCCCGTAGGGAGCTTTGCGGGCTCTCCCGAAGAGGTATTCGAGTAGATATAGAAGCGATAGAACGAATCGCCCTTCTTGGCGTAGGCAAAGCCTGTTGCACCGTTTGTCGAGAGAATCGCAAGGTATTTGTATGCTCTGCTCTTCCAGCCATAGTACTGGCCATTGAGCTTCTTAGCCTCGAAGACGACATCTGGGGTGTTCGAGATGATGGTTACGCTTACGCTACCAGGGAATGAATCCTGATAGTCCGATCCAGCGCTTGCCATAGCCGTAACGCTCACCTGATATTGGCCTGTAGCCAAATCGGTAAAGGTCATCTCTGTCTTTGTTGTCTCGTAGCTCTTGCCGTTGAACTCTACGGTGTAGTATGCTGCGTTAGGTACGGCATTCCACTTAACCGTGAAGCTCGACTCATCCTGCGCAGCGATTGTAGGCTGAGGAATGTTGAGGAAGTTGGTCGATGTACCATCGGTATATGCCTCGTTGCCGTAGTAGTCTATGCACTTGTTGATAGGACATAGCGCTACGTTAGCAACTTCGAAGCGACCATACTGATCCTTGGCGCTTACGATAACCAATACATCCATATTGCCGACAACCCACTTGCTATCTTTTATCGAGAAAGCATACTCGCACTCCTTGGTCTCGCCCTTCTTAATAACGCCAATCGAATCGCCCGATAGATCACTACGGCTGTAGGCACCTGCGATGTCGCGCAATGCGAAGTTGCTGATTTGGTGGTAGCTCTGCGAAGCTCCCGATTGGTTGGGATTCGAGATGTTGCTCTCGAGCAACCATGCAGTAACCTTGTACTCCTGCTCTACGGCAGCCTTTACGCCGATAGATGTGTATACGGTCGAGCCACCGTCGATTGCCGTAATTGCAATACCTGCGTCAGCGCCGTTTTTCTTTACCAAAGAGTTGATAATGCTACTATTAACGCTTACGAATGACGACACATCTGAGCTGTTGCCATCGCCATACAAGAAGTTAATCTTAACATTTGGATAACCAGTTGGGCTGTAGAAACGGTCTACAACTTTAGCTGCTGCCGAGTATGCCATGTCCGAGGACTCGGGAGCGTACTTGCCACCATGAACCGTAACCTCGTGGTAGTACTTTGCCACATCTGTCTTGCGCAATGCCTCAAGACCATCCATTACGCGAGGGCAGTATCCGCAGTTTACACCCGTGTTATCAACAAGTAGCACGCGGTGGGGGAATGTGGTGCTCGATGGGTAGATGTCCTCGGGAAGGAGCGATGTGCTATCCTCCTCATCCTTCTTTGCATTGAACGCCTTAGCAGCCATAGGTAGAATATGGTTGCGCTCGATTGTTAGCTCGCTGTTGGTGCTAATCGTCATAGGCTCATAACCCTTGCAGTTTACCTCTACGGTGATACCCTTCTTGAAGGTCTGGGGAGGGAGGGCAATGTAGAACTCCGTAGCTTCGGCTGCGAGAACTGCACCATAGTTACAGTCGAGTACGAGCTCCTTAGCTGCCATTCTGCTGTCGCTTAGGGTTACGTCCAAATCCTCAATATTAACTGCGATAGCGCCAGATATCTGCTCGTTGTCGTTACCGCGTACGATAAGGTTTTTCACCTTCTCGCCATTGCCTGTAAGCTGCACTTTAAGCCAGCCACATACGCTCTTAAGCGTAAATGTCGAGTCGCTATCGCCTAATGCTACCATAAGGTTTTCGCCTACGGCATAGCTGCCCTGAAGGTAGTTCAATGTTGCAGGAAGAGTAGTCTTAAGTGTGCTCATCGCTGCGTTGTAGCTGTACTCGCCGTTGTAGGGATATACGATTACTGTATTCTCTGAGAACTCACCTCCGGTAGCCTCCTTCTCAATTTTAATGATGCCCGAGCGATCGCCACTCTTTCCCTGGAAAATAGCCTTAAGGTTCTCCTCCGATTTGTGGAATACCGATACAGCATCGCCTTCGTTCCACACGCTCTTTCCAGCATCGTTTAGCTGGATACGTGTAGCGTCGTTCTCGAAGCCTACGGTAAATGTTTTGGTAAGGTCTGAGCGGTTAAAAGAAAACTCATCCTCCACATGCGTACACGCTGCGAAGGTTAGCGCAGCAAGTACGAAAAGCATAATTCGCCTCATTTTCTCTATTTAGTTTTTGGTTATTATTTCCTAACTGAAATACAAAAGTATAAATATTTGTCGATACGACAAGCGGTTACCTTATATTTATGTGCTAAAAAAATCGAAACTCCTTCTTATGCTACGACTTTTTTCTTATCTTTGTAGAAATTATCTACTACCATGAGAACTATGCGAACTATACTTGCTGTGATTATCAGCTCAATGTTGTCTTTTATGGCGAGTGCCACCGAGACGATAACCTCTCCGAATAGCAATGTTATCACCCCCGCTCCGAGCCGTATCGTCGTGGGCGATGGTATGCTCGATGCAAGTCGAAGTTTGAACCTATATATCGAGGGCGATCTTGCGACCGATGATCTTCGTCGTCTTAGTGCTGCTGCCGCCGATTGTGGCATCGACCTGAGAGTTGCGAAGCGTCTGCCTCGCAAGGATTATTTGCGCCTAAGTCTCGATTCGCAGGCCGAGTTAGGTGCTGAGGGTTATGCCTTGAGGATCAATGAACAGGGTGTCGCTATTGCGGCATCCAATCCCGCAGGACTCTACTATGGTTTGCAGAGCCTTAAGGCGTATATTGCTCATAGCCTGCAACTTCCGTATGTGTATATCGAGGATGCGCCTCGCTTTGAGTATCGAGGCATCCTTGTCGATATTTCGCGCCATTTCCGCACCAAGGAGTTTCTTATGCGCCAGATTGATGTGATGGCAGGTCTGAAGATGAACCGTCTGCACCTTCACCTCACCGATGCTGCTGGCTGGCGTATCGAGGTGGAGTCCTACCCCGAACTTACGCGCTATGCGGCATGGCGTAAGCCTGCAACGTGGAAGGAGTGGTGGTATGGCGACCGAGGTCACGTATGGGAGGGCACCGATGGAGCCTATGGTGGATACCTCACTAAGCAGGATGCTCGCGATATCGTAGCCTATGCTGCCGACCGCTATATAACCGTCATCCCCGAAATCGAGATGCCTGGCCACTCCGACGAGGTGTTGGCGACATATCCCGAGTTGCGTTGTACGCAACTCCCTGAGCGTCAAGGAGACCTGTGCGTGGGCAAGGAGGCAACCTTCGAGATGATGCAGGCTATTCTTGGCGAGATTATCGAGATATTTCCCTCGGAGTATATCCATATCGGCGGTGATGAGGCCTCGAAGGGGTCGTGGACGGAGTGCGACGACTGTCGCCGCCGTATGCAGGAGGAGGGCTTGGAGAGTGTCGATGAGCTGCAGAGCTACATGATACACCGCATCGAGGCGTGGCTTAACGAGCGTGGCCGCCAGATTATCGGCTGGGATGAGATTTTGGAGGGAGGCCTTGCGCCTAATGCTACGGTTATGTCGTGGCGTGGCGAGGAGGGAGGTCTCGCTGCCGCAGCGGCTGGCCACAATGTCGTAATGTCGCCTCACGGCTATTGCTATATCGATGCACCGCAGGATGCACCCTACTCGCAGCCCGAGAGCATCGGTGGTTACCTGCCCTTGGAAAAGGTTTATTCGTACGATCCAGCACCTGCAACAATGTCCGAGGATGTGGCACGCTATATCCTTGGAGTTCAGGCAAATCTGTGGGCTGAGTTTATCGTTACGGATGAGCACTACGAGCATATGCTCTGGCCACGTGCCATAGCCATTGCCGAGATAGGCTGGAGTGCCCCTGAGAACCGCAACTACGACCTCTTCCGCGAGCGTGCCGTAAAGATTGTCGATAGAATGATCGAGGCTGGCTACTCACCCTTCGACCTTAAAAACGAAATTGGTAACCGTCCCGAGTCGAAACAACCTATCGAGCACCTTGCACGTGGTAAGAAGGTGGAGTATCTCTATCCTTCGCGCTATTATGCCCCTAAGTATGCCGCAGCGTGGGATGCAACGCTCACCGATGGTCTGCGCGGCACGTGGACCTATGCCGATGAGAGGTGGCAGGGCTTCTTAGGTCGCGGTGGCGTGGATGTGATTATCGATATGGAGGAGGTGACGACAATCCACTCCATTGCCGCCGACTTTATGCAGATATGCGGCCCAGGCGTTTTTATGCCATGCCTGGTCGAGATTGCCGTGTCGGTAGATGGCCAGAACTACACCAAGATTGCCGATATCGAACACGAGGTCATCGTAGATGAGCTACCTTCGTTCAAGAACTTTGGCTGGCAGGGCGAAGTCGAGGCGCGCTACATACGCTACAAGGCTCATCGAAGCTCGTTTAGCGGGTTCTTATTCGTGGATGAGATTGTCGTAAATTAACATCTTCGAATGTTGGAAGTGAAAAAATGGCGAAAAAGCGTTGCATTTCCAATGATAATATGTATCTTTGTAGGAAGATTCGTCCGAAAACTATTAACAACATCAAATAACAAACTAAAACTTTACAGCAATGTACGGAAAATTTCAGCAGCATCTGCAGAACGAGCTAGCCGAGATTAAGGCTGCCGGCTTGTACAAGACCGAGCGTATTATCGAGTCACCTCAGCGTGCCGAGATCGACGTGGCTAACCGCCCCGTTTTGAACTTCTGCGCTAACAACTACCTTGGCCTTTCAGACAACCAGCGTCTTATCGACGCAGCTAAGAAGGCTATGGACGAGCGTGGCTTCGGTATGTCATCTGTTCGCTTCATCTGCGGTTGCCAGGATATGCACAAGGAGTTGGAGAAGGCTATCGCCGACTACTTTGGCACTGAGGATACTATCCTCTACGCAGCATGTTTCGATGCTAACGGTGGTGTTTTCGAGCCTTTGTTCACAGCCGAGGACGCTATCATCTCTGACGCTTTGAACCACGCCTCAATCATCGACGGTGTACGTCTTTGCAAGGCTCAGCGCTACCGCTACGCTAATGCCGATATGGCAGAGTTGGAGGAGTGCTTGAAGCAGGCTCAGGCTCAGCGTTTCCGCATCATCGTTACCGATGGTGTATTCTCTATGGACGGTAACGCCGCTCCACTTGACAAGATTTGCGAGCTCGCAGAGAAGTACGACGCTCTCGTAATGGTTGATGAGTGCCACTCTGCTGGTGTATTGGGTAAGACAGGTCGTGGTATCACTGAGCTTTACGATCTCCGTGGTAAGGTAGATATCCTCACAGGTACTCTCGGTAAGGCATTCGGTGGTGCTGTTGGTGGTTTCACAACAGGTCGCAAGGAGATTATCGACATGCTTCGTCAGCGTTCACGTCCATACCTCTTCTCTAACTCATTGCCACCCGCAGTAGTTGGTGCATCTATCGAGATGTTCAAGATGTTGGAGGAGAGCGATCAGCTTCACGATCAGCTCGTAGCAAATGTTGAGCACTTCCGCTCAAAGATGGTTGCTGCTGGTTTCGACATCAAGCCTACACAGTCAGCTATCTGCGCTGTTATGCTCTACGATGCAAAGCTCTCTCAGGACTTCGCAGCTGAGCTTCAGCAGGAGGGTGTATTCGTAACAGGTTTCTACTACCCAGTAGTACCAAAGGGTCAGGCTCGTATCCGTGTTCAGGTATCAGCAGGTCACACTGTTGAGCAGCTTGATCGTTGCGTTGAGGCTTTTGTTAAGGTTGGTAAGAAGCTTAACGTCCTCAAGTAATTTCTTGTGATAAGGGGTCATCTTTGACTCTTCAATCAAAATGGCGAATGGGAAATACGCTTAGTATGTCCCATCCGCCATTTTTCATGTCATAGCCAAATCTAACCCCTTCTAACAAGAAATTATAATTTCTCGTGATAGTGGCGCATCTGCACCGCTTCAATCAACGCCACCAATGGGACGTACCTACAAGTACTACCCATCGGTGGCTTTTTCATGTCAGCGTCACATCTGCACAACTCTAACAAGAAATTAGGGCTGGTGCTGGGAAGAGGGGTGTTGCTACATTGTCACTTGCCCCATACTCCCCATAAGCACCTTAGGTGCGATCCCCATAAAGGGCGTAGCCCGTCCCTATCAAGCACCGCAGGTGCGTCCCCATCAAGAGCAACGCCCCATCCTCCCCATCTCTGCACTTGCAACTCTAAAATAAATTAAGTATCTTTGCCTAATTGCAATCAACGCTAAAAACGCAAGATATGTCGGTAATAAGATTAACCAAGGAGTTCAGCTTCGAGGCGGCACACGCCCTCGAGGGGTACGATGGTCGTTGCAGAGAGATTCACGGCCACTCCTATCGTCTATACATCACAATAAAGGGTAAGCCCGAGAGCGATCCCGAGTCGCCAAAATATGGCATGGTCATCGACTTCGGCGAGCTCAAGCGTATCGTAAACGAGCAGATTATCGACCGTCTCGACCACTCCTTCATGATGCGTCGCACGCCCGAGGCCGAGCAGGTAGCTGCCGACCTTAGTGGTCGTTTCCATCGTGTGGTGCTAACCGACTATCAGCCTACGACCGAGAACCTCCTAAGCGACTTCGCCGAGCGACTTCTCGGCGCGCTCCCCGAGGATGTGGAGCTATGCAAGCTTAAGTTGCACGAGACGGCTACGTCGTTTGGCGAGTGGTATGCATCGGACAACTTTTAATCTTAGCAACGACAACGGCTATGAATGGTAAACGTCTATTTTTGATCGACGCCTACGCGCTGATTTTCAAATACTACTACGCCTTTATGGGGCGTCCTATGCGCAACCGCGATGGCCTAAATACCTCGGTGGTATTTGGCTTCACGAAGTTTCTGCGCGACATCCTGCGCCGCGAGAATCCCGACCTTATAGGTGTGGCCTTCGACCCTGCGGGAGGATGTTTCCGTCGTCGCCTTTTCGAGGAGTACAAGGCGAACCGCCCACCTACGCCCGAGGATATCAAACTCTCGGTGCCCTACGTGAAGCGTCTATTGGAGGCTATGTGTATTCCCGTGTTGGAGGTTGCCGACTTCGAGGCCGATGATGTTATCGGCACGCTCGCAAAGAAGGGTGCTGCGGCAGGTTACGAGGTATTCATGGTGACGCCCGACAAGGACTACGGCCAGCTTGTCGATGATCGTTGCAAGATATACAAGCAGAAGGGCGATGATGTAGAGATTATCGGCCGCGAGGAGATCGAGCAGAAGTATGGCTTCGCAGATCCGCAGCTTGTGCGCGATATGTTGGCTTTGTGGGGCGACTCGTCGGATAATATCCCTGGTGTTCCGGGCATCGGCGAGAAGGGTGCTTGTAAGCTCGTAAGAGAGTGGGGTACGGCCGAAAATATCCTTGCCAATAGCGCAAAGATTGGTGGCAAGACGGGAAAGAATATCGCGGAGTGGGGCGAGCGTCTGTTGCTCGCTAAGGAGCTTACGACGATACGTCTTGATGCGCCTATCGACTTTGTGGAGGATGATTTGCGTATGTGCGAGCCCAACTATACGCTCCTTAAAGGGCTATATTCCGAGCTTAACTTTTCGTCGTTCTTGCGTGATTTAGAGAATGTTGCGCCCGGGGAGCCTGTGAGTGATGTGCCACGCCAAGAGCCACAGATACAGCTTCAGGAGGTGGCGCGTGCTAAGGCTGCTGCCAAGCGTAGTGCGAGCCTTGAGGGTCAGGGTGATCTCTTTGCGATGGCTATGTCGGCTCCCATAGAGCCTGCCGTAGTGGTGGCGGAGGAGGTGGCGGATGTTGTTACCGATGATGAATCCTATCTACGCACGATAGCTGATACGCCACACACCTATCACACTGTACGCACGGCAGATGAACTACGCGCGATGTGCGATAAGATATCGAAATATGCGGAGTTCTGCTTCGATACCGAGACTACGGGCCTGGATCCAATCAATAGTCGCATTGTGGGTATGTCGTTTGCTGTCGAGCCCTACGAGGCGTGGTATCTACCCTTTGGAGAGAGTTGTGCTGCGGAGTATCGTGAAATATTACGTCTGATATTTGAGAATGAGGCGATTACAAAGATAGGCCAAAATATGAAGTTCGATATTATGGTGCTTCGTATGCTTGGTATCGAGGTGCGTGGCCGTAAGATTGACACTATGCTGTTGCACTATCTTGTAGATGCGGAGTCGCGACATAATATGAACTTCCTCGCGGAGCGCTACCTTAGCTACAAGCCCATCGAGATAGAGACGCTTATCGGTAAGGGTGCGAAGCAGCTTACGATGGATATGGTTGGTGTGGATAGGGTTGCAGAGTATGCTGCCGAGGATGCCGATGTCACGTTGCGCCTAAAGCAGGTTCTCGTTGCCGAGGTCGAAAAACTCGGGATGATGGAGCTTTATCACCGCATCGAGGAGCCGATGATTGACGTCTTGGCGGATATGGAGCTTGCGGGTGTGAAGGTCGATTGCGAGGCGTTGGCACGCTATGCTGTGGAACTTCGAGCATTGCTCGACAGGCTCGAGAGCGAGGTGCGCGAGATGGCCGATGAGCCAGCGCTCAACATCAACTCGTCGCGTCAGCTCGGCGAGGTGCTCTTTTCAAAATTGCGCATCACGGATAAGCCCAAGATGACCAAAACCAAGCAGTTCTCGACCGATGAGGAGTATCTGCAGGGCTTTGCGCACGACTTCCCGATTGTGAGCAAGATTTTGGAGTACCGCGGTGTTAAAAAGCTGCTCTCGACATATGTCGAGGCGTTGCCCGAACTTGTAAACCCAAAGACAGGACATATTCATACATCATATAATCAGGCGGTTACGGCTACGGGACGTCTATCTTCGACCAATCCTAACCTGCAGAATATCCCTATTCGTGACGATCTGGGTAAGCCCATACGCGCGGCCTTCGTAGCTTCGGACGAGGAGCATACGCTTGTTGCTGCCGACTACTCACAAATCGAGCTACGCCTTATGGCCCACCTCAGCGCGGATCAGGCGCTCATTGATGCCTTCTTCGCTGGTGCTGACATCCACGCTGCCACGGCAGCACGACTATACGGCAAGCAACCTGAGGATGTCACTTCGGACGAGCGCCGCAGGGCTAAGACTGCTAATTTCGGTATCATTTACGGCATTTCGGCCTTTGGTCTTGCGCAGCGTCTCGATATTCCGAATAAGGAGGCTAAGGCGCTTATCGAGAGCTACTTTGCATCGTATCCCGATGTTAAGCGATATATGGACGAGGCTGTGGCTAAGGCTACGGAGCAGGGCTATGTCGAGACTATGTTTGGCCGTCGTCGAATGTTGCGCGACATCACATCGGCAAATCGTACGGTGCGTGGTATTGCCGAGCGAAATGCGATAAATGCTCCAATTCAGGGCTCGGCAGCCGACATTATGAAGTTGGCAATGGCCGAGATTGCTCGTCGCTTCAAGGCCGAGGGCATACGCTCTCGTATGATATTGCAGGTGCACGATGAGGTTGTTATTGACGCCTTGCGCTCGGAGCTCGATGCGGTTAAGCGTATCGTCAAGGAGGCTATGGAGAGCGTTGCCGAGCTTCGTGTGCCACTTATTGCGGAGGTGAACGATGCTGATAATTGGCTCGCGGCGCACTAAGCCGATGCTACGATACGAAATAAGGGCTATCCCGAAGGGTAGCCCTATATCTTTTGTCTAATGCTTGTTACGATATCGAGAAGTCGCGCAAAGCATCGTTGAGCGATGTCTTCTTGTCGGTAGACTCCTTGCGGTGACCGATAATCAGGGCGCACTGCACGCCATACTCGCCCGCAGGGAAGCGCTTGGTGTAGGTGCCCGATACAACCACCGAGCGTGGAGGTACATAGCCCTTGTACTCGATAGGCTCCTCGCCCGTTACGTCGATGATGTGTGTTGAGCCTGTAATCACGGTGTTCGAGCCGAGCACCGCCTCGCGGCATATATGAGCACCCTCCACGACGATTGAGCGTGAGCCGATGAAGCAGTTGTCCTCGATGATTACGGGTGATGCCTGCACGGGCTCCAACACGCCACCAATGCCTACGCCACCACTGAGGTGTACGTTCTTGCCAATCTGCGCGCATGAGCCTACCGTAGCCCAAGTATCGACCATAGTGCCGGTATCGACGTATGCACCGATGTTTACATACGAGGGCATGAGTATCGCTCCGGGAGCGATGTATGCACCGTAGCGGGCAATGGCGTGAGGCACTACGCGCACGCCCAACTCCTCATATCCGCGCTTAAGCTCCATCTTGTCGTACCACTCCAACTCGCCAGCACGCATCGTGCGCATAGGCTGAATGGGGAAGTACATGATAATCGCCTTCTTGACCCACTCGTTCACCTGCCACTCGCTGCGCTCGAGGTCGATAGGCTCGGCACAACGCAACGTGCCCTTATCGACAGCCTCGACAACGTGACGTATAGCCTCGCGTACATCCTCCTGAGCCAACATCTCGCGGCTCTCCCATGCCGCCTCTATAATCGCTTTTTCGTTCTGAAACATAGTTAATCAGTTTAATTTATAATTCCTACGAGCAAAGATACGAAATATCAGACTACGCACAAAAAAATGGAGCACTAAATGCTCCATTTTTTGTGTTACCTCTTCAAGCGGTTGTAGTGGCAGACGAGCAGGTTGTCGTCATCGTCGTAGAGGTGCATGCCGTTGCCCTCGCAGTATTGCCACATCTTGCAGTCGGCACACTTGCCCCTCTTGGCCCACGTGCGGTTGCGGAACTTCTCAAAGCGGTTCTGCCATACATCCCAGAAGTTGTCCTTGTAGATGTTGCCTTGCGTGAAATTGGCTCTTACGCTTGTACAGCCCGAGATGTCGCCATTGACACGTATCGAAGCTATGCCCACGCCTGCATAACACTCGAAGGGGTTGCTGCGCACTTTCAGCTCGTAGCCGCCCAAGAAGCCCTCGCAGCCGTAGCTCGCCTTGATGCGTCCCTCTTTTCGTGTGCGCTCGATGAACTGCATAACGAAGGTAAACTCCTCGTCCGAGAGCTGCATCGACAAATCCTCGGCGGCACGGCCTACAGGAAAGATGGTAAAGAGTCGCCAGTTGCGCACGCCGAGCGAGTAGAGGAACTCCTTGAACTCCTCGAGGTGGGGTATCAGTGCGGGTGTCACGCATGTAACAACATCCGATGCAAGCTCCTTATCTGCCGATATCATGCGTACCGCCTCCACGGCACGAGCAAAGCTCTCGCGGTTCTGACGTATGTGGTAGTGGTGCTCCTCGAAGCCGTCGAGCGAGACGGTTATAGAGTGTAGTCCCGAGCGTATAAGCGAGTCGAGCCTTTGGCGCGTGAGTCCTAAGCCGTTGGTCACCATACCCCAGGGGTAGCCCCTACGGTAGAGGTTGAGGCCTATCTCATCGAGGTCGCGGCGTACGAGTACCTCGCCACCCGAGAGTATAACGAGTACCTTGTTGGGGTTTACGTTAGGCGTAATCTCGTTGTCTAACACGCGGAAGAAATCCTTGGCGGGCATATCCGTTAGCGTGGAGTCCACGCGGCAGTCGCTACCGCAGTGGCGACACTGCAGGTTACAGCGCAGTGTGCACTCCCAGAAGAGGGTGTTCAATATATGCTCATCGCGGCGTATCTGTCTGAGTTTGCGGAATAGCTTAAGAGCTAACCATTGGCGTAGTCCGAGTCGTTTCCCCATAGTGTTAGTCGTTTAATAGGTTGTCAGCGCTCTCCACGGTGTGAAATGTGCTGTATGGCACACCATATTCTGGTACTGGTATGATCTCCTCCTCCTTTGGCTCGCAGCTTGTGAGCGTAAAGCCGAGTACTGATAGCAGAAATAGAATCGTTCGTTTCATAGGTTATAGGTTTTTAAGTTAGTTCCATTATGGGATCCACATGGTCAAATGTGCCGTATAGTTGCTCCGAAGCGGCTCGACACCCTCCGCGACACCTCTCCCATAGCTCGCATGCAGTGCACGTAGCAGGTATGTTGTCGTAGTAGCTCTCGCTTGCCGTTCGCTCGATAATATCGCTGAGGTGCTCGGTGTGGATATTTCCCAAGATACGTGGCGAGTGGTTGCAGAAGCGTACATCGCCACGGTAGTTCACCGTAAGTGGTCGCGTGCGAAGATCTGTCGTACAGTGGCTAAATGTTATGTTGGGATAATCTTTTGGGTTGAGCAGGCACATAGGCGAACATACGCCGTTGTGTGCACGCATTCCCAACTCCCCTAACTTTGTGTCTGCACGACGGAAGGCATCGCGTAACTCGCTATGGCTCAATACAAGCTCCTCGGTATACTTGCGCCCTAAACCTCCGATATTGAAGCGGTTGAGCATTAGGTGTTTTGCGCCCATCGCAGCATACATCTCCAATGTTGGCTCGATGCTATGGACATTCAGACGGCTGAGGATAAATACGGGTGTAAGCCACCCCTCGCGCGTTTCTATCACCTTGCGTGCTGCTCGCATAGCCCTCTCCCACGAGCCCGAAAGTTGCGTTTGGTAGTCGTGCTCCGTGGCGAGGTGCGAGAGCAGGGCTATCTGTATCGTCGATACGCCCAACTGCTCAAATATCGCTATATCCTCATCGCTAAGGAGCGTGCCATTTGTGAGGATGTTCACCTTCGAGCCGCTAAGTCGCGCCCTGAGTACAAGGTCGTGTATGCGCGGTGTGAGCATTGGCTCACCACCCGATAGCGATATACTGCCAATGTTCGCTTCGCGAAGTAATCTTCGTAGTGTCTTGCGTGCCGCTCTAAAATCTGGTGCGGCAGGAGCGCAATATCTCTCTCCACCCTTGAAGTGGTTGTAGCAAAACCTGCAGGTTTGGTTGCAGGCATCGGTGAGCTCGAAGACTACAAAACCTATGTCAAGCTTTCGCCTACCCAAGTACCACATCTACTCAACGATTGTTATATATGTATCGCGTTTGCTTGCACTAATGCCGTAGTCATCGTTGGTGTACATCTCATACTCAATTCTCACCAAAGCAATACCCGTGTATTCGCCCACATCTATCGTCAGGTCATAAAACTCTTTCTCGGGCGTTAGTGCAATCTTCTCGCTCTGCAATAGTTCGCCAAGCTCTTCATGATGATTGCCATTTACGCTGGTGTAGAGCGTTACGGTAGCCTCGTCTTCGAAATCGCAATGGAAGCGTAGTGTTATGCTCTCGCCATTGCGCACCTCCTGATAGTTGAGGTTTGTCAAACATTCGTTTGTTGGAGGAGGTGCAGGATCGTAGCAGCTTACCATAACCCCCTTATCGCACGCTGTCGATGTAAGTGCCATAAGGCTAAGCAACGCCCCACCAAGACGATACTTGAGGTGCGTGGCGCGTGCACTGCGCTCGCCGCTAAGGATAACCCAAAGCGACACGGCGAGGAACGCTGCGCCCAATGCTATAAATAATATAGTTCGTTTCATAGCTCTTACTCTTTTATTACTCTTATTCTACTCGCTCCATCTCCACATCGCCCAGATCAATCTCGCCCGACTCTGGTGGGAGCACTTTGCGTAAATAGGCAAACTCTCCGCCGTTAGCCTCTCCATCGACATCGTGGAAGTGTATAGCGTCGGTATAGGCTCGTATACCACTTATATAAAAGTGGCCATCGCTGTCTGTTGATGTCCATTCGTGCTCCGACTCTACTGCAATGCCCTGGATAGGGTTACCCTCCTCATCTACCACGCGGCCACTTGCTCCGAAGTCGGGGTGGAACTCGTCGTAGGGCGTGCCGTAGCACGCTACACAGGTTAGTGTTATGCCAAATAGCGCAAATAGTCGCGTCAGTACCCTGCCTAATATACTCGGTTTCATAATTTCAACTTTTATAGGTTACTCCTCGCTATTCTCCTCGCTCTCGGTGTTCTCCTCATCGGTCACCTCCTTGAGCTTCATTACCACCGTGCCGACATCGACTCTATATGATCCTTCGTGCCAGTTACCATCGCCCGCTCCGATCTGCTCTACATTCGTGAGCTTTACAAGCTGCGTCTCATACTCGCCGCCGTTTGCCTCGCCGTCAATGTCGATAAATTGCACCTGCCCTCGCTCGGCTCCTGGCCAAAAGCCTCCGTAGGCATCTATGTTACCCTTATAGTCCGATATGCCTGTGTTGTATTCGAAGGGCTCGTCATCCTCTGTGCGCACCTCGATACCCTGTATTGGCTTGCCTGCCTCGTCTACTACGCGAGCCTTGAGCTTGAAGCTTACGTGTGGCACACCATACTCCGCTTTACCTATCTCCTCGCAGCTTGTAAAGCCAAATCCGAGCAGTGCAAATAGTATATAAATTAGCCGTTTCATACCTCTTATTTTATTAGATTGTTATTATGTTACCTCTCTTATTCCAACTT
>JAFYXB010000041.1 GCA_017546345.1 Alistipes sp. | reverse complement strand
TACATGATGAAGTTAGAGAGGCCGAGGTGACCAGCGATACGGCCAACACCCTGCGAAATCTCCTCCTGAATAGCACCGTCAGAGATGAAAGCATAGGTCTTGTGAGCCATCCACTCGCCGAAACGAGCAACCATGAAACGCTCTGCGATAGCAGCACCGAGAGCCATAGCGTGACCCTGACCAAGAGGACCAGATGTGTTCTCAACACCACGCAATACGTCAACCTCTGGGTGACCAGGAGTTACGCTACCCCACTGACGCAAAGACTGCAAATCCTCAGTTGTGTAGTTGCCTGCCAACGAGAGCACTGCATAGAGCATAGGTGACATATGTCCTGGATCGAGGAACATACGGTCACGGTGAGGATAGGCCATGTTGTCTGGATCGTAGCGAAGGAACTCTGTGTAGAGCACGTTGATAAAGTCAGCACCACCCATAGCACCACCAGGGTGACCAGACTTTGCCTTCTCGACCATTGAAGCAGCCAAGATACGAATGTTATCGGCTGCACGCTGAAGTTTGTTATTCTCCATAGTTAAGTTAATTAATATTTTGTTAATGTTACTGTTACAGCTCATCAAGGACTACGCTATGGGTAGCCATATATAACATACAAAGATACAAAAAGTTTTGATACGATGTACCTAAATCTGCACTTTTCGGCATATTTTTCTGCTATCTCATCAAAAGGGAGAGTCGCGCGAGATAAAAGATATATATAAATAATATAATATATAGGTATGAGTGGCGATTTTTAGAATAAAATTCCTAACTTTGCATTGATATTGCAGTAGTGCGGTCCTATCTCAAGCATAGGATCAAAAGAGCACCGATGCTGTAAACAGGAAATATACATTAACCAAAAAAATAAGTAAAGCTATGTTTGCAATTGACAACTACAATTTTGCTGGCAAGCGTGCCATCATCCGTGTTGATTTCAACGTACCCCTCAATAGCGAGGGTCAGGTGACTGACGACACACGTATCCGCGCAGCTATCCCCACAATCCAGAAGGTATTGGCAGGTGGCGGCTCAGTGATCCTTATGTCTCACCTCGGTCGCCCAAAGAAGAACCCAGATCCAAAGTACTCGTTGGAGCAGATTATCTACGCTATCGAGGCTCGTTTGGGTGTTAAGGTTCAGTTCGCTGGCGACTGCATGGGCGAGCGTGCTGCTGAGATGGCAGCGGCTCTCAAGCCAGGCGAGGTGATGCTTCTCGAGAACTTGCGTTTCTACGCTGAGGAGGAGGGTAAGCCACGCGGCTTGGCAGAGGATGCTACAGACGAGGAGAAGAGCGCAGCAAAGAAGGCTGTGAAGGAGTCACAGAAGGAGTTCGTGAAGAAGCTCGCTTCGTATGCCGACTGCTACATCAACGACGCATTCGGTACAGCACACCGTGCACACGCCTCTACAGCACTTATCGCCGACTACTTCCCACAGGACAAGATGTTCGGCTATGTTATGGAGAACGAGCTTAAGGCTATCGACGGCGTTATGGAGAACCCTGAGCGTCCATTTTGCGCAATCATCGGTGGCTCGAAGGTATCTACAAAGATTACTATCATCGAGAAGCTCATGGAGAAGGTTGATTCAATCATCATCGGTGGCGGTATGACCTACACCTTCGCAGGCGCTGAGGGCGGTAAGGAGGGTAAGTCTATCTGCGAGCCCGATATGTTCCCCGTAGCTCTCGAGATCTTGAAGAAGGCCGAGGCTAAGGGTATCCAGATTCTCCGCTCACCAGATGCACTTATCTGCGACGACTTCTCTGAGAATGCAAATACTCAGGAGGCTCCCGCAAACAACATCCCTGACGAGTGGGAGGGTGTCGATATCGCAACAGGTGGTAAGGCTAAGTTCCGCGAGCATATCCTCGGCTGCAAGACTATCCTCTGGAATGGTCCTGTAGGCGTATTCGAGATCAACAAGTTCTCGACAGGTTCACGCGCAGTGGCTGAGGCTATCGCCGAGGCAACAGAGAAGAATGGCGCTTACTCGCTCATCGGTGGTGGCGACTCTGTAGCTTGCGTAAACAAGTTCGGTCTTGCCGATAAGGTATCTTACGTATCAACAGGTGGTGGTGCTCTCCTCGAGTATATGGAGGGCAAGGAGCTTCCTGGTGTTGCTGCTATCCGCAAGTAGTATAATGGTAGTGCCCGAGTAAATATCGGGCACTATCTATCATTGCTTCGAAGTTTACAAAACTCAAACAGAATAACAAAAGATGAAAAAATTATCATTTATCCTTGCATCTGCACTCCTTATGACAGCGTGCGCAACGACAAATGGCGGCAAGCAGGCCGAGGTGCCAGCTATCGACATCAACAACCTCGATGAGTCGATTGTCCGCAACGATGATTTCTACCAGTGGGCTACAGGTGGCTGGCAGAAGAACAACCCTCTCAAGCCCGAGTTCTCACGCTACGGCTCTTTCGACGTATTGCGCGAGAATAACGAGGTACGTATCAACGAGCTCTTCCAGGCTATGGCCGAGACTAAGGCCGAGGCAGGTAGCATCGAGCAGAAGATCTCAGATCTCTACAAGATGGGCCTCGATGAGGAGCGTCTTAACGCTGAGGGCGCTGAGCCTATCCGCGAGGCGTTGAACAAGATTTATTCATTGAGCAGCCTTGAGGAGATCTTGGGCGTATTGCCAGAGCTCCACACCGACGGTATCGGCGTATTCTTCTACGCTTACCCCGCAGCCGACCTTGCAGATAGCAACCAGACAATCCTCTACTTGGAGCAGGGCGGCCTCTGCATGGGTAACCGCGACTACTACACCGAGGAGAACAACGCCGACAAGAAGGCTGAGTATCGCAACTACCTCGCAAAGATCTTCGCTTTGGCAGGTCTCGAGGGTGATGCTGAGGCTTTCGTAGCTGACGTACTCAAGGTTGAGGATGCTATCGCTGCTAAGCACTGGACAAACGTTGAGTGCCGCGACATCCAGCGTGGTTACAACCCCTACACTATGGAGCAGGTGTGCAAGGAGTTCTCAACAGTAGATTGGAACGCTTACTTCAAGGCTATGGGCGTGGAGAACGTCGAGAAGCTCGTTGTAAGCCAGCCATCATCATTCAAGAACATCATGGAGGTTATGGCATCGATGCCTGTTGAGGCATTGCGCAACTACGTTGCAGCACACTACATCGACGCTGCATCGTCATACCTCAGCGAGGAGTTCGCACTCGCATCTTTCGAGTTCTTCGGCCGCACAATGTCGGGTACTCAGGAGATCCGTCCACGTTGGAAGCGCGCTATGGGCGTGCCCAACAACATCCTCTCGGATGCTGTAGGTCAGATCTACGTTGCTAAGTACTTCCCCGAGAGCGAGAAGGCTCGCGTAGAGCTTATGGTATCTAACATCCAGAAGGCATTCTCGAAGCATATCGAGGCTCTCGACTGGATGGGCGAGGAGACTAAGGCTAAGGCTCAGGAGAAGCTCGCAGCATTTACCGTAAAGATTGGCTACCCCAACAAGTGGAAGGACTACACTACACTCAACGTAGACCCCGCTAAGAGCTACTGGGCAAACGTTATCGAGGCTAACCGCTGGTACACAGCCGACTCAATGTCGGAGGTTGGCAAGCCCGTAGACCGCGAGAAGTGGATGATGCCTCCACAGATGGTAAACGCATACTATATGCCTACAACAAACGAGATCTGCTTCCCCGCAGCTATTCTCCAGCCTCCTTTCTACAACCCTGCAGCTGACGACGCTGTAAACTATGGTGCTATCGGCGTGGTTATCGCACACGAGATGACTCACGGTTTCGACGACCAGGGTTCACAGTTCGACAAGGTGGGTAATATGAACGACTGGTGGACTGCTGAGGATCGTGCAGCATTCGAGAAGAAGACCGACGTTTTGGTTGAGCAGTTCAACGCTATCGAGATCCTTCCAGGCCTCTTTGCAGATGGCAAGTTCTCATTGGGCGAGAATATCGCTGACCAGGGTGGCTTGCGCCTTGCATACACCGCTTTGGTTGACTCTTGGAATGGCGAGCGTCCTGCCGACATCGATGGTTTCACAGCAGATCAGCGCTACTACATCGGTTACGCTACCCTTTGGGCACAGAACATCACCGATCAGGAGAAGGAGCGCCTCACAAAGGTTGACGTACACTCTTTGGGTCGCAACCGCGTGAACGCTACATTGCGTAACATCCAGAGCTTCTACGATGCTTTCGGCATCACTGAGGAGGATGCTATGTATATGCCTGTTGAGGAGCGTGTGACTATCTGGTAATCGCCAAGAAAAAGTTGACCCGAAAGGGTTATGATGATAAAAGCCTGTGCAACCGCACAGGCTTTTATTGTTTATCGAAGAATGAAAGAGTAGATAGGAATAGAGTAGTAAAGAGTAGGGAGATGGGAGCTTATGCGAATACGCAAGCTACAAGAGCACAACAACCACCCAAAGAGACGCAAGCCCCCCATAACCGCCTTTCACTACCAACGACGACCGACCCTCTCTATCCAACAGCGCCTAAGCTCTCCTCTTTCCAATCCCCACACCTATCAACAACCCACAAAAAAAGGCGTGTCCAACATAAGTTGAACACGCCTTTGCTGTTATTATGCAATCGGCTTAGTTGTTGCCTGTTGCACGCGCTGCGTAAGAGATATTAAGCGCATCTGCCTTACGGAGCTCCTGCTTAACTGCAGTAAGCTTACCTACAGTTGCACCCTCATCCACGCGAAGGTTAACAACGATATCCTTAGGACCAACACCCTTAGTAACAGTTGTAGCCGAGATAAAGTCGCGGATGTCAGACACCTCACGTGTCTGGTCGTTGAGCTGAATCTTCAAAGCATCCTCACCTGCCTTAGCACCAAGGGGCTTACCCATCCAAATATTTACAAGATTCTTCTTGTCGAGCTCGGTAATCTCATAAGCCTCAGGCATCTGCACCTGTACCAATGGATCTACCTCACGCATCGTAGTTGCTGCCATGAAGAAGAACAGAAGCATAAACACGATGTCGGGAAGTGACGAAGTCGACATTGCGGGCACCTCTTTCTTGCCCTTTTTTGCCATTACTGCCATAACTACTTCTTTGTTTGATCGTTAGGTTCTGCCTCGGAAATCTTCATAGGAACAGCCTTACGGATGTTCGATGCCTTGATATCATCCAACTCATCATACTTCGCACCATATACCAAGAACGAAATCTCGTCGCGGTAGAGGCTGAAGGCGTGAGTTAGCTCATCCTGCACCTTAAGATATACCTTGTACTTAGTCTCATCATCGGCCTTGAGTGATACAAGACCCTCGCTGACATCGTATGTCATACCGTCGATCTCGGTGGCCTTCTTGTTAGAACGGTCGAGATGTGTGAGGAAGTTGTAAACCTCCTGTGAAAGACGTGAGTGTGTGCCGTGACGACGAAGGTCGCTGGGGCCATACTCCTCTGTACCCACCATGATACCACCGCTACGCGATACGTTCACCTTGAGTACGTTACGCTCATTCACATCTACATCATTCTGCTGCTCCGTAGGATCGATCCAGGGAGGAAGCGTACGCTTCATACCCGTATCGACATCCATCGTAGTGGTCACCAAGAAGAATATCAACAGCAAGAATGCGATATCCGCCATTGAACTGGAGTTGATATCTCCAGCCTTTTTCTTCGATTTTGCCATAAACTACGATTTAAAAATGCCACGAACAGCCGAAAGGATTGCTGCCAAAGCTGCACCGGCAAATGTGATATAAGTTACCCAAATACTTGCGTCAGCCAACATGTACTCGAAAGCACCGAATACCTTACGTGTTGCAAGGTCAGTACCCAAACCGAGGTCGTAGCCAGCTGCATCCTTCAATGTTGCACCATCTGCCCAGCCGTGAGTAGTAGCAAGAACGTAAGATACACCAATAACAGCTGCTACAACGCATACTGATACCAATGTTCTACCAAGACCACCCTTGTTCTGGAAGAGGTTCATTACAGTGTTGATAATGATGAAGAAGAGTGCGAATACCAACAAGAAGTAGAACCACATGATGTTTACGCTGATAGCCTTTGCAAGAGCTACTACGTTCTTAGAGTCTGCCTGCGCCTTAGCGTTAGCAGCCTCAGAAGCTGCGATGTTCTCCTCCATTACAGAGATATTCTCCTTATATACGTTGAGTGTATCGTTCAACGCCTTGAAGTCTGCCTGAACGGCCTGTGCCTCAGCAAGCTTCTTCTTCTGTGCTGCAGAGAGCTTCTTAACCTCTGCAAGCTCAGCAACAACTGCATCAGCAGCCTTAGCTACCTCAGCCTTTGCGCTAACCTTTGCCTCGTACTCAGGAACGAGCACTGTGCGAGTGTTCTCAAGCTTAAGCTTCTCGTCAGCGATACCCTCCTCTGAGAGGACACCCTCATCGAGCTGAGAAGCAAATACCTTACCCAACTCCTCGATACCATGAGCGGTAGAGCTTACGGGCTCAGCAACACCCTCATCATTGAGGTTGATCAACTGAGCATTGCCAGCGATCTTCGATGAATCGGGAGCAGCCGTACCCATCGCGATAGCCCAAGCCACCAAAGCAACTGAAATCAGCGCGAGGATAGGGAATACTAATTTATGTAAATTTTTCATAACTTCGATTTATCCTTAAAATATTGGGCTTAATTATCGCTTGTTGTATGCAGTAAGCATATCAACCAAAGTGATAGAGGTATCCTCCATCTTAACTACGAGTGACTCGATCTTAGAGAGAATGTAGTTGAAGAAGATCTGAAGGATAACAGCAGCGATAAGACCCATCAAAGTTGTCAAAAGAGCCACCTTGATACCACCAGCAACGACTGCAGGAGAGATAGTAGCCTGAGCCTGGATATCATCGAACGCCTGGATCATACCAACAACGGTACCCATGAATCCGAGTGATGGAGAAAGAGCGATGAAAAGAGAGATCCATGAAAGACCTGACTCGAGGTGACCCTGCTGAACTGAACCGTAAGATACAACAGCCTTCTCTACAGCCTCAAGACCCTGGTCGTAACGCAAAAGACCCTGGTAGTAGATTGATGCGATAGGACCACGTGTGTTGCGGCAAAGCTCCAAAGCAGCCTCTACACCCTTCTCGTTGAGAGCCTTCTCTACCTCAGAGGTGAACTTCTTAGTGTTAATCTGCGCGAATGTCAAGTAGATGATACGCTCGATAGCGATAGCCAAACCGAGAACCAAGCAGACAAGCACTGGAAGCATCCACTCCCAACCACCTTCCAAGAACTTCTTCATAAGAGCGAAGTGCATAGGCTCACCAGCCAACTCCTCAGCTGCATCAGCCTCTACTACCTGCTCAACGGCAACCTCCTGAACGGGAGCCTCGTTAGCATCCTGTGCGTAAGCAGCGCCAAATGACAAAGTGGCAGCTGCCAAAACCAAAAATAATTTTTTCATAGTGTTTTGTAAAGTTAAAATTTGTAAATTTTAGTAGTTGTTTCTCTATTTTGTTTTTAGTTTTTTGCTCGTTTTTAGCTCTTTTAGCCAATCTGTACTACGATCAAATCTGCACTATAAAGCACCGAATACGATGCGCAAACTCCCTAATTATTAGGAGGTTATCGCATCCCGACCATTGCTAAGCGCACCTTTCGTCCTCGAAAATAAGCGTCTTTAACGTGTTAAATATAAGCATTATTCTCGAAAAGTGCAACGCTTTACAGAGTAAATTCGCCACGTAGCGGACGACGCATCAAGCCGACGGCTTCCGATAATGGCAAATTTTTGCCTAAAACGTACATCAGCTTAGCCACAGCAGACTCGATAGTCATATCGTGACCCGACACAACACCAGCCTCCTGCAGAGCCAAACCTGTCTCGTAGAGGTGCATCTGCACAGCGCCATCCTTGCACTGCGAAACATTGACAACGATGATACCGCGTGCCACAGCCTCCTTGACCAAATCGACAAACCACTCCGACGTGGGGGCATTACCCGCACCGTACGTCTCAAGCACGACACCACGTGCACCGCTTTCGAGCAACAGCGTGCGCAATGTCGCAGGACGGATACCTGGGAATAGCTTCACGACAACAACATCGTCACACATCGACTCACTGATACGGAACTCGTCGCTGAAATCGGGAGCGTATGGCGCAATAGCCGCATGGTTATACTGAATGTTTACGCCGACATCGGCAAGCGCAGGATAGTTGAACGATGCAAAGGCATTGAGAGCCTCGGCACTGAACTTCGTCGTGCGGTTACCGCGCATAAGCTTGTTCTGGAAGTAGAGCGCCACCTCGGGGACAAGTGGATGGCCATCCTCATTGCGAGCACCTGCAATCTCGATAGCCGTGATGAAGTTCTCGCGGCCATCGGTACGCAGAATACCGATAGGAATCTGGCTACCTGTGAAGATCACGGGCTTAGCCAAGTTCTCGAGCATAAAGCTCAGAGCAGCAGCCGAATACGACATTGTATCGGTGCCGTGAAGAATCACAAAACCATCGTAGGCTGTGTAGTTATCGCGGATAAGGCGTGCCATATGCACCCAATTCTCGACCGACACATTCGAAGAGTCGATAGGGGGTTTAATGGTCATCACCTCGATATCGACCTTAAGTCGCTTTAGCGAGGGAAACTCGTCATATATGCCGCTGAAGTCGAAGGGGACGAGAGCTCCTGTAGCCTCGTCTGTCTTCATACCGATAGTACCTCCGGTATAGATAATCAATATTGATGAACGCCTCATAATTGAAGGGATATGTAGCTTTAGTGCGCACATATCATTACAAAGGTAGTCAAAATTTGCCATTGTTGTTACGCAATGAGCAACTTTTTTACTCGACAACCCCACATTTTATCTTTAGAGAGCGAATATACGGCTTGCCGCAGCAGTGGTCACGAGATCCACCTCCTCGACACTTTTACCGTGCAACTCTGCGATTTTACGACACACCAACGCTACATGCGAAGGTTCGTTACGCTTGCCTCGATGTGGTACAGGGGCGAGGTATGGCGAGTCGGTTTCGAGCACCAAAAGCTCGGTCGGCAACTCCGCTACAACCTTGTCAAGCCCTGAGTTCTTGAAGGTTACAACACCACCAATACCAAATACGAAGTCGCCAAGACGCATAATCTTACGTGCCGTATCGACCGAATCAGCAAAGGCGTGCATAACCCCTCGTAGGCCGCGACCACGATACGTAGCCAAGGCATCGAGCATCTCGGGATATGCCGAGCGGGTGTGTATAGCTACGGGCAGATTGTACTGCAACGCCATCTCCAACTGCGCGTGCAATGTTTCGCGCTGCTGCTTATAAAAATCCTGACTCCAATATAAATCGAGGCCTATCTCACCAACACCATATAGGCGCATAGGGGGTGCTGCAAGATATTTTTCGACCATATCTATCTCCTCACGCCACGCTGCATTATCGTTCACCGACGTTGGATGCAGACCTACCATCGGCAAGCAGTAGTCGGGCTCGGCAGCCGCCAACGCAAACATTCGATCGCGACTTTCGGAGTCGATATCGGGCAGAAGCATGCACTCTACACCTGAGTTACGTGCTCGCTCAAGGGTCTCGGCACGGTCAGCGTCGAACTCCTCGGCATATATATGTGAATGTGTATCAATCATATAGACTTATTTTCGGATTATACTCTCTCGTATCTTTTACCTGGCAAAGTGCGTATTAGGCCCTTTATCTCGAGATCCATAACAACCATCGACAACTCACCCATCGTAAGACCTGTAGCCTCCATAAGCGATGGCCAGTCGAGTGTTGATTCGCTATCAAATGCTGCGTAAACACTTCGCTCAGTTGCAGTTAGCTCAACTGTCTTATTCTCCTCAGTTGCGACATCTCCTCCGCTTGTCATCTGCCAGCCGAGGTCGTCGATAATATCTGCCGCCGTGAGCACCAGACGCGCCCTACCCGAGCGTATAAGGTTATTCGTACCGAACGACACAGGGTCGGTAATACGCCCTGGCACAGCCATAACGACACGACCGTAGCTATCGGCTATCTCCGCAGTCTTGAGCGATCCTCCCGTTGCAGGCGACTCAACAACCAGAGTACCGTGGCTGAGAGCAGCTATAATACGGTTGCGTGCAAGAAACATCGAGCCGTTGTGGCGTGTAGCGGAGTGTAGCTCCGAGACTAAAGCACCTCCTCGACGTAGTATCTCCTCTGCGAGGTTACGATGTGCCGCAGGCGACACCTCGGGGAGCGTAGTGGCTACAACAGCTATCGTGGGAACATCGTTGTTAAGTGCAGCACGGTGTGCTGCAGCATCGATACCGTAGGCTAAACCGCTAACTATCGCAAGGTTATCTACCAACTTCGCAAGAGATTCGACAAGCATATTGCAGGCGTGCTGCCCTGCGGGCGATGCCTCGCGTGTGCCGACAATAGCGAGAGACTGAGCATGTAGCGCATCAATATTACCCTGCACAAAGATAACGTGCGGCCTGTCGGCCACCTCGCGCAGCGATGCGGGATACTCCGCGTCGGTTGCCGCTATGGCGTAGATGTTGTTGCGACGACAATACTCCACCTCGCGACGAGCAAGTTCCATATTTCGGCCGTCGAATAGATTGTCCACAAGCTCGGCACGCAGCCCTGCGCCCTCGACAATATCGGTACGCGAGGCCGCAAAGAGCGCCTCGGCAGAGCCAAAGTAGTCGATAAGATGAGCGGCACCACAACTACCTATACCGTGAGTAAATATTAGAGCAAGATCTTCGAGAGTCATACGCTGCTAACTATTGGTTGAGAGCGTAAAGATAATACTTTTATTTAAAGTGTGCAATGGCAATGGTGGCTACGAGAATGAGAAGTCCCCATATACTCAGCCCCAAGCGATAGCGTCACTTTCCACAGCCCCGAGACCCCTAATTTCTTGTTAGAAGGGGCCAGATGTGGCCTCGATAAAGAAATTGCCCCAGATGGGTAGTACTTGATGTACGTCCCATTTGGGGCAATGATTGAGAGGTCGCAGATGACCCCTTATCACAGGAAATTTCTTGTTAGAAGGTTGCAGATGCTGCAACGATAAAGAAGTTGGGCTGGATGGGACATACTTGACGTATTTCCCATTCAGCCCAACGATTGAGATGCAGCAGATGCTGCCTTATCACAAGAAATTATTACT
>JAFYXB010000040.1 GCA_017546345.1 Alistipes sp. | reverse complement strand
CAAATCGGGTAGGAACAACAAGCACACTAAAACAAAGATTGCAACGACACGTCGTTGGGTTGATTTTGTGATTTTCATAACATAACGATTTTAAAGGTTATAGTATTATTTCATTAATAAATTATCGTTTATCGTTATGCAAAGGTAGTGACATTTTTTTATTATGCAAACTTTTTCGTTATTTTTTTAATGTTTATCATTAATTTCAATAAGGATGCAGATCTCTTTGTTAAATGTTATCTTTGGAAGATGTACAGCAGAAACACTTGTAACACTCAATGTATCAAACCCATACACAAACAAAGACGAAACGATTTTGCGTACAAAACTGCTCAATGTGTAGATTTATGCATAAACGATGAAATGCAGCCTTAATAATTAATGTTGTTGCTTCATGTGTTTTTGGGATAATGCTGTGAGATATGCTTAATATATACTACAATCTGCTATGCTAAAATAATCCAGTTCGGGTACAATAGAGGTAAATTACATGAAAATTTAAGGGAGGTGCTTGGTGACCTTGCGAAGGTTGATGCGGGCATTGAGCAGATTCGGGGATTTTGTCGCCCGATGTTTAATGGCGAACACTATCTTTCGGGAGAGGAGGTCTGCAAGACGTTACGAATAACAAAGCGTACCTTGCAGCAGTATCGTGACGATGGGCTGGTGTCGTATGTTACGCTGCCCGGCAAGATGCTCTATAAGGAGTCAGATATTTTGGCTCTGCTGCAACGTAATTATATTCCTGCTTTTATGCACGAAAATCGAGGAAATTTACTACCTTTGTAATCGTAGAAAACAGCTCCAATAGAGTAGTGTAAAACGGTGAAATATGGCCGTGTGCAATTCGTGAGCATTGGATTAGGCTAAACATCAATGACGCTATCACACAATAGGTTACACGCTTGATAATGTTTCCTGGTGGCACCACGAAGAAGAGTTTCCTAAATGCTGTATAACAGCGATTTAGGAGATTTTTCTTTTGCCTCGGGCCCAATTTTGGCAACAATTTGGCAACATTTTGTTGTCATCTCTTCGTTTGAGATACTTGAATAACCCATCTTTCGTGGTATTATAATAAAAAATAAGGCTTAGTAATGGATAATTGCAATAATGCATACACCGATGAAGTATATGACCGATATATGCTTACTGGAGAGGGTGCTGAATATTTTGAAGATAATTCCCAAGAAGAGTATATAGAAGAATTCGCAACCGAAGAGGTTGTCGAATATAAAGACCTCAACGAGCAATTAGATGATGTTATTCGTTATCTTAAACAGCAGATAAAAGAGAAGAAGCGACTTATAAAGGCTCAAAATAAAAGTACCGCATCCAAGAAAAAATCTACGAAAAAGTGATAGTCTTTCTTTTTCCGACCCTTGAATAGAAATTCAGGTAATGATGCAAAAAGTGGCGCTTTTGGGCGCTACTATCAATTATAAATGGTATTATAATTGATATACACGATACGCCTATGGCTGTTATAGTTATGCGCCTTATGCCTACAATCGAGAGTGGATGGCAATCAGCAACTCGCCAGACAATGGTTCCGACAGCGTGATACCATCGCGCTTAATCGTAACACGTTGCATCTTACTTTGCATCTCATCCTGTTCCCCACTCTGCACCTTATCCTGCTCAACACTTTGTCCGCCACCTTGCGCCACGCTATGTGGGCAAGGGCTTACCGTAGCGATATACAAACCCTCGGCAGGCAATAGTTTATGCTCATTTGCAAGAGTAACCACCCCACTCTCCGCCGTACCATATATAATATATGGGTGCCCCATAAGTTCGGCTGCGCGGGCAGCATTACCCATCTCCAGCTCACCACGAACAACCGTAGAGCTAATCTTAGCCCCCGTAGCCGTATGTTGCTCAACGCGCTCAAGCACAAAGCCGCACTCCTCGGCAATAGGCAGCAGCGTCTCGTAGCGGCCCTCATTACCTCGACCCAGGCGGTGGTTATACCCCACTACCAGACCTCGCATACCGAGCTTTGCGACGAGCGACTCGCGCACGAAATCGCCAAATGACTGGCTACGAAATTTATCATCGAAATACGCAACAACGACATAGTCCACACCCGCCTGCTCGAGCAGTGCGGCACGCTCCTCGACCGTCGTGAGTAGCTTCATACCCTCGGCACGCCCCATAGCGATACGCGGATGCGGCTCGAACGTAACAA
Source organism: Alistipes sp. (assembly GCA_017546345.1). Classification (GTDB taxonomy): domain Bacteria; phylum Bacteroidota; class Bacteroidia; order Bacteroidales; family Rikenellaceae; genus Alistipes. The sequence continues at coordinate 17,246 of JAFYXB010000040.1, read as the reverse complement.
CGACACTCTTAGCCTCAAGGCGCGTGGCAAGGCTGTGCACTCTATCGAGCAGCACTCTATGTCCTGCATGCACCCCATCGAACGAGCCAACGGTAACGACCGTGGCTACATCCCGCGGGAACTCCTCAAAGCCAAAGTATAGCTGCATAGTACGATTAGTTATTATTCTCCTCCGCAACCTTAACAAAGTAGGCCACCTTCTCCAAAAGCGTAGTGATATCGTAGTTCTCCACGACAATACCCTGCGGGAAGTTAAGCGGTGCCGAAGTAAAGTTAAGCACACCCTTAATACCTGCGTTAATGATAGGCAGCACCAACGACTCAGCCGAAGATGTAGGCAACGACACAATAACAATGCTGATATCGAGGTCGGTAACCATACTCTCGAACTCGTCGATATGGTAGCAGCGTATGCCATCAATCGTCTGTCCCACCTTACGCTCGTCGATATCGAACGCAGCCGTGATACGCAGCTTTAGCCCCTTACCATTGAAATATTTCGTAACGGCCTGTCCGAGGTGTCCCATGCCGATAACCGCCATATTCATAGGCTGCTCGCTATACAATATGTTGGTTATAAAGTCGATAAGCACACGCACGTCGTAGCCCTTCTTCGTATCGCTCGAGAAGCCTATGAGCATAAGATCTCGACGCACCTGCACAGCTGTAATGCCGTGCATACCGGCCAGTACGTGCGAAAAGATATGCGTAATACCCTGCTCATGACACTTTAACAGCGTACGACGGTACTCACTAAGACGCTCGATGGTCTTTTCCGGGATTGTGGTATTTTCGATATTTGCCATACGTTAGTTCGACTCTATGGTAAAGTTACTATGATAGTGCTCCGTAGTCCACTCCGTATTGACATACAGACCATTTTCGAAGCTAAAACGATAGGGCGTAGTAAGTGGACAGAATCGCTCCTCGCTGATTGTCGAGTCGATACCCGTGAACATCTTACGACAGAAGATCATCGCAGCGTCATAGCCACGATACGAGAACATCGAGGGCAGCGTTCCGTAGGCCTCAACATAGCGACCATCGAAATAGCGTATCTTCTCATCATTGCGCTTCGCATGATAGGGAACAACAAAGAGCACGTTATTTTTAAAGAAGGATTGACGATCGATATTCTTCATATTTAACCACTTGCGGTTACCCAGCACAACATAGTTGCCATAGGTAAGTCCGCGGCCCACGATTGAGGCCTTAGTCGAAGAGAGTGTTGTAAGGATACGATCCACGTCCGTCTCGTTCGAGGCCACCACCACAAAGAGCTTATGCGTCTCGCTACGCATCAGATCCTCGATAAGCACCTCCTCGCCATTCTCACCCTCGGCCGTACGCTCATAGAAGAACGACTCGCGATCGAAGAGATAATTTAGACCTCGGCGTGGTGCATCTCCACTCTTTGCCGATATCTCGCGAGCATAATCCCAATCGTTACTACCAGCATAGATAGTCACTATCTCGCGCGTACCATCAAACAACTCCTCTACCTTATCGTAGCGGTGCGACTCCTCGGCCTGTAGCTGGAAGAGCACAGGGCTATGCAGCGCCTCCATATCGGCCAACGGCGTGACCACGGGCACCTCGTTAGCCTCGGCATGACTTAGCACATGTCGCAACTCATCTTCGTGCACGGGGCCGATGATAAGTTGTGCATCCATAAATCCTGGCTCGTAGTTTACGATATCAGCGATATTTGACGCGCTACTACGCGTATCAAATACCGCGAGCTCTATGGCATAACCCTCCTCCTTAAGATCCTCCATAGCGAGAAGCACGCCTTTGTATAGATCTACGTAGTTGGGGTTAATCTTATTGTCGCGAACATGGAATGGCAACATCATAGCCACCTTAAGCGTGTGGTGCATTGCCAGCGGTGGGAACTCCACATCCACAGGATTTACATCACCATCGTAGCCCTCACCCATAAAGATATTGTGCTGCTCATCTGCCGCATGCTGCGCATCAATAATCGCTGTATGCTCCTCGGCGGACTGCTCAACAGCCGATTGATCCATTGCGCTTATCGGCTCAGTAGGCTCTACACTCTGGAGCTTACCCACGTTGAGAATCATACCAACCTTTATATCGCGATGACTCTTTAAGCTGTTCATATTGAGGACATCGCGCGATGAGAGGCCATACTGACGAGCTATCGAATAGAGCGTATCACCAGGCTTCACCTCATACTGTGTCGCATCTGTTGTATCAGCCACCTCAACCACCTCATTTTGCTTCTCTTGACTCTCCTGGCTCTCTGCAGCAGTAACATCTGCCTTAGCTTCCGCCTTCTGCTGCTCCTTATCTATATCGCCCGATGTGGCATAGCCAATCTCGGAGCGACGTATACGTAGCTCCGTGCCTATGGACATATGCTCGGCATCGACATTTGGATTATCCTCAACAAGCGTCGCAAAGGAAATCTTATACTGACGGGCCACGGCATGCAGCGTCTCACCCTGAGCTACGATATGGATGCGAAAACGCTTATCCTCCGCACTACTCTTACCGCTCGACGTAAGCTCCTTGTAGGGGATAAGCAGTTTGTTACCCGCCTTGAGCGACGATGCCGTGAGGCCATCGTTGCAGGCCATAATATCCTGCGTCGTGACCTCGTAGGTCTTGGATAGCGAATAGAGCGTATCGCCACGCTCTACGGTATGTAGGTAGTAGTTTTTACCCTCAACCGCTACAATAACACTCGATGGCTCGGTAGCACGCGCAACTATCGAGATAAGCAGTAGCAGTGAAGCGATAAACAGAGCTCTATTTCTCATAATACAATCGACTAAAGTTGTGAAGCTCTCGGCCTACTTCTTCGAGCGTAGGCGGATATCGGTTATCACCTTTTTGGTATATAGAGGGAAGTCGCCATTCATCATCCACGTATAGTAGCTTGGCTCGGCATTGAAGACATCCTCCACACGGCAACCCTTATGCTTACCGAAGGTGAATATCTCGCAGCCCTCGCCATCGTAGCCTATACGACCTGCGAAATCGGCACTCTCGAAGTGTGTCGAAAACTCGGCGAGCTCCTCCACCGTATTGCCGATATCGTCATAGCGATCAATCTGCGCTTCGAGAACCTCGTAGGTTGCTATAGTATCGGCCTCGGCCGAGTGGGCATTCTCGAGATCCTTATCGCAGTAGAACTTATAGGCCGCCACCAACGTACGCTGCTCCTTCTTGTGGAAGATATTCTGCACGTCGATATACTTACGGCGTTTGAAGTCTACATCTACACCAACACGCATAAACTCCTCGACAAGCATCGGCAAGTCGAAGCGGTTGGAGTTGAAGCCTCCGAAGTCGCAACCCTCGATAAACTGAGCCAGCGACTTGGCCAACTGGCGGAATGTAGGCTCGTCGCGTACATCCTCATCCGTAATGCCGTGCACAGCTGTTGCTGCCTCGGGGATATGCATCTCGGGATTTACGCGGCGTGTCTTGACCACCTTGCTGCCATCAACGCCAATTTTGACCATCGAGATTTCGACAATACGATCCGTAGAGGTATCTACGCCCGTGGTCTCGAGATCAAAAAATATTATCGGCCTTTTAAGTTTTAAGTTCATAGCATTGTTTGTTTATACTCCAACGGAGTTATCCAGATTTGGGCGACGATTAATCGCATCGAGTGCAATCCATCTATTCACCCCTCGATTTTGTTGTTAGAATTATTTGGATGCTTCTGTTCATTAAAAAATGGCGACGATGAGCAGCACGTTACGCGCTGCTCATTATCGTCACACTCTCTAAGCTTTGCAACAGAATATCGTCACAACAAAACTTAAATTTATGAGTTAATCATCATAGGCATAAGAAGCATAAGCACATCGCCAACGTGCTTATCATCGTATACGGGCTTAAATACACCTGCACGTGTTGAGTCTGCAAGCTCTACAAGCACCGTAGGAGTGTCTATGTTAGAGAGAATCTCAACAAGGAAGGTAGACTTGAAGCCGATAGTCACAGGCTGACCCTCATAGCTGCACGAGATAGTCTCGTTTGCCGATACCGAGAAGTCGATATCCTGCGCCGCAAGGCTAATCTTGTTACCTGCGATATCCATACGGATAAGGTTGGTTGTTGGGTTAGAACATACCGCCACACGCTTGATACCATTAACCAACTCTACGCGATCTACGAGTACACGGTTGGGGTTAGCCGCAGGGATAACGGCGTTGTAGTTGGGATAGTTACCCTCGATAAGACGACATACGAGTTTATGGTTCTTAAGATCGAACACCACATTCTTCGCATCGAACGTAACACGGATAGGCTCCTCCTCCTTAAGCAACACACCCTTAAGCAAGTTTGCGGGCTTCTTTGGAAGGATGAACGAAGCGTTGAAATCGACATCAGCGCACTCCGAAACCGAACGTACGAGTTTGTGAGCATCGGTTGCTACGAATGTGAGCTTACCAACCTCGAAGTTGAAATATACACCATTCATAACAGGGCGAAGCTCATCGTCAGCCGTAGCGAAGATAGTCTTGTTGATACCCGAGATAAGCATATCTACGTCGAGCAAAATCTCCTTGTGCTCAGCACCGATAGTCTGCATTGCGGGATAGCTCACTGCACTTGCACCAGGAATAGAGAGCGAACCGCTATTCCACTTCACACGAATCTCCCACGTTGTGTCGTTCACATCGAACTCGAGAGGCATCTCGGGAAACTCCTTCAACGAATCGAGCATAAGCTTTGCGGGAGCTGCGATAACACCCTCACGCTCTACGTTATCGACACGAAGGTGGCCGATAAGCGTCGTCTCGAGATCCGACGTAGTCACTGTGAGTTCGTCGCCCTTGAGCTCGAGGAGGAAGTAGTCGAGAATAGGAAGTGTATTCTTGCTGCTGATAACCTTACCAGTTGTTGCCAACAGCGACAAAAGTGCTGAACTTGATACTGTAAATTTCATTTTTGCTTGGTTTTATTATTTGTTTTAGTTTTGTTCTATCTGTTAAAGCGTTGCCAACTTATCGAGTGCCAACTCGATCATACGGCGCACAAAGGGCTTATAATCTGTGCAGGCATCCTTGGCTACACGTTGTGCGATAATCGTACATATCGTTGCTGCGCGGTGGCCCATAAGTGCTGCCAGACCCGCAAGCGCCGAGCCCTCCATCTCGAAGTTGGTGATGCGTCTACCCTCGAAATCAAAGCTCTCAATATTTTTGTTCAGGTCGATATCGTGAGGACGAAGACGTACCCAACGGCCCTGCGGAGCGTAGAAGCCTGGGGCTGCAATGGTGATACCCTCGCGCGTCGAGTCCTTGAAGAGTTCGAACAAGTCGTTGTGCGCATTCACGAAATAGGGCGCAGGCAACTTCTCGTACCACGCTGTATGCTCGCTAAAAGCACGCTCCAACGCCAAATCGCAGACACTGTCGCGACCCTCGTAGTATGACAACAGACCATCGAAGCCCAACGACGTACGCGAGAAGATGACCTCACCCACCTCTATATCGCGCTGAATAGCACCCGAGGTACCGAGGCGAACCAAGGTAAGCTGACGGAAATCGGGCTTTACCTGACGCGTAGCAAAGTCGATATTTGCAAGCGCATCAAGCTCCGTTACACAGATGTCGATATTGCCGATACCGATACCCGTAGATAGCACAGTCATACGACGACCTTTGTAGCTACCCGTCACAGTCTTAAACTCGCGATTCGACACCTCACACTCCCTCTCATCGAAATATTCGGCAATCATAGCTACACGACCAGGATCACCCACCAAAATCACAATGTCGGCAATTTGCTCGGGGCGAAGATGAAGATGGAAAATAGAGCCATCCTCATTGATAATCAGCTCGGAAGAGGGTATCGTTCGCATATCGTAAATATTTTATTACTCTAATTATTTTTAATATTCGCGTAAAATTAATAATTTTGTCAGAAATAGCAAAATGTTTTTGTCGAATTTTCAAAATTTAGGGTGCTATGACACTAATCAAATCTATATCTGGAATACGAGGAACTATTGGTGGTGCTCCTGCCGAGAACCTCACACCAATCGACGTTGTAAAGTTTACAACGGCATATGCACGTCTTATCAAGAGCAAGCACGAGGGTCGCAGAATCACAGTCGTTGTAGGTCGTGATGCACGTCTTTCGGGCTCGATGGTCGAGAGCCTTGTTGAGGGTACTCTCTTGGGCGTTGGCGTAGATGTTATCAACGTAGGACTATGCACCACTCCTGGTACGGAGATGGCAGTAATCACACATAAGGCCGATGGCGGTATCATCATCACCGCATCGCACAACCCACGACAGTGGAACGCGCTAAAGTTGCTCAACGAGCGTGGCGAGTTCCTCGACGATGCCGAGGGCAAGGAGGTATTGGCAATGGCCGAGGATAGCGACTACAACTACCCTACCATCGACAATATTGGCCACGTCGTTTTGCGCGAGGATTTCAACAAACGTCATATCGAGCAGGTGTTGGCACTTCCGTTGGTTGATGTCGAGGCTGTTCGCAAGCGCAAGTTCAAGGTGGTTGTCGATGCCGTAAACTCTGTAGGTGGCGTTGTCATCCCTGCGTTGCTACGCGAGCTTGGTTGCGAGGTCGTAGAGCTCAACTGCGAGCCTACGGGTGAGTTTGCCCACAACCCCGAGCCACTTCCCGAGAACCTTACAGAGATCTCGGAGGTTATACGTCGCGAGGGTGCCGACCTTGGTGTTGTTGTCGATCCAGATGTCGATCGTTTGGCCTTCGTTATGGAGAATGGCGAGATGTTTGTCGAGGAGTACACACTCGTAGCTGTTGCCGACTATGTTTTGCGCCACACAAAGGGTAACACCGTATCGAACCTATCGTCATCTCGCGCACTTAGCGATGTCACATCGCGCTACGAGGGTTGCTCCTATGCAGCAGCTGCCGTGGGCGAGGTAAACGTGGTGAAGAAGATGAAGGACACAGGAGCGGTTATCGGTGGCGAGGGTAACGGAGGTGTCATCTACCCCGAGCTACACTACGGCCGCGATGCGTTGGTTGGCGTTGCTCTCTTTTTGACCTATTTTGCAGGCCTCGATATGACCATGTCAGAGCTTCGCAAGACATACCCAGCATACTACGCGTCGAAGAACAAAATAGAGCTCACACCAAGCATCGATGTAGACAAGATTTTGCGCGAGATAAAGTCAAGATACTCAGATGAGAGAGTCAACGATATTGATGGCGTAAAAATCGACTTTGCAGAGAATTGGGTACACCTTCGCAAGTCCAATACCGAGCCTATCATCCGCATCTACACCGAGGCGAAGAGCATGGATGAGGCTGATGCTTTGGCAAAGCGTTTCATTTCCGAAATAGAACAAATTTGCAAGGCATAATACGCACTCTATTTTCATAGAATTGGAAGTATATTTATATAATTGTAAGCATAAATAAAACCTTAAAACTATACGATTATGAAGCTAGCTAACGACTACATTCAGCAAAACAAAGAGCGCTTCTTAGAGGAGCTTTTCGACTTGTTGCGCATCCCATCAATCAGCGCACAGCCATCGTTGCACAAGCAGGATATGGTACGCTGCGCCGAGTGGCTTGCAGCCGCTTTGGTGAAGGCTGGTGCCGACCGCGCCGAGGGTATGCCTACCGAGGGTAACCCTGTGGTATATGCCGAGAAGATCATCGACCCTAAGGCTAAGACAGTGCTCGTTTATGGCCACTACGATGTTATGCCCGAGGATCCTATCGACGAGTGGAAGAGCAATCCATTTGAGCCCGAAATTCGCGATGGCCGCATCTGGTGCCGTGGTGCTGATGACGATAAGGGTCAGCTCTATATGCACGCTAAGGCTTTCGAGGCTATGGTCGCAACCGACACTTTGCCCTGCAACGTGAAGTTTATGCTCGAGGGCGAGGAGGAGATTGGCTCACCCAGCCTCTATAAGTTCTGCGCCGATAACAAGAAGCTCCTCAAGGCCGACATCATCCTCGTATCTGATACCTCGATGATTGGCCTCGACACCCCCACTATCACTGCAGGTCTTCGTGGTTTGACATATATGCAGGTGGAGGTTATTGGCCCCGATAAGGACTTGCACTCAGGCCTCTTTGGTGGTGCTGTTGCCAACCCTGCAAACGTCCTCGCACGCCTCGTAGCATCGCTCACCGATGAGTTTGGCCGTGTGACTATCCCTGGTTTCTACGACGATGTACGCATCCTCTCGGAGGCTGAGCGCCGTGCTCTTAACAAGGCTCCATTCTCATTGGCCGAGTATAAGAAGGCTCTCGACTTGGGCGATGTAGAGGGTGAGATCGACTATACTACTATGGAGCGCACAGGTATCCGCCCATCGCTCGACGTAAACGGCATCTGGAGCGGTTACACTGGCGAGGGCACAAAGACTGTTATCCCATCTAAGGCCTACGCAAAGATCTCTATGCGCCTTGTTCCTAACCAGGACTTCAAGAAGATCGCAAAGCTCTTCGAGAAGCACTTCCGTCGCATTGCTCCTAAGAGCGTGAAGGTCAATGTAGAGTTCTTGCACGGTGGCGCGCCCTATGTATCGCCTACCGACTTGCCAGCATACAAGGCAGCAGAGAAGGCTGTGGAGACTACCTTTGGTGTAACGCCATTGCCATTCTACTCTGGTGGTTCGATTCCTATTATCTCGGGCTTCGAGAACATCCTCGGCATCAAGTCTATCCTCTTGGGCTTCGGTCTTTCGAAGGATGCTATCCACTCGCCTAACGAGAGCTACGGTCTCGACCAGTTCTACAAGGGCTTGGAGACGTTGCCATACTTCTATAAGTACTTCGCTGAGATGAAGTAACGGATACTCCGTAAAATTAAAGCGCGAGGCCTCAGAGACTGAAGTGGCCTCGCGCTTTTTTATTGCGCACTACTTCTATACGACGATATCACCAGCCACACACCCACAAATAGAATCGCTGCAAAGAGCACCGTATCGGCGTGTAGCTTATCGAGTCCCATAGCCACCGATAGCGCCACGGCAAGCACAGGCTGTATGTAGGTATAGGTGCTCGACACGGTCGGCTGCAGATGCCTCAACGAGTAGTTGAGTAATAGGTTGGGCAGATATGTTGGCACGATAAGCACAAAGGCCGCAGCGCCCCACAGCCTCGCGTTCATATCGCTAAAGTCGCTCTCCACCACCGAGTCCATACCCAGCGGGAGCATCACCACGGCCGATATGGTGTATATCGCACGGAGCATTGTCGTAATGCGATATTTCGACACCAGACGCTTGAAGAATACCATGTAGAGTGCCGTCACCAGGCCGCTGCACAACATCATCACATTTCCCCACAGCTCCGATTTGGGATGCGAGGCGCTGTTGCTCGTCAGCACTACGGCTATTGCACCCGCCAGGCCGATTATCAATCCTGCAACTTTGCGCACGCTAAGGCGATCTACGCGCGCTATGACCGATATTATGAGTACGAGTATCGGCACAAGTGTCGCGATTATCGAGCCGTCGATTGGCGATGTTCGCGCGAGGCCAAACATCATCATCATCTTGCGCACTACGCCCATCAGCAGCGCAGCAAAGAGTATTATGGCCCAGTCGCGGCGTTCGATACGCTCACACCCCTCCCATATCGCGGGTATCCACGAGAGAATGGCTGCTACGATTAGCGATGCTGTGACCATTGCCAACGGCTCGATATACCTGCCCAGCAGCAGGTTGTAGAATGGGTAGTCGCACGCCCAGACGACGTTGCAGCCCACGAGTGCGATATGTGCTTTTAATACTCCTCGATTTTCCATACTCACGCCACCTGCAACATCCGCGCCACATGCGACATTGCGAGGTCTCCTAACTGCGTCATTGCGAGCGAGAGAAACGAGCGTGGCAATCTCAAAGCCAGCGGTAGATCCCCACGTCGCTACGCTCCTCGGGATGACGGTTGTCTGTTGCGTCATTGCGAGGCTTGGAACAAGCCGTGGCAATCTAATACACTCTGCGCCTTCACAGCGGTAGATCCCCACGTCGCTCCGCTCCTCGGGATGACGGGGGTGCGCTCCTCGGAATGACGATAGAGAGCTCGTTTCGCTCAATGTAAGGCAAAAAAAAGAGTCGGCATCACCGACTCTCCGCTTTTAGATTATGTAGGGGTAAATATCAAAGTTTTTTAATTCATCTTTCGCACACAACGCGCTATTGCTGAATCGCTCGTGCGTAGCGCACTACTGCTGATTCTGCGTAACAACATTTCGCACACAACGCACACGATTAGACTTGGTACGATGATGATAACCCTCCTGCATCATATCATCTAGGAAACCCAAATGGATATAATAATTTTTTTTATTAAACCAGCTTTTCGTAGTGTAGCGTTCGTCTCCTCCTGGTTGCGTTCCATCTTTGTGTGGGCCATAATCATTACTGCCTTTCCAATAATGCATTTCATAGAAGTAACCAAGGTTTTCATATCCTTCATGAGTACGATTTACATATGGGGTGGGCTCTGTATCCAAACCACTTTTTGCATACTCAAACTGATTATTACCTAAGCTCTTAACCTTTGTAGCTCTTGCATATTCCTTATTATCATCGTACACAGTAGGAGATGCTACAGTACTACTAGTTTCATAATAGAATATATTTCTAATATAGGCTGGTTGTGAGGTCCAATAGTAGTTATTTTGGAACTCAGGGAAAGAGCCATATGCAGGAACAATAAAATCCTCCAATTCGTCTGCAGATGGGAGATACCACTCAACCTCCACAACATCACCATTTGCGTCTCTCTTATTTCGATTGTAGCAATACTCCACAGCACTATTTGCAGTTTGCGCTAACGTAAGTTTTCCAATGCCAGCATTTTTAGCAATTTCTTGTGTAAATGCCTGTCCCGGGTACTCGCGCACCGTACCACCATTATCAGAGGCAAAACTATCGTGCTTTTTTATATAAAAATCGTAATATGGGCGTGCAGCCTTGGTCTCATAAGTAGTCCAATTTACATTTGGTGTAAGATCAGGGTCGAATGAGAAATATTCTTTTGAAAGCTGCACACTATTCAAACCCCAAGGCATACCCTCCTGCTTGGTCTGGCCATAATCATCATCGGCGTCGTAGTTGTAGAGATACTCCTCCTCATGCTCGATATAATAGACAAAAGTTGACTCATTAGCAGTACCTGCATTACGCACAGTCTCAACAGGGAACAACTTATACTGGCAGATGATATACTCAAGAGGCTCGACATACTGTGTCATATTGTCGGCATCAGCATAGGTGACAGTAATCTTCGCCTTACGCATCTGGTTAGGATCGCTAAGAGGAGCAGGCTCATCACACTGATCTACATAGATCCAGAATGTCTCCTGGCTACCCTTCGACAAACTTGCCTCCTGAGACTTGCCTGATTCAGCAAGCTCTGTGCTTACCAAATCAGTGGTAAAATAGCGGCGCTTACCACTTGAGAGGTATTTACTATCACCTCCGTCATTGTTCTTATGTTCGACACGCACCCAGTTAGGCTCCGGATCAGAGGCATTTACCTTGCCTACAGTAACCGTTACTTTAGCGCCATTAGGCACATCCTCACCATCGAGATAACGGACACGCAAAGGACGCACCTCAAAGTGCGAGTCGAGCAATGTCTCACGGCGCAAGTTGACAATAATAGGCAAACCACTCTCAACATTAACACGGTGGTCGATAGCGACACCGTCACCGTTTAAAGACTGGTCTTCAGAGGCTGTGATACCCATAATAGTCACAGTATTGAAATACTGCGTATTACGCTTGATATTGAAGTCATCGTAAGAGTTAGCACCCAAATAGATAGTATAGACAACATCAAAGTACTGCTCCTGGTGATCACGGAACTTACCCTTCAAAATAATATGTGTTGCCTTCTGGTTATCTCCGAGAAGCTTGCCCTTGAAGCGCTGCATATAGACAGAGTCCTCTCTTCGAATTGATCCGTCGGTCTGTCTAAATGGATAGTCATAGTCTGCCGATTTTGTAGCGGGCTCCAACAAACGCTCGGGGAGATAGAACGAGAAGTTGATAGATGCGCCACCTGTAGTGGATGCTGAGTATGTCACCTCTGCACTACCATTAGCCGTCACATTCTGCTCTGTGTTCGAGCCCTCAAGGAGTATACCACCATCAGGAATGTTAACGACCTCGTATGAGCTAAGAGCAAACATAGGAGGATCATTCTCCTTGACACTCTGATCCGCAGCTACAGAAATAGAGAATGTCATCTTCGCAAACAACGCCTTCATGGGGATATTGAGCAAGTCCTTATCCTCACCATCAAGTGTTGGAAGCACCTTCTTGCCACCAACAAGGTTAGGGTTAAGCTTGAAACGATGACCATCGCCATGAGCATTGACATAGTCGCCCAAAGAACCAACCATGGGGAAACCATCCTCGGGGCGCAGGATACCGTTGCTCGAATATGCTTTATCTAGCAAATCATCGAGCGTCAAACCATCATCAGGGAGCTTGTGGGGCATATCGGGCACATTGGCAAAGATATACAATGCGAACTCATCCTCATTGTTATACCCCTCATACTTCTTATCACCACGATCAATAGAGAATAGAAGGTTGTTACCAGTAAGGTATGTATAATCTATACAGTCGCCAATACTGTCGTCTTCATTGATGGGGAACACGGCCAATGCCATAGAGGTCACATAAGCCTCATCCTCATCCTTGCTCGAACGAGTATCTACCTTACAGTCATCAAAGCGTGTGATACGACCCATGACAGAGACTATATCACCCGACGTGGGTGTAGAAACAACAGGGCCATCAACATTGTCAACAGCACATGATGCCGCCACAATAAGAGCTAAAATTGTTGCTATAATACGTGTGTATCTCATAGTTCAAATAACTTTACTCAAATTCGTATTCTATTTCCTCCTCATCCCACTCTGCAGCAGTAAGAATATTGATAGAAACAGCCTCAGAAGTGAAGGTCAACAGCACAAAGTAGCGGCTGGCATTCTTAAGACTCTGCGTAAAGGTTGCAGTTTTGCTTGTCTCATATACAAAGGGCGTGTCAGATGATCTCTCATCATCATAGTAAGACTTACCATTTTCATCTGTCTTGAGATCTGCCATAAGGTATCCTCCACCAGGACGCTTCTTATGATACTTAACGTTTGCAGTGACAGACAAAGTCTTGGTATCTGAAGAATTTAGCATCTTAAATTCCTCCGCCTGGGGGATGAATGCCAATGAGTTTTCAGTCTCTTTCGAGATGTTTGTATTATTAACACCGACAGTAGGCTTTACCAAGTAAGACTTATACTTACAGTCGTCACCAATCATATGGTATGAGGCGGTGTAATAGTTATCCATAGTACAGTCTGACGCCAAAATATCATCTCTGTCAAGATATATCTTAGCAGTATCGTACTGAACACCATCAAACTCTACAACAAGATCTTGTATATCAATTTCGATGGCCTCCGATGCATAGATTTTAGTGCCGTCATTATTTGTATTGCCAGTATCATAAGTGTACTCATAGGCGTTACATATGGTAACATCAACACCAGCAAGACGGTGTATCATATCAAATGGCACAGTATTGTTGTAATCGCCTGCAAGAAGGTCTATTCTCTTACCCGTAATGATATCGGCCATCAAACTTGTGTCATCTTTGCTAAATGTATATGTAAGGTATGGCGCACCATCCATAGTTAGCGCACTCAACACAATACTGCCAATAGAGTAGGGATAGTAGGCAAAGAATGAGTATCGTTCCGAGCCCCAACGAATCAAACCACTATCTTCACTTCCTGCATTGGTAGCCTCATATGTATAATAGCCATCTGAGTAATCAACTTTGAGGGCTGATGTAGCTTTGTTATCGGCGTCAATATTGAAAACATTGAGCTTAGCCACAGCACGCTGACCAGTCCAGCTATAGCCATAGTCATACTTATAGCCTAAAACGCCAAATGAATATGGCATATATCGCTCCTCAACGAGAATACCGCGAGTGATAGTCTCGGTTGTAAAGCCAATATAGTCACTCGAATGAGGGATATTAATCTCCACATCTGGGTTCTTGACGCCATCACTAATAGGCTCTTTCGTGCATGCTACAACTGCGATGACAAGAGCCGCAAACGCACATATGTTATAAAATCGTCTCATAACCTTTACTTGATAATAATTGCACCACCTGTGAGGTAGCTACCCCAACCCTCAACACTGATATTACTAAATGTAACGAAGTTATCCTCGTAGACCTTCATCTGGTAGGTGTATGTTACACCTGGACTCCATGCTCCAGCGGGAAGCGAAGTAGATGCCGTCTTCGACTCCCACTCTGACGCAGTAGTCTCCTTAAACGCATACTCTACGATAAGTGAGATATCACCCTTCTCGAAACTCTGAGGTATAAAGTGGTAACCCTGGCCATTAGCGCCCCAAGGAGCAATCACCTTGCTACCTTCAAGCAAGCCGCTCTCATCGTCAAACACAGACTCAAACGTCAAACGAGCATTGTCATATGTCCATGTGCCTGCCTGATTGGTACGAGAAGTGCTCAAAGTGCCATTCTTCTTGACATTAGACAACCTAACAGCTTTGATACGAAACATATAGTCATCGTATGGATTCTTTATGTTGTCTTGCGAGATATTAAGACATACTCGAGAGAGCAAATGTGAGAATTTGAACTTTACAACATCTGGGAACACTCCATCAACATCAACTATCTCGTGAGCACCAAGGAGATAACCATTTGCCGTACCAGGAGTCTCATACGACACCTTATATCCACCTCTATTATCGAGTGACGTTGCTGTATTGTAAGGCCAAAAAGCGAAGAAATGGTATGCGCGATTACCCAACCAATACTGGACTTCTGCTGGATCATACTCCCATGAATCAGCGCCCCTATATACATTAAGTTTGTCAAATATCTGAGTATATGGAATATTCGAACTTGTCTCTGGATTTGGATCCTCCTGATCACTCACCTGCCCATACACACCAAAATCATTGATGGTATTAAGAAGTTTTTCAGCCTCATTCTCTGGGTCACCTGCACGTGTTACAAGATCACTAAACCTAATCTCATTACCCTGCTCAAAATTGCCACCATCAGGCACCTCATTGTCACACGAAACGCCTATAGCCGACACCAATGCAAGCGCAAGCATTTTACTAATAATCTTTTTCATATTGCTTATAGCAGTTCTGTTTATTTTATTTTGGGGGCCATAGGGGCGATCAAACCCCTATAACCCAATAGTACAGATTACTGTACTGTTACAGAAGAATTACCAAAACCATCCAACTTTTCAACTCCGAACTCGATAGGCTTACCCACGCTATGCTCGAACTTGAAGTTGTACGAGTAGCCGGGCTCCAATGTTACAATCGCCTTGAGACATGGCTCTTTGCCCTCACCTCCAGTGTACTCTGTGGTCTGGATAAGTTCACCACCAGAATAAGCCTTAACTACCATTGAGATCTCAATCTCGCTACCCTCACTATAGATGTAAGGAATGAGGAGTCTCGCATGCTCACAATCGACATACTGGCCATTGAAGCTACCCTCGATACTACCAAAGCCTGCAATCTCAGTATCGTCATCACTAACGCTTGACCACGTCTTAGTCCCTACAGCCACTGAGCCCTCAGTCTTTGCATTCTTGATTATGATGTCTGTCACCTCATAGGTGTATCCATCACTCTCTGCGCCCTTTGCCGAGAACACCACCTTAGACAAAAGATGCGAGAATGTGAACGTAACGGGGTTAACATTGCCATTAGTGTCAATGCCCGTGCTTGGCTGTGCATCGTCATAGGTCTTAACAGACACAGACTCTGAAATTAGCAAGTCGGTGGAGCCATCGGCTGTGTAGCCTACGGTTGTTGGGAACGCGCCACTCTCGGGATAAACACTTGAAGCACCCGCGATAGCCAAAAATTTGTACTCTGCATTGGGCACCCAGTACTCTGTCTTATCCTTGCATACGTAAGCGCCATTCTCGAGCTCTACCTGCGCGCCATCGTAGAGGAATACAGTGTTGTTGGTTGTTGTACCCTTCACGTTACCCCACACTTTGAATGCACTGACAGACGTGAAGTCGTCATCAGCTGCACGTGTTGAGTTTTCGATGAAGGGCGTGCCGAAGTTTATGGCATCGGGCTTAGCGACGAGGATCGTCTCCTCATTGCTGCACGACGCAAGCGCCACAACCGTAAGAATAGCTATTAATACTATCTTCATATCTTTTTTTTTATTTTTATTATTCTAATTAGGGGCTATAAGGGCGATCAAACCCTTATAGCCAAAGGTTAGAGATAAACTCTAATAAATGTGATGATTAGTTCAAATTACCACCTTCATCACCATCACCCCAAGTAGGCTGCTGAGTAACTGTGAACTCGATAGGATCGCCTACTGATGTGATAATATTGAAATTATATGCATTACCTGCAACCAAAGTTACATTCTTTGAGTAGTTCTTTGTTACAATAGTACTTTCAACGTTTTTATCGTTAGTATAGATGATATCTACATTGAAGCTAACTGTTGCACTACCAGGGATAAGCAACTGCTCAGCATTGCACTCAGCAGTAGCATCTTTCACTGAAATATTTGCAAATGAGTAATCACTATTTGTTACATCCCAAGTACCAGCAGTCTTTTCGTCAATGTTCTGAATGTAATAAGTACCGTTCTTAGGTGCATTAATCTTGATATCTTTAACTAAGAAAGAATAACCAACTGCAGAAGAAGAGTTGTTCTTTACACCGATGTGAACCTTTGAAAGAAGGTGGTTAAACGTGAGGTTCACTGGACTATTATATCCTGTCGCCTGGCCAGTGATCTCATCTGTGCGAACATAAAGAAGGTCTGTAGAGCCGTTACTCTCAAATTCTATCTTTGCAGGAAGCTTATCTGAGCCAAGAGTTACATTATCAGCATTTACAAGAGCTGCAAAATTATACTTTACACCCTCAATCCAATACTGCTTTGTACTATAAGACCAACTACCACCTACACTACCTGTTACCACAGTGTCGTTAAAGATAGATACCCCGTTTGCTGTACCCCAAACCTTGAATGATGTAAGAGGCTTCTGACCCGTAGCGCCACCATAAGATGGATCTGTTGCACGTGTCGCATTGTCCACGAAGCTGCTGAAGCCGATAGCCTCGCCCTTGTCAAATGTCAAGGTCTCCTCCTTTGCACAGCTTGCAAGAGCAGCTACTGCAAGCATTGAAACGAAAAACTTTTTCATAATTGTAAT
>JAFYXB010000039.1 GCA_017546345.1 Alistipes sp. | reverse complement strand
GGTGTTGGTTGAGAAGAGTATCAAGGGCTACAAGGAGATTGAGTACGAGGTAATGCGCGATAGCAATGACACTGCGATTACCATCTGTAATATGGAGAACGTTGACCCTGTAGGTGTTCACACAGGTGACTCTATCGTGGTTGCTCCGTGCCAGACCTTGACCGATAAGGAGGCTCAGATGCTCCGTACCAGCGCATTGAAGATTATTCGCGAGTTGAAGATTGAGGGTGGCTGTAACGTACAGTTCGCATTGGACCCACTCTCGTTCAACTACTATATTATTGAGGTTAACCCACGAGTTTCGCGTTCGTCGGCTTTGGCATCGAAGGCGAGTGGTTTCCCTATCGCACGAGTAACTGCGAAGGTTGCTGTGGGTATGACCCTCGATGAGATTCGCATCGCTAACACCCCTGCCAGCTTCGAGCCTACACTTGACTACATCGTAACTAAGGTTGCTCGCTTCCCATTCGATAAGTTCAGCAACGCTTCAAACGAGCTTGGTACACAGATGAAGGCTACGGGTGAGGTTATGAGCGTTGGTCGTACATTCGAAGAGGGCTTGTTGAAGGCTGTCCGTTCGTTGGAGACTGGCGTATGCCACATCTATCATAAGAAGTTCGACACTATGTCTGTCGATGGTATCCTCGCATACATCCGCAAGGGTACTGACGATCGTATCTACGCTATCGCCGAGCTTATCCGCCGCGGTGTAGACTTGTTGCACGTTTACGACAACACTAAGATTGATCTCTTCTTCCTCGAGAAGCTCAAGAATATTGTCGAGATGGAGAAGACGGTTAAGGAGAATCCACGCAACACTGAGGTCCTCTACGATGCAAAGCGTTTGGGCTTTAGCGACAAGTATATCGGCATGCTTTGGGGTATGACCGAGTCTGAGGTATTCCAGTTGCGCAAGGAGAGCAACATCTTCCCCGTATACAAGATGATCGACACTTGTGCAGCTGAGTTCGACTCAGAGGTACCATATCTCTACTCAACATACGAGCAGGAGAACGAGTCTGTAGTTAGCAACCGCGAGAAGATCGTGGTTCTCGGTTCAGGTCCTATCCGTATCGGTCAGGGTGTCGAGTTCGACTACTCTACAGTACACGCTATTTGGGCTATCCGCGAGGCGGGCTACGAGGCTATCATCATCAACAATAACCCAGAGACCGTATCTACGGACTACACTATCAGCGACAAGCTCTACTTCGAGCCATTGACCGTGGAGGATGTGATGAACGTTATCGAGTTGGAGAAGCCTACAGGTGTGGTTGTATCACTTGGTGGTCAGACAGCTATCAACCTTGCAAAGCCTTTGGCAGACTTGGGCGTAAAGATTATCGGTACAGGTATCGAGGCTATCAACAATGCCGAGGATAGAAAGTGCTTCGAGGCTATTATGCGTCGTGCTGGCATTCCTCAGCCAGATGCTGAGGCTATCACCGATATCGAGCGTGGTGTGGCTGCTGCCGAGCGTATTGGCTACCCCGTATTGGTTCGTCCTAGCTACGTGCTTGGTGGTCGAGCAATGCAGATCGTATCTAACGAGGAGGCTTTGCGTCACTACCTCAAGACAGCCGTTGAGATCAACGAGGATCAGCCCGTATTGGTTGATAAGTATATTATGGGTAAGGAACTCGAGGTTGATGCAATCTGCGATGGCGAGAACGTATTTATCCCAGGTATTATGGAGCACGTTGAGCGTACAGGTGTTCACTCGGGTGACTCAATGAGCGTATATCCAACATTCAGCGTAAGCCAGAAGGTTAAGGATACAATCAAGGACTACACTATTCGCTTGGGTAAGGAGATTGGCATCCTCGGTCTTTATAACATCCAGTTCATCGCTGACGATCAGGATATGGTATACGTAATCGAGGTTAACCCTCGTTCATCACGTACCGTACCATTCCTCTCGAAGGCTACAGGTGTGCCTATGGCTAAGATCGCTACCAACGTGATGCTCGGCCACTCACTCCGTGAGCAGGGCGTAGATGTAATCATCCCTGAGGAGAAGAAGAGATGGTATGTAAAGACTCCAGCCTTCTCATTCGCTAAGATTCGCGGTGTAGACTCTTACCTCTCTCCTGAGATGAAGTCTACGGGTGAGGCTATCGGTTACGACTCATCGTTGCGTCGTGCGTTGTACAAGTCGTTGCAGTCATCAGGCATGACCATCGCAAACTACGGTACAATCTTCGTATCTATCGCCGATGCTGATAAGCCACGTGCATTGCCTCTCATCCGCCGCTTCTATGAGCTCGGTTTCAATATCGAGGCTACAAGCGGTACAGCAACCTACTTGCGCGAGAATGGCATCCGTACACGCTGCTTGAAGAAGCTCAGCGAGGGTTCTACCGAGATTTTCGACTCGTTGCGTAAGGGTCACGTAAACTATGTTATCAACACTATCGATATCAACCAGCATAGTGCACGTCTCGATGGCTACGACATTCGTCGTTGCGCTGTTGAGAACAACGTGACTATCTTCACCGCTCTCGAGACTGTAAGCGTACTTCTCGACGTATTGGAGGAGATCACTTTGGGTGTATCGACAATCGATGCAGAATAATGTATAAAAAAGGTTTATATACAATCGTGAGCAACACACCTCTAACACCTGTGGTTTACCGCATGGTGTTGGAGGGTGATACTCAATATATCACCAACTCGGGCGAGTTTATCAACATCGAGCTTAGCGGCAAGTTCTTGCGCCGTCCAATCTCTATTGCCGACTACGATGAGCGTACTATTACGATCATCTATAAGGTTGTAGGTCGCGGTACGGAGCAGATGAAGAATATGCAGGCTGGCGAGGTGCTTGATATCCTCACTGGCTTGGGCAATGGTTTCTCTACGAATAACGACGCTAAGCGACCTCTGCTTGTTGGTGGTGGCGTGGGCGTTCCTCCCATGTACAACCTCTGCAAGAGATTGTTGGGCGAGGGTAAGAAGCCTATGGTAATCCTTGGCTTCAATACTGCAGCCGAGATCTTCTATGCTGAGGAGTTCCGCGCATTGGGCGTAGATGTATATCTATCTACGGCCGACGGTTCGGAGGGCACCAAGGGCTTTGTTACGGATGTTATCCGCGAGAAGGCTTTGGAGTTTGACTACCTCTACACTTGCGGTCCTCTGCCTATGCTCAAGGCGTTGTACGACGCTACGGAGTCGCCCGCAGAGTTCAGCTTTGAGGAGCGTATGGGTTGCGGCTTTGGTGCATGCATGGGTTGCTCGTGCAAGACTAAGTATGGCAACAAGCGTATTTGTAAGGATGGTCCAGTACTTAAACGTGAAGAGATTATATGGTAAAGCACTACGACACATCGGTTGAGCTTTGTGGTGTAAAGCTCGACAACCCTATAATTCCCGCTAGCGGCACATTCGGTTTTGGCCGTGAGTTCGCCGACTACTACGATTTGGACTGCTTGGGTGCAATCTCGTTCAAGGGTACAACGCGTGATGCACGCTTTGGTAACCCTACACCACGTATTGCAGAGTGTGAGGCAGGCTTGATTAACTCGGTAGGTCTTCAGAATCCTGGTATCGACAAGGTTATCGCCGAGGAGCTACCCCACCTTCGCTCTATCTTCCATAAGCCTATCGTTGCCAACATCAGCGGCTTCTCGTTGGAGGAGTATGAGGAGTGCTGCGCAAAGATCGACAAGGAGGAGCAGGTAGAGATTATCGAGGTCAATGTATCGTGCCCCAACGTACACAATGGAGGTATGAGCTTCGGTACACAGCCCGAGTCGGCTGCCGAGGTTACACGCCGCGTGAAGAGCGTTACGACAAAGCCCGTATTTATCAAGCTTAGCCCCAACGTAACAGACATTGTCTCTATAGCACGCGCGTGCGAGGATGCTGGTGCTGATGGTATTTGTCTTATCAACACGTTGCTCGGTATGCGTATCGACACTATGCGTCGCCGTCACGTAATCGCTAATAAGATGGGCGGTTTCTCGGGTGATGCTATCTTCCCCGTGGCTGTACGTATGGTCTACCAGGTGGCTAATGCCTGCCAGATTCCTGTTATGGGTTGTGGTGGTGTGAGCACAGCAGATAACGTAATTGAGATGATGATGGCGGGTGCTACAGCAGTACAGGTAGGTGCCGCTAACCTCAAGAACCCCTATGCCGCAAAGGAGATTATCGAGGCACTGCCTAAGGAGATGGAGCGCCTCGGCATCGAACGTCTGAGCGACATTATCGGAATAGTAAAATAAATAAATGAGATAGACTATGAAACGTGATGTAATTATTGCCTGCGACTTCAGCAGCAAGGAGCAGACACTCAACTTTTTGGATAAGTTCACTGGCCGTAAGCCCTTCGTAAAGATCGGTATGGAGCTCTTCTATGCCGAGGGTCCTGAGATCGTACGTACAATCAAGGAGCGTGGCCACCGTATTTTCCTCGACCTTAAGTTGCACGATATTCCAAACACTGTAAAGAAGGCTATGTCGGTTCTTCGCAACTTGGATGTTGATATGACCAACGTTCACGCAGCAGGTACTGTTGATATGATGAAAGCGGCTATCGAGGGTCTTACTCGCGAGGATGGTACACGTCCTATGCTTATCGCCGTTACACAGCTCACCTCTACATCTGAGGAGCGTATGCAGAAGGAGTTGCTCATCAACGCCTCTATCAACGATACTATCGTTAAGTATGCTCAGAACACTAAGGAGGCAGGCTTGGATGGTGTTGTTTGCTCACCTCTCGAGGCAGCAATGGTTAAGGAGGCTTGCGGCAAGGAGTTTATGACTATCACTCCAGGTGTTCGCTTCGCTGATGGCGAGGTTGGCGACCAGGTGCGCGTAACCACTCCCGAGCGTGCTCGCGAGATCGGTTCAGATTTCATCGTTGTAGGCCGTCCTATCACTGCAGCAGACGATCCAGTAGCTGCTTACGAGCGCTGCATAAAGGAGTTCTGCGGTGAGTAATAGAGGTTGAAAACGACAAGGCATTTATATCAAGTTACTAATTAGATAAAACATATAATCGACTATGGAAAAGAAGATTGCAAAAGACCTACTCTCAATCGGCGCCGTATTTTTGCGTCCTGAGCAGCCCTTCACATGGGCAAGTGGTATCAAGAGCCCTATATATTGCGACAACCGTCTTACACTCACAGCTCCCGAGGTGCGTAACCACGTAGAGGAGGGCTTGGCAGAGCTTATCCGCCAGCACTACCCCGAGGTAGAGGTATTGATGGGTACATCGACTGCAGGTATCGCACACGCTGCTATCACTGCTACAATTCTTAACTTGCCTATGGGTTACGTTCGCTCTGGTTCTAAGGACCACGGCCGTGGCAACCAGATCGAGGGTAAGTTGGAGAAGGGCCAGAAGGTAGTTGTTGTCGAGGATCTTATCTCAACAGGTGGTAGCTGCATCGAGGTTGTAGAGGCTTTGCGCAACGCTGGTGCTGATGTTCTCGGTATCGTGAGCATCTTCACATACGGCATGCAGAAGGGCTTGGATCGCTTGGCAGCAGCCGAGGCTAAGAACTACTCACTCTCTAACCTCGACGCATTGGTAGAGGTTGCAGCTGAGGAGGGTTACATCAAGTCTGAGGACAAGGAGCGTATCCTTAAGTTCCGCAACAACCCCTCTGACGAGAGCTGGATTAAGTAATATTGGCTTATAGCCGCAAATCGAGGGTCTGCGTCTAATGCTAAGATTGGCTGCAGGCCCTTATTAATACGATAGAAGATGAAACATCTTATCGACCCCACAGATCTCTCGGTACAGGAGATTGCCGAGATTATAGCTTTGGCCGAGGATATCATCGCCAACCGCGAGAAATATAGCGAGGTATGTCGCGGCAAGAAGCTCGCAACGCTCTTCTACGAGCCAAGTACACGTACACGCCTTAGCTTCACAGCAGCGATGATGGAGCTTGGTGGTAATGTCTTGGGCTTTGCCGATGCTAAGTCATCATCGGTGTCTAAGGGCGAGACCGTGCAGGATACTGTGCGTGTTATGAACTGCTTTGCCGATATTATCGCTATGCGCCATAAGGTGGAGGGTGCTCCCCTCGCAGCTACAGAGGTATCGCGTACGCCTATCATCAATGCTGGCGATGGTAGCCATAGCCACCCTACACAGACGCTCACCGACCTGCTTACTATCAAGCGTGAGTTGGGTACGTTGAACAACCTTACAATAGGTCTTGTAGGCGATTTGAAGTA
Organism: Alistipes sp.; assembly: GCA_017546345.1. Taxonomy (GTDB): domain Bacteria; phylum Bacteroidota; class Bacteroidia; order Bacteroidales; family Rikenellaceae; genus Alistipes. Next base: position 1,864 of record JAFYXB010000039.1, on the reverse strand, counting down.
TGGTCGTACCGTGCACTCGCTCATCAAGGCGATGACACGCTACTCGAACACTCGCTTTGTGCTTATCTCGCCTCCAGAGCTTGCTCTGCCCGACTACATTAAGCGCGATGTATGCGACCGTCTTGGCATAGAGTACCGCGAGTCAAACGATATCGAGAGCGTAATCGGCGACATCGACATTCTCTACATGACACGTGTGCAGCAGGAGCGCTTCACCGATTTGGAGGAGTACGAGAGAGTTAAGGATTGCTTTATCCTCGATGCTCAGAAGATGCGCGGTGCGAAGGAGAATATGGCCGTGTTGCACCCCCTACCCCGCGTAAACGAGATTGCTATCGATGTGGATAGTGATCCTCGTGCAGCATACTTCCGTCAGGTGGAGAATGGTAAGTTCGTGCGTATGGCGCTTATTCTCAAGCTCCTCGAGTGGCAGGATAATCCCGATAAGGTATTTGACCAGCACGACGGTAAGGCTATTGCAGGCTGCAAGTGCCCTAACCCACTCTGTATCTCAAATCTCGAGCCCGTACGTCCTCGCTTCGAGGAGTCGGAGGTTGAAGCGGGCGTTGTACGCTGCGGCTACTGCGAGTCGAAGGCTGAGTAGATAGAGTTCTAATTAACAATTATGCACCCTTTCCGATTTTGGAAATGGGTGCATTTTTATTTTGATATCATTGCCGAGTGCCACAGATTACCACTTATCACAATATATTTCTCGTTAGAAGCCTGTAGATGCTACAACGATAAAGAAGTTGGGCTGGATGAGAGATACTTAACGTATTCCCCATTCAGCCCAACGATTGAGATGCAGCAGATGCTGCCTTATAGAAATTTACTCCTCGAAAGAGTGAATAACTACACCCGAACGCAACTTAGGCTCGAACCATGTAGTCTTAGGAGGCATGATGTTGCCAGTGTCAGCGATATCGAAGAGCTGCTGCATTGATACAGGATACAACGCGAAAGCAACCTTCATCTCACCGCTATCAACACGCTTCTGCAACTCGCCCAAACCACGGATACCACCTACGAAGTCGATACGCTTAGATGTACGAAGATCTGCGATACCCAATACCTTATCCAAAACAAGGTTAGAGAGAACAGATACGTCGAGAACACCGATAGGATCGTTATCATCGTAAGTACCCTCCTTAGCTGTCATTGAATACCACTCGCCGTCGAGGTACATTGCGAAGTTGTGCAATGCGTTAGGAGTGTAGATGTCTGCACCCTTCTTCTCAACTACGAAGTTAGCCTCTACTGCTGCCAAGAACTCCTCCTTAGAAAGACCGTTAAGATCCTTAACTACGCGGTTATAGTCGATAATGCGGAGGTGTGATGCAGGGAAAGTAACTGCCAAGAAGAAGCAGTACTCCTCATCGCCAGTGTGGTTAGGATTCTTAGAAGCGCACTCCTGACCTACACGTGCAGCAGCTGCTGTACGGTGGTGACCATCAGCTACGTAAAGAGCTGGGATACCCTTGAAGAGCTCAGTGATGCGATCGTTAGTCTCCTTGCAACGGATAACCCACATGTGGTGACCGAAGCCATCCTCAGCTACGAAATCGTAGTCTGCCTCGTGCTCAGCAACCCACTTAGAGATGATAGCGTCGATCTCCTTATCGTCGGGATATGCAAAGAATACGGGCTCGATGTTAGCCTTCTGGTTGCGAACGTGGATCATACGATCCTCCTCCTTATCAACGCGAGTAAGCTCGTGCTTCTTGATAGCGCCTGAGAGGTAATCCTCATAGTGGCAGCACATAGCGATACCATACTGAGTACGGCCGTTCATAGTCTGAGCGTAGATGTAGTAGTACTCCTCGCCATCCTGTGCCAACCAACCCTTCTCCTTCCAGATACG
>JAFYXB010000004.1 GCA_017546345.1 Alistipes sp. | reverse complement strand
TCTTCCCATTCCGAACAGAGAAGTTAAGCTCACTCACGCCGATGGTACTGCCTATTTAGGTGGGAGAGTAGGTAGCCGCCTCTTTAAGCCAAGTCATAAAGACTTGGCTTTTTTTTGTATATAAGCCAAGTCATAAGTTTGGCTTAAAGAGGCGGCTGTTTGCCGCCACACATATATACAATCCACCCCCACCCCTCCTTTGATAAGGAGGGGCTTTTTTGTATATAAGCCAAGTCATATAGCTTGTTTTGAATCGGCGGCTGTTTGCCGCCATACATATATACAATCCACCCTAAGCTTTCCCTTTTTAATTAATATAAAATTCCTCGACAATGCTCGGATTGAGAAATTGTCGAGGAATAGAGTTTTGAATGACTATCTTAAAGGCGTTTTCGGATACTAAGTAGCACTGTTTTTACTCCTCGGGATAGATCATCTTCTTGGTTGCGCCGCCGTCTACGGTAATGCATTGGCCATTGATAAAGTCGCTCTTGGGATCGCATAGAAATAGGCAGGTGCTCGCGATGTCCTCAGCTTTGCCGACTCTGCCAGAGAGGTGAAATGCATGATCCTCAGCTCGTAGTATCTCATCCTCATTGACGCTAATCCAACCAGGGGCAATGCAGTTTACGGTTATGTGATATGGCGCAAGAGAGGCTGCCAGAGCGTGTGTTAATGACCATATACCGCCTTTTGATGCGGCATATGCTTCAGAGCCGGCTTCGCTCTGTAAATAGCGCGTAGAACAGATATTTACGATACGACCGTATGGGTTTGTTGCGCCCATCTTTTCGCGGTGCATGGCAAGCAGACGAGAGGTGATAAATGTCGAGCGGAGGTTGGTATTGAGCACTCGCTCGAAGTGTTCTACCGAAGTGGCAGTGATAGGCTCAAACTCGCTGATGCCAACATTATTCACGATGATATCGAGGTCGCCCCACTCATTGAGCAGGGTTTGTATGGCGTGTTCCAATGTTGTTTTATCGCACACATCGATGGCAAAGAATCGCGCACCTGTAGTTGCTGCTACCTCCTCACCGCGCTTAGCATCGATATCGCAGAAGGCTACGCGGTCGCCTGCTGCTGTAAAAGCTTCGACAATCGCACGACCAATGCCGTGTCCTGCTCCTGTAACAAATACTCGTCGCATATCTTATATCGTTGTTTTACAGATGAATAATCGAAAAAATAGAGATGTCAGCCTTAATCTTATCTTTTAAGTTGTAGATGCCACATCTTATGTCCGAAGAAACTCTTTGTGTCTACACGCTGAAAACCGAGCGAGGTGTAGAGCTTCTCGGCGTGTGGATTCTCTTGATCAACAATCAATCCTACGCGCTCGTGACCTTCGGTAAAAGCCTTATCGCAGAGGGCTGCGACCAAAGCTCGCCCGACGCCTATGCCACGAAATTGGGGTAATACACCCACGGAATCGAGATAGTATTCGCCTGCTTCGGTCTCGTCTACAATGGTCGGAACACGCCCGATAATCTCGCGTAGAGTGGCAAAAGTTCCCTCGCGCAGAGGGTATAGATCAGCTCCGTCGTACCCGACAATAGCACCTGCTGGCGAGCCGTCGCACTCCGCAATAAGGGCGTACTGCCAGCTATATTGAGTATGCTCTCGGTGGGCGATGGCGGTGAGTACAACTGTGTAATCGTCACCGCAATAGTTGCGCAATGCACCCTCATCGCCAATCGCCATTGCGACTGCTTGGGCAATAGTTGCAGCATCGTCGAGTGTTGCTTTACGCACTATGATCGTAGACTTATCCATACTACAAAGTTAATAAATTTTTCGAGAACTGAGGGTGGATATGCTCCTTTTTCTGAGATATTTTGTGTGAAAAATCGGGTTGGAAAACGTGAAAAATAGGGCCGATTTACGTGCCTATTTTTAGGTTGAATAGTGTGTTTGTATATGCGTAAAAAGGTTGAAAAATAATCTAAAACGCTATATGTGATTGTCGCTAATGTGGCCTCTATTTTTGTTCTAAAATTCCGATTTTGGAAAAAGTGATGTTGCTTTTTTATGCGGTCGAACATTTCTATTTGAATCAAAGATGAAAATTGGTGTTAAAATGTGCGTAAATAAACTGCGTTTTCCTTTGTAAAATGAGGTAAAAATGTTATATTTGCATTGGTATAGAAGTAAATTTACCCCCCCCCTAAAGTGGGTATAATGCTGATTATAAGCCACTTAGTGGCAATAAAGGGTTTTTCTTTTTTATATAGCTTCGATGATAGCGTTGTGCAAGTGCTATTTTTTGAGGCGTTTTTGAAGTGTTTTTTGTCTGAATACGGCCCTGTGAACGTGAAAAATGTGATGTATTGAGCGGGTCGTTTTTCAAAATGATATTTTGGAGCAATGAAGAAATTTTTATTGGGACTATTGATTTTCGTCCTTTCCCCATTTGTATCAAACGCTCAAGTTGAGCGCGAGGTAGAAAGTTCGGTGAAAGTATATTTTCGTCAGGGTGCTGTAGTCCTCGACGAAAACTATATGGATAACAGGTCTGCATTAAGAGAGTTTGCCGAGGAGGTTAAGAAATACTACAATGACTCTACTGCCAATTTCCGTCAGATCCGTGTCCTCTCGAGTGTATCTCCCGAGGGTGGTAGCGCTGTCAATGAGCGTATTGCTAAACGTCGTGCCGAGGTTATCTCGGAGTGGATCAGTCGTGAGATTAACGCAAATGTTCAGTACGAGGTAGTGTCGTTGGGTGCCGATTGGCAGGCACTCGTGGAGCTTGTTCGAAATAGTGAGAATGTTCCCTATCGCAGCGAGGTTCTCGAAGTGTTGCAGAACAGCGAGGAGAATGATCGCTTCGATGCTCTTGTTAAGTTGCGCAATGGCGCCCCCTACTGGTGGATCTACAAAAACCTATTCCCCAAATTGCGCTACGCCGCTGCGCGTTGCGAGTTCTGGTGGGAGACAATTCCTCAGTTGTTCATCTCGACCGATACACAATATTGCCCAGCCGAGGGTGTAAACGGCGTGGCTGTTCCATATACAAAGAGTGTTGCGGATGACGTCATTCCTGTTGCTGAGAGCGATGCAAGCTGGATTACACCGCTGACATCTACCGACGATGAGGTGCGTTTCGACGTAGCACCCAATAGCTCTGCGGAGCCTCGTACGGGTATGGTTGCGGTTAAGTATCACGATCAGGTTTACAATATTCCCGTTGAGCAGGAGGCTGCAGAGCCTGTGCTGATAATCACATCGCCAAGCCCTGTAGAGTTTGTCGCAGAAGGCGGTAACGACAAGATCACATATTCGAAGAGTGTCGATGATGGCATCTTGCCCGAGGCCAGCTGCGCGGAGTCGTGGGTAGAGTCGTTGGCTGTTGCGGAGGATGGTATCACCTATACCGTTGCGGAGAATGGTGCTGAGGAGCCTCGTTCGGCAACTATTATTGTCGAGAGCTACAACAAGGCGCACGAGGTTGTTGTTAATCAGGCTGCAGCAATGCCAAAGTCTGAGTGCGCGCGCCCCTTCTATATGTCTATTAAAACCAATATGCTATATGATCTTGCAGCAGTTCCAAATATCGGTGCTGAGTTCTACCTCGGTGGTAACTTCAGCGTTGTCGGTAATTGGTGCTATGCATGGTGGAAGAACGATGCTAAGGCTTGGTACTGGCGTATCTACGGTGGCGATTTGGGCCTCCGTTACTGGCTTGGTAAGGAGTCGCGCATCAAGCCTTTGACGGGCCACCACCTTGGTCTTTATGGTCAGATGATTACCTACGACATCGAGTTGGGTAACAAGGGTATCCTCGCGGATAAGTGGAGCTGGACAGTGGGTTTTGAGTATGGTTACTCACTGCCTATCGCACGCCGCTTGAACCTCGACTTTACGCTCGGTGTGGGTTATCACTGGGGTCTGTTCGACGAGTATATCCCTCTCGACGGCCACTATGTATGGCAGGCGACTAAGCGTCGTCAGTACTTTGGACCTACCAAGCTGGAGGTGTCGCTTGTATGGCTTATTGGCTGCGGCAACTATAACAAGGAAAAAAGTAGTAGAAGATGAAAAGATATTTACTAATAGCCCTTATGTTTATCACGCTTTCGGCGTGTGAGCATAAGGATTTGTGCGAGAACCACCGTGAGCACGCACATCGCTATCATATCAATGTCGTCGCCGACTATCGATATGATTGGGAGGAGTGCTGTGGTGGTCCATTCTGGCAGGAGGAGTGGCCAGAGCACTACATAGATTACGATGAGTTGCGACCATCTCATCCATCGGGTCTTCGTGTTGTAGCCTACAATACGAAGGGCGACTATAACATTCACAACATCAATGCTAATGGTGGTGTGGTATCGTTGTATGAGGGCTTCAACGACCTTTTGTTCTACAACAACGATACGGAGTATATCATCTTCTCTCGTTCGGGCGATGGTGTGACCACCCGTGTAACTACCCGAGCTACCACGCGTGCAAGTACGCGCGCAAGCTATAAGGGTAGTCCCTTTGCAAATGAGAATGAGCCTACGCTGACTCCTCCAGATATGCTCTACGCTAACTACTTTACGGATTATCTCGCTGAGAAGGTTATTGATCCAGTCGATGTGAACGTTACGTTGTACCCCTTGGTTTACACCTATAAGATTCGTTACGAGTTCGAGAGCGGTTTGGAGTATGTCGCTATGGCACGCGGTGTTCTTACGGGTATGGCAAGCTCGGTATCGCTCAATACGGGTGAGACGTCGGAGGATCCCGCATCGTTGCTCTTCGATTGCGAACTTGTAGACTATGGTGCACGAGCCTTTGTGAATTCGTTTGGTACTCCAGGTTATCCTAATCCTAATTTTGGTACACGTACCGACAATAAGCACTCGCTCAACCTCGAGTTGCTTTTGCGAAATGGTAAGACGCTCGTCTACGACTACGATGTTACCGATCAGGTTAAGATTCAGCCACATGGTGGTGTTGTTGTAATCAGCGGCATCGTCATCTCCGAGGAGGATGGTACTCATGGCTCTGGTGGTTGGGATGTATCGGTTGACGATTGGGGCGAATATGAGGATGTACCTCTCCCCTTGTAGCGGGTCATACCTATATATATAATAGACGCAAACAAACACATAAACAAACTAAATATTAACTTAAACTTACACACTATGAAAAAGGTTTTATTAAGCTTAGTTGCATTAGCTGCAATGGTAGCTTGTAACAACGAGGAAACTGTCGTAGTAGATAGCCATTCGTTGATCACTTTTGACAACTCTTTCGTCGAGGTTAAGACACGTGTAGATGATCCAAGCATCACAACTACTTCGATCGATGCATTCGACGTTTGGGGCTTTATCGATGAGCCTATAGGTACTGTGTTCTCTCAGGAGCACGTTACTAAGAATGCTGAGAAAAACGAGTGGGAGTACGCTAACAAGCAGTACTGGTTGCCTAACCACTACTACTACTTCTATGCCGTAGCTCCTGCAAATGCTATCGCACCTATCGAGAATGCACCTATCGAGGTTTATACTACGGATATGAGCCTCGAGGGCTTGGGTACTATCAGCTTCACTAACGTGGATGGTACTTTGGACCTCCTCTACGCTGAGAAGGTTGTGGAGACTGTGACCACCAACGACCCAGGTATGGTTAGCTTGCAGTTCATGCACCTCTTGTCTAAGGTGCAGTTCACATTCAAGAACGCATTTACCAACAACAACGCTAAGTTGGAGGTTACTGGCTTGAAGATCACTAACGCTCCTAAGAAGGGTTCAGTTGCTGTAAATAAGGTACGCACTGATTACTCTTGGACTCTCGTACAGGGTGAGACTACAACTCTTGAGTTTGGCGATGTTAACGGTGGTGAGGCTTTCGAGATTGGTGCGGCTAAGACCAGCAACCGCGAGCGTTTGACTATCCCTGCTGGCACAAATCTCTCTTACGATATCGAGTTCGATTTGACACTCTACTATGGTGACAAGGTTGCGGGTACAAGCCACAAGACAGTATCTCTTGAGAACCATGCATTTGCTATCGGCAAGAACTACAATATCGTAGCTGCTATCGGTCCTGAGAACTTTGCTGAGGGCGCACTTAAGCCTATCGAGTTCCAGGTTGACGAGGTTAAGGAGTGGGGTGATCCAATCGATGTTGAGGATAAGATCGATTATGACAACCCAGGTGGCAACAACGGCGGCAACGAGCAGCCTGAGAATCCTGAGCAGCCTGAGAATCCTGAGAATCCTGAGCAGCCTGCTGAGCCAGGTGTTCTTGCACAGCCTACAAATGTAACAGCTGTTGTTGAGAATGGCAATGTAACCGTTTCTTGGACAGCTGTTGAGAACGCTGCATCATACGATGTAACTTTCAACGGTCAGACAACAACCGTAGAAGAGGCTACATGCTCATTCACAGCTCCCGAGGCTACTGCTGAGGATGCAGAGTACACCGTAACTGTTGTTGCTAAGCCTGCTGAGGGTGCTAACTTCACTGAGTCTGCTGCTGCTGAGGTTACGTTCACTATCGCTAAGGTTGATACTCCAGAGGAGACAGTTCTTACTGTTGAAGAGTTCTTGGCATTGACAGAGATTGTCCCTGAGGAGCCAACAGATGAGGAGCTTGCAGCTGCTAAGATGTACACTTTGACAGGTACTATTACTGCTGTCGCTAACGAGAAGTATGGAAACTTTGACCTTACTGACGAGACAGGTACTGTTCTTATCTATGGTCTATTGTCTCCTGATGGTACTACTAACCAGTATTGGGCTACTTCAGGCGCACAGCTTGGTGATGAGATCACTGTTAAGACTATCCGTACAGAGTATAAGGGAAGTCCTCAGGGTAAGAATGCATGGTATGTAAGCCACAAAACTCCTGGTACAATCGCATTCTGGTCATTCGATAAGACTTCAGTTTCATTTGCCGCAGCAGCAGCTGACAACACTATTAATGTAGCTATCTACAATACAACAGCAGCTGTTGAGACGACATCTGATAACGATCAGTTCTCAGCATCTTATACTAATGGTATTTTGACAGTTTCGGCTCGTGAGAATACTTCTTCTGAGGAGATTACAGGTAATATCACCGTTACATGTGGCACTTTGATACAGGTAATCTCAGTTTCTCAGTTGGGTGCTTCATCTGGTAATCAGACAACTGTTGAGGCAACTATCTCATTTGATGATGAGGCAAATCGTACTGAGTACTCGACTACTAAGCAGGTATGGGTGCAGAATGGTATCACTGTAACAAATGAGAAGGGCTCATCTACAACTAACGTAGGTAACTATGTAAATCCTGCTCGTTTCTATAAGAGTTCAACTATGACCGTAGAGGCTCCTGGCCCAATCTTATCGATTGCTGTTAATGTTAGCGGTATTGAGAGTAAGTATGTAACTCATTGGGGTACAGCTGAGAATGGTATTGTGACTATTAAGTTGGACGGTACATCTAAGACTTACACAGTTGATTCATTCTCTGCACAGGCTCGTGCTAATAGCTTTACTGTTACTTACTTGTCGGAATAACCCCCATTTGGCTATAGGTGGTTAGCCGCCTATAGCCAAATAAAAGAAAAAACAAAAACGAAAATTATATAGCTTAGGCCTGAAAATAAAATCGTCATTGCGAGGAATTGCATTAGTGAACCTTGCTGATAGTCGGAACATTCCATGCAATTCTGTGGCAATCTACATTTGTTTGTAGCACCTTGCTGATACCAAGCAATATCGTTCGCCCGAATGTCATCCCGAGCGCAGTCGAGGGATCTCCTACGCGACGATACGCTGTGTACAAAAAAAAATGTTGCCGATTGTCGGCTTCGAGGAGATGCTTCGACTATGCTCAGCATGACACACACGCGATGACACGAGTATTACATGCTTAACGAATATAATTACGAAACAAAAAAAGAAAATTACATAAATCTACGGAAATCTACGGAAATCTACGGAAATCTACGGAAATCTACGGAAATCTACGGAAATCTACGGAAATCTACGGAAATCTACGGAAATCTACGGAAATCTACGGAAATCTACGGAAAAC
>JAFYXB010000038.1 GCA_017546345.1 Alistipes sp. | reverse complement strand
GCCCCATGGGGCGAGGATGATTTTTCCACGACACCCGCAGGGCTTGACCTTGCTTGGACGAAAAGAACACGAGTTACCTTTGCCTGTGGTTTGGTGAACTCGGCTACGAAATTGTTATGTCTTTTACTTTATTTCTAAGAGAGTTTTTTAGGGGATGGATTCTGAAATTGGAGAAAAAATCGTATCTTTGCACTTAGAAAAGAGTTATTTGAAAAGCATGAGGAATATAGTGTAACAAAGCAAGTTAGCAATTTCTTATCCATTGCCCAATCTCATGCAAGTTCTTCTTAATGGTTTGATACTCAAAGATTCTTAATCAAACTACATCAAATATACGAAAAAAAAGCGTGACGAACAAACTGTTGTGTGACAAAATGTCAGTCGAAGGCTTCGTGGCAGAGCTATGATAGGGGACGGCAGTCTGCGAGAGGTTGTGTGCAGGGAGTGATACAAACAGAGAGACCATAGCGACTATCGGCCTAAAGCCTCGCTACAGCCTCTCGGTTGTATGTTGCCGTGCTCCGTATGGAGTGTAGCTAACAGTGTATTTATAAGCGTGTTATGTGTATTACCAGCGGTAAGAGATACCCACGCGACCCATCACCTGGTTGATGTTGCTCGACATCTTGAACAAACCTGCAGGCTTGTACTCAACACCAAGCTCGACACCGAGGTCGTAGGCGAGCCAGTGACGGCCAGTGAGGATGAATGTAGGTTGGTAGTGGTGGTCGAGGTCGCAAAGACGACTGTTCGTAACCGAGAAGTCCAAGTCCCAGTCCTCGGTCATAGGAAGACAGTGCACGCCTAGCTCGTAGTAGATGTTGAAGGGCTCCTTGGTCATAGTGTCGTCCTCGTAGAAGTAGGTGCGGTGGAAGTAGCCCACGTTAGCCCATGCGTACTGTGTGTCGATGGCAAGACCTGCACCCAAGCCCAAGCCATATACCACCTCGTTGATGTTAAGGTTGGCGATAGCCTCCACGCTGAAGCGACCAAAGTCGAAGTCGTAGAAGAATGCGGGACGAAGCTCCGTGCGACTGAGGTCGTTGAAGTCGAACTCCTCGCCAAGACGAATGGCGAAGAATCGGTCGAAGGCGTAGTCTACATCCAACATAAGAGTATGGGCACCACCCTTGAGCGAGTTGTAGCCACCGCGGATGGCTGCCGAGGTGTAGTTCTCCTGCCATGACTCCTGAGCCATAGCGCTACCTGCGCAGAAGCATAGGAGTAGGAGGGCAATGATAAGTCTTTTCATCTTTGTGTTGTGTTTGCTATTAAATAATGAAGAGATCCGACAGATAGAAGGTGTGTCGGATCTCTTGGTATATGCGTAGTCGATTACTTCTTCTCAACAACGCCCTGTGCTGGGTCGCCTACGATCATGTTCTTGTCGATGCGGAGAGTCACGTTGCTATCCACCTCAACCAATACTGATGCGGGCTGCACCTCCTTGATAACGCCATAGATACCTCCAGCGGTGATAATCTTGTCACCCTTCTTGAGGTTGTCGCGGAAGTTCTGCATCTGCTTGCGACGCTTAGACTCGGGACGCCACATGAAGAAGTACATGATAGCGATCATGGCGATAATCATAATCCAAAAGCTCATGCCACCACCTGCAGGGGCCTGCTGTGTTGCAGTCTCAACTGCCTCGTTTACAGTCTCTACGACTGCCTCGCTCTGTGCGAAAAGTAGATTCATAGTCTTAAAAAATTATACTTAGTTAATAATTAAATTATTCGGTTTTTGAGGGCGCTTTTCGGTCTTACTCCACCTCAATCTCCCTCGGTATTACTCCACCTCGGCCATCATCCATACGGCAAGGGCGACATCGTCCAGCGAGCTCGTTACACCTATGTAGTTACCCACCGTGCCCCATTCACCACGCGAGTCGAACCATAGTCGAAGTGTTGCGCTCTCGTTGGGAGCAAGCGCTCGGCGGGGTAGCTCGAGCCATACACAGCGACACGTAGCCTCGTAGTCTAAGAGTAGAAGGGTAGTATCCGTGGTGTTGCGCAGCGTGATGTCGTAATGAGTTGTTGCAGACCTTGCTACCGTACCCATATCAACCAACACTTCGGTTGTCGTATGGCGCTGCAACACCTCCTCAGCAACCTCTGTGCCGTTGGACGCTGACTCCGTTGTAGCCTTGCCCGAGCACGATGCTAAGAGCACTGCCACAACTGCCGCCACGACACTATTGCGCCACGCTGACATAGACTCTTCGGCGTAGTACTAAAGCAGACCGCGACCAGTCTTAGTCATCTGACCACTCTCCTGAAGCTCCGATGCGGCACGGTCGAGAACACCGTTGATAAAGGTGCTGCTCGAGGGCGAAGAGTAGTACTTAGCGATATCGATCCACTCGTCGAGGGTTACCTTGACGGGAATAGAGTCGAAGTTGAGAAGCTCGGTGATAGCTACCGTGATGATGAGGTTGTCCATGAACGCAACGCGCTCAACATCCCAGTTGCTGGTGTACTTCTCGACAAGTTCCTGACGCTCATCATACTGTACCAACGACTTGATAAGCAGCGTCTTCGAGAACTCCAAGTCCTCCTCGCTCTTGAACTGAGGAAGGAGCTTCACATCGGTATGGCTACGCTTGAGGTTCGACACCGTGCGCACAACCATAAAGAGGATGAAGCTGAGGTCATCGTTCCACAACAACGACATCTCGTCGAGTGTATCCTGCAACGCCTCGTCGTCGGCAATCCACTCGTAGAAATCCTCGACAAACTTGCGGTCGTCGACAAACGTGTTCGACTGAGCGGTCATGTAGCTGCGATAGAAGTCGGTCTCTACAAGTTTGTTGTAGATATCCTTGATGGTGTCGGGATAGCGCGACCATGTGAGTTTGCGTGTTGCGACCTCGTCGCCGAGTGAGTCGGAGGAAGCCAATAGCTGCACCACGCCATTATCGACGAAGCGGCGGTTGGGGTTCAAATCCTCGTACGTAGCAAGCATCTTCTGCTTAGCAATCTCCTGACGACCTTCGGCATAGCGTGCTACCTCAATGATGAGTGTGAGCATTTGGAAATAGAGGTCGTAGGCTTTGTCGATAGACTCAACGAGGTACTTCTCCGAAGCCTTGAGGCTCGTCGAATCAGACTTAAGATGGGCGTAAAGGCTCTTCAAAACCTTTATTCTGAGCAATCTTCTACTCAACATAACTAATGAACTTAAAAAATTGTGCGGCAAATATACGAAAAAAATCTTATCTTTGCATCACGTAACGATATTAATTAATCATAAAATAACTGACCTATGAATCCATTTGTGTATGATATCCCTACGAAGGTCTATTTTGGCCGTGACCAGCTCGGTAATTTGAGCGCGGAGCTCGCACAGTTTGGCCGCTGTGTGTTGCTCGCCTATGGTGGTGGTTCGATAAAGCGTATCGGTCTGTATGATAAGATTATGACGCAGCTTACCGAAAGCGGTTTCGAGGTGGTAGAACTCGCAGGTATCGAGCCTAATCCTCGTATCGAGTCGGTGCGTCGTGGCGTGGCGCTGTGTAAGGAGAATAGCGTCGATGTGATACTCGCCGTAGGCGGTGGTTCGACCATCGATGCCGCTAAGTTTGTGGCTGCGGGAGCGTGTGTTGATCACGATGCGTGGGAGTTCTTCGGTGCGAATGCCAAGCCTATCGAGAGGGCGTTGCCTATTGTCACCATTTTGACCCTTGCGGCTACAGGCTCGGAGATGGATACGGCGGGTGTGATATCTAATCCCGAGACGGAGGATAAACTCGGCCGCTTGGCACGTCCGTTGTTGCCACGTGTGTCGTTCCTCGACCCTACGCTGACATACTCAGTGAGCCCATACCAGACGGCATGTGGTGCTGCCGACATCCTCTCGCACATTATGGAGGTCTATTTCAATACGCAGGAAGATCTCTTTATGCTCGATAAGATGATGGAGGGTCTGATGCAGACGGTCGTTAAGTTTGGCCCCGTGGCGGTGCGCGATGGTGAGAACTACGAGGCGCGTGCCAACCTTATGTGGGCAGGGTCGTGGGCAATCAACGGCTTCCTGAATGGCGGTAAGCGCAAGGCGTGGAGCTGCCACCCTATGGAGCACGAGTTGTCGGCATCGTATGATATTACGCACGGTCTTGGTCTTGCGATACTTACGCCACGCTGGATGAAGCATTGCTTGAGTGTAGGAATGGTCGATAAGTTCGTCTCGTTTGGTGTCAATGTCTTTGGCGTGGATGCTACGCTCGAGCCTATGGCCATTGCCGAGGAGGCGATACGTAGGTTGGAGCATTTCCTCTTCGAGGAGCTTGGCTTGCAGCGCACACTTACGGAGGTGGGCATAGGTCGTGAGAAGCTCGCTGAGATGTCGCGTAAGGCGTGCCGTTATGGCGATATTCGCGGCTTTGTGACGCTCACGCCCGAGGATGTGGAGCGCATTTACGAGATGTCGCTGTAGTGGTGTGATATTATATAAAAAGGAGGCTTCAAGCCTCCTTTTTGTATTGATTAATTTGAAGGATTACGCTCCCTCGATGATTGAGCGTATATTGTGGATAAGCATGCGCACGGCGACCGAGTTGAATCCGCCCTCGGGAATGATGACATCGGCATAGCGCTTCGATGGCTCGACAAACTGCTCGTGCATAGGCTTCACGGTTGTGGTGTACTGCTCGATGACGGAATGCATCGTGCGACCACGCTCACACACATCGCGTAAGATGCGGCGTGACAAGCGGATATCTGCATCGGTATCAACAAATACTTTAATATCCATCAGCTTCCTGAGCGCCTCGTTTTCGAAGATGAGGATGCCGTCCACGATGATTACTCTCGAGGGTTCGACTCTCACGCTCTCGGCCGTGCGGTTGTGCTCCACAAACGAATAGACGGGGTGGTTGATAGCCTTGCCCGATTTCAGTGTGCGGATATGCTCAACGAGCATCTCGGTATCGAATGCCGAGGGGTGGTCGTAGTTGAGCTTCGTGCGCTCGTCGTACGCGAGTTCCGAGTGTTCCTTATAGTAGTAGTCGTGGCATAGCGTAGCCACATCGTCGTGCTTGAATGCCTCCTGTAGCTGCTTGACGAGGGTCGATTTTCCTGAACCTGTGCCGCCAGCAACACCTATAACCGTAACCTTCATACCTTCTTATATATTAAAAGAGAGCTGGACAGTGTCTTCCCCATCCAGCTCTCGTAACATTATGCGTCGATATTTGCGTAGTGTGCGTTCTTCTCGATAAACTCGCGGCGTGGAGGTACCTCATCGCCCATGAGCATTGAGAATATGTGGTCGGCCTCGGCGGCATTCTCCACTGTCACCTGACGCAAGATACGCGTCTCGGGGTTCATTGTAGTATCCCACAACTGCTGTGCGTTCATCTCACCAAGACCCTTGTAGCGCTGGATGTGTACGCCCTTGCTGCCAAACTCTTGCGTAATCTCGTCACGCTCCTTATCCGTCCAGCAGTAACGCTCCTGCTTACCCTTCTTAACGAGGTAGAGCGGTGGTGTGGCGATGTAGATATGACCATTCTCGATGAGCGCCTTCATCTTGCGGAAGAAGAATGTAAGCATAAGTGTTGCGATGTGCGAACCATCGACATCGGCATCGGTCATGATGATAATCTTGTCGTAGCGCAACTTCTCGAGGTTAAGCGCCTTGCTATCCTCGGCAGTACCGATTGTCACGCCCAACGCCGTAAACATATTCTTAATCTCCTCATTCTCCCACATGCGGTGCTCCTGCGCCTTCTCCACATTTAGAATCTTACCACGCAGAGGCATGATAGCCTGGAATACACGGTCGCGGCCCTGCTTTGCAGTACCACCCGCCGAGTCACCCTCGACGAAGAAAATCTCGGCAATAGAGCGGTCACGGCTCGAGCAGTCGGCCAACTTACCAGGTAGGCCAGCGCCTGACAGCACCGTCTTGCGCTGTACGGCCTCACGAGCATTACGCGCCGCATGGCGTGCCTGAGCTGCAAGGATAACCTTCTGTACGATAGCCTTCGCATCCTTAGGGTTCTCCTCGAGGTAGTGGCCCAAAGCTGCTGACATAGCGCGGTTTACGGCACCTGCTACCTCGTCGTTACCGAGCTTGGTTTTGGTCTGACCCTCGAACTGAGGCTCGGCAACCTTTACCGATACAACCGCCGTAAGACCCTCGCGGAAGTCGTCACCGCTGATGTCGAACTTGAGCTTCGCGAGCATACCGCTATCCTCGGCATACTTCTTCAATGTACGTGTCAGTGCGTGGCGGAAACCCGTAAGGTGGGTACCACCCTCTATTGTGTTGATGTTGTTTACGTATGAGTGGACGTTCTCCGAGTATGAGTCGTTGTACTGCATGGCAACCTCCACGGGCACGCCGCTCTCCTCGGTGTCGAGGTAGATGATATTCTCGATAATCTTCTGACCACGTGTAGCGTCGAGATACTCCACAAACTCCGAGAGACCATGCTCCGAGTAGAAGTGGTTTGAGAGAGGCTCGCCATTCTCGTCCTTCTGACGCATATCGGTAAGCGTGAGGTGGATACCCTTATTCAAGAAGGCAAGCTCGCGAAGACGGTTTGCCAAGATCTCGTACTTATACTCCGTAGTGAGCGAGAAGATCTCGCCATCGGGCTTAAAGGTGATTGTCGTACCGCGGTCCTCGCACTCGCCAACGACCTCCACCTGCGTAAGTGGAGTACCTTTCGAGTAGCGCTGACGATAGATCTTGCCGCCACGGTGAATCTCGGCGATAAGCAGCGTAGAGAGTGCATTAACGCACGATACACCCACACCGTGAAGACCACCCGACACCTTGTAGCTACCCTTGTCGAACTTACCACCAGCGTGCAGAACGGTGAGTACCACCTCAAGAGCCGACTTACCCTCCTTCTCGTGCCAGTCGGTGGGAATACCACGACCGTTATCCTTAACCGAGATTGAGTTGTCCTCGTTGATTGTTACATAGATGTCGTTACAGTAGCCTGCCAAAGCCTCGTCGATAGAGTTATCCACAACCTCGTAGACAAGGTGGTGAAGTCCCTTTTCGCCGATGTCGCCGATGTACATCGCTGGTCTTTTACGCACGGCCTCCAAGCCTTCGAGGACCTGAATATTCGACGCCGAATACTCCTCCTCGTGTTTTTTGATATTCTCCTGTTCGGTACTCATATATTTGTTATTTTACGTTCTTCGCAATAAACGCACAAAGATAACAAAATTTTCGGTAATATACGGCCAAAAGCCTACTTTTTTTTCACATTAGTGAAAGAGTGTGGCTGGGACTGGAAAAAGTTTCTGAAAAATTTGCATCTTCGAAAATAATCTCTACCTTTGCAGTGTACTACTTAACTAATACACCGCCAAGAGTCAGCGTAAGACTCTAAGAGCGGGGTGGTGACAGTGAGAAAAACAATATAATATAGTAGAGCTATGATTACAACAACAAAGCTTTCGTTCGGATATTCGGCGCACCGCAACGTGCTGTCTAATATCACATTAAACCTCGAGAAGGGACATATTCACGGCCTTCTCGGCTGTAACGGTATAGGTAAGACAACGCTCCTAAAACTCATCTCGGGCATCATGCGTCCCAACTGCGGTGAGGTGCGTGTTGCGGGCTGCGACCCTATGTCGCATCGCCCAGAGCTTTTTAGCGAGCTGATGATTATCCCCGAGGAGTTCGATCTCCCGAATCTCTCACTCGATCGCTATGCTGCAATTACCGCCCCCTTCTATCCCCGCTTCGACCGTGGCGATATGCTACGCTACTGCGCGGAGCTTGGTGTAAACTCAAGCGATAAGCTCCATTCGATGTCTATGGGTCAGCGCAAGAAGGCCTACATTGCCTTTGCTCTTGCCTGCAATGTGCAGATGCTTCTCCTCGACGAGCCAACCAATGGTCTCGATATTCCCTCGAAGAGTATCTTCCGCCGTCTGCTTGCCTCCTACGTAAACGATGAGCGCTTGATCGTCATCTCTACCCACCAGGTGGCCGATATCGACCAGCTTTTGGATAGCATCGTCATTCTCGATGAGCAGGGTGTGGCACTGAGTGCTACGACTGACGAGATTTGCCGTAAGTTGAAGTTTAGTAAGTCCTCTGAGGATGATAAGGTTATCTATACTGAGCGCACAATCGTAGGAGATATATCTGTGTCATTGAATGATAATGATGCAGATACGATGCTTAACATCGAGCTATTGTTTAACGCTGTGACGGCTAATCGTCACGCTTTCGCAGCACTCTTTAATACCAAATAAGCTATGACAAAATTTAACTTAGGTAGGGTAGCGCAGTATGCTCGTTATCACTACGTTTCGCAATACAAACAATATCTTGCTTTTGTACTATTTACATTTGTTGCTCCGCTGATTTTTGGTATCCTCGACCGATCTATCTACAATGTGGGAGGCATTGCCTTAGCTATCTATATCTTCGGTGCTATGCGTATCGCAATGGACTCGATGTCGTCGCTTCGAGGTCGTGGCACTAAGGTTATGGCATCGACACTACCCATATCTACGGAGGAGCGCTTCGTCTTTATGTTCCTGAATTGCGCTGTGATCTATCCAATCGCCGCATTCCTGCTTACGCTGTTAGCTCTTATCTGCGTTGCTCCGTTCCAGTATGGTGGTGTCGCGGGGTTGTTGGGTCCCGCGCTTAAGGATATTGTTATGCACTATCACCTCTATTGGCCTATCTATATTATGGTGCAGATACTCGCCTCTACATCGCTGTTAATCAATATACTTGCTCGTCGCAATCTCGTGGCAGCTTCAGCTATTGGTTTTGCTGTTATCATCGCCATTCTTGCGCTCCTTGCTCGCTTGGGTGTTGCGTTCTATGCCTATTATACCGAGATGGGATATGTTATCAATAACCTGATGCTCCCCGAGTCTGTGAGCATCTCGCTCTATTGTGCTATCCCTGTAGCACTTTATGCGCTATGTTATGTAGCCTTGCGTAAACGTCAAATAAAGTGGTAGTTATGATGCAGTTTTCGGAAGATAAGCCTATATGGCGACAGATATACGAACTTATCGCTATGCGCATACTCTCGGGCGAGTGGACGGAGTGTGAGCGTATAGTATCGGTGAGGGAGCTCGCTGCCGAGGTGGGTGTAAACCCCAATACGGTGATGCGTAGCTACGAGAGGTTGGATGCGGACGGTATAATCTTCAACCGTCGAGGCATTGGCTATTTCGTTGCCGAGGGCGCAAAGGAGCATATCAAGCAGCTCGAGCGACAGAAGTTCATCGACGAGGAGTTGCCCAAGTTGCGTGAGAGATTGACTCTGCTCGGACTAACAATCGAAGTGAAGTAAGTGTTTAATTAATAAAATGTATAGCATTATGAAAAAATTGATTATCGTTGCGATATTAATGCCGTTTATCGCTACATCGTGTATCACTATAATGATAAACAAGAACCTTGTTCGTGGCGAGGGTGAGGCTGTCACGCAGCTTCTCAATTACGAGGGAGATATCGAGGGTTTGGCTATATCGTCGTGTGTCGATGTTGTGCTGGATGACGCTATCGAGCCAGGTACGGCTCAGGTAACTACCTCGCCTAATATCATGGAGTATGTCGAGCTAAAGGTGGATAATGGCACGCTCTCAATCGGCCTGATGAGCGACCACTCATACCATGTCGATACTCTCGAGGTGCGCATTTCGCCCTGCTCGTTGTCGAGCTTTGCCGTGTCGGGTGGCGCATCGCTCGAGAGTACTGAGCTTGTGACGCTTGCGGGTGATGTTTCGCTCGTGGTATCGGGTGGTGCCGATATCGAGCTATGTGGTAGCTTTGGGGAGCTTAACATTGCTGCGTCGGGTGGTGCCGATGTTGAGCTTTGCGGTAGTTGCAGTGCGTTAAATATTGTATTGTCTGGAGGTTGCGATGTAAATCTTGAGGGACTTATTGCCGAAGTGGCTAACGCTTCAGCTTCGGGTGGAGCAGACCTACTGCTCTATGCTACAAAGGAGTATCATATACAGGCCTCAGGTGGTGCTGATGTGCGCTATTTTATAAGCGAGGCTTTGGTGGACGTCTCTTCGTCGGGAGGTGCTGATATCTCGGCTGTCAAGCGCTTGTGGTAGTGTAACGTTCTGAGCAAAAACGATGTAAGGTCACTCGCAGATGTTGCGGGTGACTTTTTTTATGTTTTGAACCAAATGCGATACTAAAATATAGAAAATATGTAAAAAATATTAGTTATCTTTGTACCTTGCAACGTAGCTTTGGTGGAGACTTAGGCAATTTGGGACGAGGGTGGAGCGTTGTGCAGGTGCACAACGCCCGAGTGACTCCGAAAGGATTCGAACCTTCATCGTAAGAACCGGAATCTTAAATTCTATCCATTGAACTACGGAGCCGATGCGCAAAGATAGTGCTTTTTTTTGAAAACTAAACCAACTGGGGTTTTAATGCTTGAGAAGAGCGATGTAAACCTTGAATTTGAACTATATGACAAACAAAAGTAACAATTGGGAGCGTCTTGAGGAACTTTTGAAGTGGTTAGGGATAAGCGTTAATCAGTTTACTAGACGCCTTAATATGCCACGTGTCGAGAACCTATATCATATCAAGCGGGGTAACTATGGCATCTCCTTAGAGCTTGCCGACCGCATCTGCGAGGCTTACCCTGAGGTGGATCGTACATGGCTGCTCTCGGGTGTGGGAACGATGTGTCTCAAAGACAAGGATAACGCGGAGAGACGTCCATATTATCACCAGTATGTCGAGGATGCGATAATGAAGCTCGATGAGCTAAAGCCCGCAGGTAAGGCCGTAATGCCATATATCACTGGCTACGATTTCGTTATGCGCTCTGCCTCGCGTGCTATGTGCGATAAGCAGTGTGCCGTAAACGACCTCTTTCTTCGCCGTGTTGAGCTAAGCGATGTTGTGCAGGGTAATGAGTATGTTATTTTGGTCGATGGCGAGGCTATATGGTGTAAGGTGCGCTTGGTGTGTAAGAGCGCTCAGTGGCGCTTAGTATCGCGTAACCGTCTCGATTTTCCCGATCGCTATATCGACTCTGCTAAGGTCGAGAAGGCGTGGCGTGTCGTAGCGCGTTTGGCTGTTATGACAAGCTAAAAAACAGATATAGATAAACGCTGCTAATATATTGTAAATAATAAGAATAAGATATATGAATATGATGACTATTTTGTGGGATTGGAATCCCGTGTTAGTAAAACTCGGCTCGTTCGATATACGTTGGTATGGACTGATGTGGGCTATCGCAATATTGGCTGCGGAGCGCATCTGTGCCTATATGTTCAAGCGTGAGGGTCTGCCACAGCGCACCGTAGAGTCGGGTTTTATGTGGATCGTTCTCGGAACCTTTATCGGTGCACGCGTAGGTCACTGCCTATTCTATGAGCCAGATGTCTATCTTGCTGAGCCTTGGCGTATTATCACAGACATTCGTCAGGGAGGTATGGCCAGCCACGGTGCTACGATTGGTATCCTGCTCGGTATCTGGGGCTTCACTCGTACCAACCGTCTGCCCTTTATCTGGGGTATCGACCGCATTGCGATTGTCGCTCCACTCAGCGGTGCTCTCATCCGTCTCGGTAATCTATTCAACTCCGAGATTATAGGCTATCCTACTGATATGCCTTGGGGCTTTCAGTTCCCCTTATGCTACGAAGATAGAGCTATCCAGCTCCTCGCAGATGTCCCAGCGCGTCACCCTGCACAGCTCTACGAGGCGTTGTGTTACTTCTTGACATTCGGCATTTTATTCTGGCTCTACTTACGTAAAGATTTAGGTCGTCGCCGTCCAGGTTTACTCTTCGGTGTGGCTATGCTCGGCATCTTCCTCACGCGTTTCTTTATCGAGTTCCTTAAGGAGCGCCAGGAGGCATTTGAGGATGGCTGGGTACTTGATATGGGACAGTTGCTCAGTGTGCCATTTGTTCTGTTTGGTATCTTTATGATCGTGCGTGCGTTCCTGAAGCCCGAGGTTACGGAGATAAACGCAGTTGTTGAGCGCGCTAATACCTTCTATCGCCAGCAGGAGCGAGATAAGAATAAGCGTTCGAAGTCTAAGAAATAGTTGCTATAATTAGGTTATGGTAAACGAAGTTAATAAGCTGATTTATAATTCACTGTTGAAGTTCTCTGCGGTGCATCTTCCACATATTGGCACGCTGCACGTCAAGCGCTCTGCGGCTACGCTCGAAGGTCGTACTGTTAAGGCGCCGATCATGCATATCGACTTCTCGTCGAGTGCCGAGGCTCGCTCGTTGGTCGATATTATCATGGATGAGTGTTCTGTGGGCGTTGGTGAGGCTGAGGAGATTTATGCTCGTTGGTTTAACAAGGTGAATCTTGGCTCAATAACGACGATTGAGGGTGTCGGAACACTACGCAATAAGAGCTTTATTACAGATCCAGCGCTGCTTGCTCGCCTTAATGAGTATGCCATTGCGAATCTCCGTTTGCCACGAAAGAGTAGTGCTCTCAAGGCCTTCGCTGCAGTAGCTTCTATGTTGATTATCATCGCAATAGCCACATTTACTTATATCAATTTCGCGGGTATTTCTTTGCCGAACTTTGCAGAGAATAGTGGGGTGGTTGCCGATGCATCGACTCCCGCTTCCGAGCCCGAGTCTAAATCTGATGCGGTTGTAGAGCAACCCTTGACAGAGACTTTGGAATTGCCAGCAGAGGAGCTCGCTGAGGTAGAGCCCGAGGTGGTTGTGGAAGAGATTATCGAGGCTGTTGTTGCGCAGCCCGAGATTGGCTATATGGTTGTTATCGGCAGCTTCCAGACTGAGGAGAATGCCGAGCGTTATTGTGCTCAGGTTGAGCGTAAGACAAACGATGTAAATTGCCGTATCCGCACGCTTGGTCGCCTCTACGCCGTGATAGCATATATAAGCGAGGATAAGGATGATTGTCAGGAGTTTATATCGCATCATATCGAGCAATTTCCACAAGCTTGGATTCACACTCCACGCGAGTTAAAGTAGGGTGTGTGTATGGCGATTTCAAAACTTTTGATAAGCATTATAGATAGGTTCTATCTACCTATATTTAGACCTGTTTTTTCGCGCGATATGTTCGGCTATGCACTATGCGGAGCTCTGAATATGTCGCTCGATGCGATGTGGTATTTTGTGATTTATCATTTCATCGTTGCCCAGAGGTTCATAGATTTGGGCTTCGTCGTTGTATCGCCACACATCGCCTCGCTTATCGTTGTATTCCCGATAACATTCTTCACGGGCTTTTGGCTCAACCGCAATGTGGCGTTCCGTGTTGCCGACCTTGCCCGTCGTGGGCAGCTGCTGAAGTATGCCTTGTCGGTTGTCGGATCTATCGTGCTGAACTATATCTGCATGAAGTTCTTTGTTGAGTATCTTAACATTTGGCCAACGCCAGCAAAGATGCTCACAACGGTTGTTTCTGTGTGTTATAGCTTCTTGGTGGGCAAGTTTTACACCTTCGCACGACACACTGATAAATAATAATACTATTACTTGGCGTAATATTTACATTATGTTAAATTAAGTTAGTGTGATAACTCATTATTATATGTTTAATCGTTTTTAGAGAAACTAAACTATATACTTGTATCGTTAATAAATAAAACTCTATTTGAATGGATATTCTTCTCGCTATATTGGCTCTCTTGTGTGGATTGATCGGCTTGCTTGGTGCTGTCGTACCCGTACTTCCTGGAACAGTCGTATCGTTTGTCGGCTTACTACTTATCAACCTTGCATCGTGGTCAGCGATAACCAATACACAGCTTATCGTATGGGGTGTCGTGTCGCTTGTGGTAATTGCCTTGGATTACGTGTTGCCTGGTTACTTTAGCAAACTCTTTGGTGGCTCGAAGCGAGGTATAATGGGTGCAAATATTGGTGTATTTGCTGGAATACTATTTGGCCCTTGGGGCATCATCCTCGGTCCATTTGTGGGAGCATTTGTCGGTGAGCTGCTCAACAACACGAATAAGGAGCGTGCTTTCAAGGTGGCATGCGGCTCGTTGCTCTCGTTCTTCACGGGTACGGGTCTGAAACTCGTTACGGGAGGTATGATGTTATACTATATTCTTAAGGATATTATAGTTGCAGTATCGGATAAGATATAACGTATAATAACTGTAATATCAGACATTTAAAAGTCGAGAAGTGTGTACTTCTCGCGAGTCTTTGTCATTGACATACACTCCTCGAAGTGCCACCATTCGCGTCGATATGGCACAAGACCCACCGAGTGCATAACCTCGATAAGGAGCATGCGGTTGCTCACTACTTCTTTAGAAATCAGCCCAAGTTGTTGCATCTTCGTTAAGTCTGCACGATAGTGTTCTATGGTGCGTGTCGCGGGGCCCGAACTATCGGGCGTTAGCTTCACAGCCGCTGCATCGCTAAAATCGTCAAACGGAGTGCCCATATCAAGCGGTGTACCATCCTCGGTTGACAACGTAACATCCACAGCCACACCATAGTTATGGCGGCCACCTTTAGTTCCATCTGCCACGAACGACTCGAATGTCGTACCCTCGACCATACGTCGCATACGTCGCTGAACGCTCAGAGGTCGTGCAGCATCGTAGATGAGCAGGCGTAGATTGGGATTACGACGTCGCAGTTCGCTTTGTGCTGCAACTACCCTTTTGGCAAACTCAGCCTCGAGATAAGCATGATTTAGTTCGCCATACATATCCTCGCCCAAGAAATTATCTTTGCCCGAGTAGCGTAGATCGACAAGTATCGAGCTATCCAGCACGGCGATATCCACAAGTCCATATTCGCGCATCTGCTTGTCGAAATCTACCTCGAGGGATTCAACATAGCTCTGCGCCAATGCGTTATAGTGCGAAAATAGAGATACGAAAAGGCATCCAATAATATATATAGGTGTAATACGGCGAATCATAACGACTTAATTTATGACAAATGTACGATATTTTGGTTGTTCTAAGGTGTGGTTTTCGAGATTTTTTCTACTTTTGCAGAGTATAGACTACCCTATTATTCGACAAGTATTGTTATGAAGAGAATACTATTGCTATTTATGTCGCTCGTGTCTCTGATGTTTGTGGCATGTGAAACGGACGATCATCAGGATTTACCTGCCTATGACTTAAGGGTGACGACAAGCCAGGAGGTGAGTGTTGGTTGTGGCAGTGTCGTAGGCTTTATCAACTATACGTTGGAGAGAGCTGCTGATACAGAGATTATTTATGGTGACTCTGTTCACGCTACGGCTGATGTAGAGTGGGTTACGGCGTTGGATTGCTCGGTATATGGCAAGGTGACATACCATATTGCGCGTAACGAATCATCCGAACCTCGTGTAGCTACGGTTACACTATTCATCAGAGATGTGTCGTGTGATGTTGTGATCACTCAGGCTGGCGTAGCTCCCGATACGGTGGTCGAGGCTCCTATGGTCACGGGCCACTACTACGGCACGAAGGCGACGTCGATAAATAACTACTACATATGTTTCAGTGATAACGGCCTTGATTATCGCAATCTTACGTGCAAGCCCGATACATATTACTATATTGTCGATTTGTTTCTCGATGCCGAGCCAGTAGACGGAAACTTCCGTGTGCCCGATGGCGTGTACACCTACGATGGCAGCTCGGGAGCGTCGGGTACGTTTGCCTACTTTAGCTGGTATCAGGAGAACGATTCTCGGGGTAATGCGGTGTTGCAACGAAGATATACAAGCGGCACGCTCACGGTCGAGGGATGCAAACTTACGCTCTCGGTTATGCTCGAGGCTACGGATGCCTACCCTTCCGAGCGATATATCGTGAAGTTTGAGGGGGATTATGCTCTGGTTGATATGAGTAGGTAGGGTAAAAGTAATACATAAAATGAAATAGGGAAGAGTCTGTATATCAGCTCTTCCCTATTCTTTTACACCCTATCGTAGGCTATCGGCCCGACTCGGCAATCTTCTGGAGAACATTGCGGTTGAGCTCCTCCGAAGAGAGCAACTCCTCGAGCGTGAGGTGCATACGGTAGCGCCAGTAGTGGCGTGAGTTTGCAGGCACGTTGATACGCTCGTCATGTGGGTTCTCGCGACGTAGGTTGCCATCCATTGCCAACCAATCCTGCAAAGGCAAAATGGTGAGCATTGCGGGTGACTTGAGGTGCATAGCTACAACCTGCTCTGCGATCCACGGCTCGCAGAAGTAGGGAGCCTCGCCCCATGCGCCAAGCACGTGGTTGTAGAAACGCTGTGTTACGCCTCTATCCTCCTCCCACCAAGCACGCAATGGGTTCATATCGTGTGTACCTGTGGTACATACCGACAAGTATGGGTAGTCGTATGTTGAGCCAAACTCCACCTTAGGATCCTTAGGCATACGCTGAATCTCGAGCGAGAGAATCTGCTCGCCAGACATCACCGAAGCAACGCAGTCGGGAATCATGCCGAGATCCTCGCCACATACGAGCATACCTGTAGCCTCGATCAATGGAGGAAGCTTCTTGAGTGCCTCCCACTTCCAGAACTCGTTGTGACGACGATAGAAGAAATCGTCGTAGAGACGGTTGTAAGCAGCCTTCTGGTCGTCAGACAACCAGCTGTAGCACTCTGTAGAGTGTGCCGAGATACGTGGGTGGTACTTACCCTTCTGCAACTTATCTTCGACGAACAATACGTTGTCGTGGTGGCCAACATATGCAGTCTGCCAGCCCGCATCGAAGTTGAAGCCGTAGCCCTGCATCTCCTCATACGAGAATGGAAGTGCTGGGTTGAAGCGTCCCAAGAGAGCATTTACAGCGTCGAGCGGAATCTCCCAGATGCGGAAGAAGCCCAAGATATGGTCGATACGGTATGCATCGAAGTACTCGGCCATCTTCACGAAGCGAGCCTTCCACCATGCGTAGCCATCCTCGGCCATCTTAGCCCAGTTATATGTTGGGAAGCCCCAGTTCTGACCCATAACTGAGAAGTCATCGGGTGGAGCACCTGCTGATGAGTCCATGTTGAACAACTCGGGATATACCCAAGCATCAACGCTTGTGCGAGAGATACCAATTGGAATATCGCCCTTCAAAACTACGCCGTGAGCGTGTGCATAATCGCGTGCATCGCGCAACTGCTTCGAGAGGTGATACTGCAAGAAGTAGTTAAATGCCACCTCGTCGGCGTGCTCCTTCTCATACTTCGTAGCCTTAGCCTTGGTGTACTTCGCCATAGAGCCCCAAGCCGAGAAATCGGGAGTATTCTTCTCATCGCGCAATGCGCAGAATACAGCATAGGGACGCAACCACTCCTCGTTAGCTGCAAGGAACGCCTTAAACTCCTTAGATGCAAGAGTCTTAGCGCCCTGCTCGGCGAACAACTGACGCAAGTACTCACGCTTAGCGTTGTTCACGCGCTCGTAGTCTACGTTAGGTAGTGTGTTGAGCTCGCGACCAAGCTCCTCGTAGCGCTGCTGAGCCTCCTTGTCCTTGAGTGTACCTACATCCTGGAGATGCAAGAACATTGGGTGGAGCGCAAACGTAGAGTTAGCGTTATAGGGGTATGAGTCCTGCCATGTGTGGGTCATTGTGGTATCATTGATAGGCAAAATCTGGATGATAGACTGACCTGTAGCGGCTGCCCAATCAACCAACAAGCGCAAATCGCGGAACTCACCAACACCAAAGCTCTCCTTCGAACGCAACGAGAAGACGGGAACTGCAACACCCGCACCGCGCCATGCTGCCATGTCGAAATATGGACGCAAGCCCTCGACAACCAACGCCTCGCCCTCGGCTACTGTATCGCCAAAGTAGTAGTTGTTGCCCGACTGCCAAGCCTCGACAGCGCCACTCTCGCTATTTACCAAGACAAACTTATAAGAGAAAGGTGCCTTAGGCGCCTTCATACGTACGCTCCATACGGGCATACCTGCGCAGCTAAGCTCCAAGCCCTTAGCAACATCCCAATTACCGAGTGCCTTGCCGTCACCTACCACAACAACCTTCTGTGTGGGGCGTACCACGGCGATCTCGGCACGCAATGTGAGCGTACCCTCGGCTACGGGCTGTAGTTTCTTGCCTGCGTTGTCGCGACGGAAGATGCCGTCAGTGAACATTGATGAGTAGAACGAGCGATCTGCGGGCATAGAGTGCCAACGATCCTCAATGCGCACCTTCTCACACTTGCCATCGAGTGCGAGGGTATGCTCGTTACCCCACTCACGGCGAATCACTTCATCTCCGTAGCGCACCTCGTAGCGATATTTTAGCTCCTTAGTGGCTGTAACCTTCAGTGTCGCACCCCAAAGAGCCTCGCCGATGTACTGCATCGGATAGGCCTTCTCGCGACCTGAACATACGACTACGTATAGCTCCTCGCCATACGCAGTACGATACTCCAATCTTAGATTTAGTGTCATATACCTAAATATTTAATGTGTTCTTAGTGTTTTACTTCTTAAGTATTAGTTCGTGTAGCTCCTCACAGCACTCCTTGGCCTTGGCCGTAGTAAAGAGATATCCCTGCCATCCCAAAGCCTCAGCCGCATCGATATTGGCCTTGCGGTCGTCGATAAAGAGTGTCTCGCTTGGGTCGAGATTGTAGCGCTCGGTGAGCAGATTGTAGATCTCTGCTTCGGGCTTAATGACACCCTCCTCGCACGATACTACATCGCCATCGAAGAGTCTGTATACGGGTTGCTCACGCAAGAAATCGATAAACTCACGCGACATATTCGAGAGCACAAAAAGGCGAAGTCCCGCCTCACGTAGCTTGGTAATAAGCTCTGCTGTGGGCACGATAGCCTCCTGTGTCACTATCGAGCGACGGATGTTGCTCTCGGCCAATTCGCGAGAGGAGTTGTTGTAGTCGGCAACCGACGTTACCACCTCGTCGAACGATACTACACCACGGTCGTAATCCTCCCAGAAGCGAGGCATCTGAGGAAGGTGGATATATGAGAAATACTCTATAAACTCGGGCTCGAACTTGCGGGGATCACGCGAGAAAAGCACACCGCCAAGGTCGAAGACTACATTTACAATCGGTTTCATACTCACAAATATAATTATTATATTTGAAAAAGACAATCTTTTGGCTCTACTTTTTCTCTGAATGGTTATTTTGGCGAGATGAAATGCAGCTTATTGCGCAATGCAGCCTGAATAAGACTCTTTGGTGGCAATAGTTTCGTGATTTTTACTAACTTTGCATCCGATGAACGAGATGATACGCCAACATATCCGCGAGCAGGTTGCGGCACTACCCCATTCACCGGGCGTCTACCAATTTGTAGACCGCAACGGTGTTGTTATCTACGTGGGTAAGGCTAAGTCGTTGCGTAAGCGTGTGTCGTCCTACTTTGTCGAAAATCGTGATCACTCGGCAAAGGTAATAGTGCTAGTTAAGCAGATTGTCGATATTCGCCATATAGTGGTAAACAGCGAGCAGGATGCACTACTGTTGGAGAACTCGTTGATTAAGAGTTTGCAGCCTCGTTATAACATTTTGCTAAAGGATGATAAGACCTACCCGTGGATAGTTATCCGTCGTGAGCCCTTCCCTCGAGTGCAGTCTACACGACAGCTACTGCGTGATGGCTCGCAATATTTCGGACCCTATGGCTCAATCTCGATGCAGCGCTCTATTCTAGAGTTTATACGCGAGGTTATACCTCTGCGTACTTGTAAGTTAAACCTATCCAACTCATCTATTAAAGCAGGTAAGCATTCGGTCTGTCTGCAGTATCATCTTGGCAACTGCAAAGCACCTTGCATTGGTGCGGAGAGCGAGGAGGAGTATGCCGAGAGTATAGCTCTTGTACAGTCGGTACTGAAGGGTGATTTGCGTCCTGTACGCCGTTGGTTGGAGGAGGAGATGATGCGTGCCGCCATGGAGCTCAAATTCGAGGTCGCCGAGGGTTATAAACAGCGTCTAAAGTCGCTGGAGAACTATCAGTCGCGCTCGGTGATTGTTAGCTCCAAGATTGTCGATTGCGATGTCTTCTCGCTGCTTATGGATGATGACGTAGTATTCTGTAACTTCCTGCGTATCCGCCATGGCTCGATGGTCGCGGTGCAGACTGTGCGCCTTACGCCTGGTGTTGATAGCGACGAGTCGGAGATTTTGGCTGCTGCGATACGCCATATAGTTGATAATATTGCTGGTGAACTTGCGCACGAGGTGATTGTGCCCTATCTCCCGGCTGCAGCTACGCTCTTCGATGGTGTGACGTTTACTGTGCCGAAACGTGGCGAGAAGGCCGATTTGTTGGAGTTCTCGTTGCGCAGTGCGCGAATATATCGTGCCGAGATTATGAAGAATCTCGAGATAAAGAATCCTGAGCGTCATACCGATAGGCTTATGGCGGCCATGAAGCGAGAACTTAATCTCGACCGTGAGCCACGATATATCGAGTGTTTCGACAACTCCAATTTGCAGGGTACTAATCCCGTGGCTTCGTGCGTCGTATTCCGAAATGGTAAGCCTTCACGAAAGGAGTATCGCCATTTCAATATCAAGACGGTGGTTGGCGCTGATGACTTTGCGTCGATGCGCGAGATTGTCCACCGCCGCTACTCTCGTCTTTTGGAGGAGGGTGCCGAGCTACCCGATCTAATCGTAGTTGATGGTGGTAAGGGACAGCTCTCGAGTGCCTACCTCGTGTTGTGCGAACTCGGTATAGAGTGTCGTGTGCCTATCGTAGGTCTTGCAAAGCGCATTGAGGAGGTCTTCTACCCTAACGATCCTACGCCCTACTACTTATCACGTACGGGTGAGCCGCTAAAGGTGATATGCCATATTCGAGATGAGGCACACCGCTTCGGTATTACGTTCCACAGGCAGAAGCGAAGCAACAATTTCATTAATAGCGAGCTTGACCAGATTAAGGGTATTGGCGAGAAGAGTCAGATGGCTCTGTTGCGCCATTTCAAAAGTGTTAAAGCAATACGCCAAGCATCGGTCGAGGAGCTTAGTACGGTTGTCGGTGATAGTCGCGCACAAGCCATATTCGACTACTTTGCTGCGAAAACAAAACAATAAATGCGAGCTGTCTCAGACCCGCATTTATTGTTTGTATCATAGATGTTTAGAGCAACGGTGCGCTAAACTTAGAACTCAACGCCTCGCACTCCGCTACGTTATCTGGGATGTCGGCACGTGTGTATATCGACACATCTGTAGGATCTGCCGTATTTGTCCAGGTCATCGTGTCGCCGCTAACCGAGATATAGTAGTCACTACCCCACGCTGTGCTATCGCTGTATGTACCCGATATCACGCCATTGTCGATGGATGCCGTAGATGTAAACTTTTCCCAGCTATGCTGCGTTAGACGCTGCCATAGGGTGAGGCTGCCCGAAGCATCAATATCAAGGTAGATGTCGAAGTCGAACTCCTTATTGCTCATTCCGCACCACTCTGTCAAGTGCCACTCGCCTGCTATTGCTCCAAAGTTGGCATCCTCCGAGCCTTTATCATCCATATTCACCTTGAAGATGGTCATGTCACCTGCCGCGAAGCTCAACGAACGACCTCGGGGTAGTCGAACCTCGCGAGATAGCGCATTGCCGCTTGTATCGTAGACCGATACGATGAACGACTCGTTGGCCTCGATAGTTGTAGGTAGCAGAGTGAAAAATATTGGTTGCGAAGCATCGATAGGCTGGTCGTAAGTGATTGTGATACAGTCCGACGTAGTGTTGTACTCGGCGATGTGACCCTCCGAGAGATTTAGCGATAGGCTGCCCGCAAGATGGGCATCGGGAACGCGAAGTTCGACGCTCGCAATATCCATATCATCAACACCTGCAAGCGACAATCGACCGATAGCAACCATACGCTTGAAGGCCATATTTAGCGACTCGCTCTGTGTCGTTGTTGTGATGCTACGTGCCACCAGAAGGTCGGCTGCACTATCAAAAGATGTTGCACTGGGTCGCTGTGCGACAGGTAGTGTGAAGACAACATCATCCACCGATGGTGTGGCATCCGCAGCGACACTCGCCGCAGGATATACAGCGTTATACTCGAAGGATTGTGCCACAGAGGTCGAGAACGACACGCCAAACTTAGCCAAGCCATCAGTAATGACCGCCTCGCCACTCTTGTTGCTGATAGTGTTACCCTCGGCGCTCTGATATACCATAAGGTATTCGCCCGAGTCGTTCCACTCTACCTTTGTGCCGTCGTTGTTAAGGTGTGTGCGTGTCTGCTCAGCGATAATTGTCATATTGACAATGTCGCCCTCGACAATCGCATCATCGCTATTATCTGTCGAGCAGGCAATATGCACCATTGCGCAAAGTAGAACTGCAAGTGGTAAATGTAAGTATTTCATAATCTTACTATTTATTTGTTATAAATCAGCTAAAGCTACAATGTTGTTCAATACGGCATATACCGTCAATCGACCAAGTGATCGGGTGTTAAGCTTCTCGGAGATGTTATTGCGGTGAAATATCACCGTAGCAATCGAAATGTTTAGCTTGTCGGCAATCTCCTTGTTGATATAACCCTTGACAAGCAGGGCTAACACATCCCTCTCTCGTGCCGATAGTTGTATGGGCATCGCCTCGGTCTTTTCGCTATCGATTTGCTGCATCGTGGCATGGTGCCCCTGTGGGTGACCCATATGGTGAATCTGCATCAGACTACGCACGATATGCTGCTCGCTCTGCGTAGTATCTATCGTGCGGAAACCGCTCTGCACAAACGACGACCCAGCACCCGAAGTGATGACTATTGTTCGCGACATCACCTGCTTGAAAAATTCGGGATTGTGGAACGCGATACTCTCCGATACGAAGAAGTGGGCGGTAAACCCTGGATTTGACTCCTCGTAGCTTTGTAGCGATGGATAGCTTGCGACCTCAATACCTGGTACAATATCGGAAAGCAATGAGCGTAGAGATATTACACTCAATGTATTTTCCATTATTATTGATAGTTGTGGTCGCATAGCTAAATATTTACTTTATGTATATCTTCATCAATCGGCCATCACCCTTGATCTCCAACTCAGACATCTCGGCAGGGATGAGCACCAACTCACCCTCGTTCAGACTCTCCTCGCCAGCCTCGCTACATAGGGTCATATTGCCCGATAGAGCGATATAGACAACAAACGAGTCGAGTTCGCTAAGATCCTCCTCGTAGCCACCCTTGATATCGATGAGCGACATCGTAAAGTAGGGAGAGTCGATAGCCTTAACCTCGCAGCCGGGCTGAAGGTTGTAGGGTTTGTATAACAAGTCGGCATCGGCCTCGAAGTTGATAGCGTCAACAGCCAAGGCTGTGTGAAGCTCGCGGCTCTTGCCTTCGGCATCTACTCGATCCCAATCGTAGATACGGTATGTAATATCCGATGTCTGCTGCACCTCGACAACCTCAATGCCAGCACCCAAGGCGTGTACCGTGCCTGCGGGGATGAAGAAGAGATCGCCTGGCTTAACCTCTACACGATTGAGAAGCTCCTCCAAGCGTGACTCAGCAACCGCAGAGATGTACTCCTCGCGAGTGATATTGAGATCCTTGAAACCAAGATATATTGCTGCATCTGGCTTGCAATCAGCTACATACCAAGCCTCAGTTTTACCATAGCTTGAGTGACGCTCCTCGGCGAGTTCATCGTCGGGATGAACCTGCACTGATAGACGGTCGTTGCAGTCGAGGTATTTGATAAGCAGAGGGAAGAGCGTGCCATAGCGCTCGAAGTTGCCCTCTCCGACCAAATCACCCATATATACCTCGATAAGCTCCTCGAGGTTGTTACCCTTGAGAAAACCGTTGGTGGCTACCGATACATCACCCTTAACAGATGAAAGGTCCCAGCTCTCGCCATATAATTTATCCTTTGGGAGACGAGCGCAAGCGCTCTTTCTCTTCTGAAGGATTGCGCTACCACCCCAAATACGCTCCTTGATGCGTGGTTTGAATTTTAATGGATACAACATATCTCATTAACGTGTTTTAAGTGACTAAAATAATGACTCCGCGAAGGTTACTACATCGTCGATATCTGCTGTAAGAGGGAATACCTTGCTTGGCTTGAGATACCAAAGTTCCTTGTTGGCTGTGAAGGTCTCCTCGCCAGCACCCGTGATATTGAGCATGATGCATGCATCCTTATCGATATTGCCACTCTCGACCATCTTGATAAGTGATGCAAGAGCCACGGCAGGTGCAGGATTGATATCCACGCCCTCGAGCTCCTTGAAGAGCTTTGCTGCACGACGAGCCTGAGCATTTGTTGCTACTACGACATCACCACTTGTCGCCTTGAGAGCATCGTACAAACCACCTGCGAATGTGTAGGGAGGACGACGGTTTGAGAGCACCTTAGCATCGATTAGCTCGGCATCGCGACGGGCCTTCTTTGGATCGTATGGCAACATCTCGCGAGAGTCGGCACGCCAAGCATCGAAGATAGGCACGAATGGAGCATTCTGCGAAACAATAAGTTTCATAAGGTTGTTGCCATAGCGACCATCCTCGATAAGTCGCATATTGGCCTCCCACGCTGCAATAGCACCTGTGCCGCTACCTACGGCCTGGAAGTAGTAGTCGGGAATACGGCCAATAGTCGTTACGGCCGAGAGTACTGTTGTACCCATACCGTCGCGACGAGCGATATTCTTTGCGCCACCTTCGGGATAGAACTTCGAAGACTTGGTGACCATATTGCCGAGGTTGATAGCGTCGAAGTAGTCGCCACCCTTCTCGCAAGCGATAAGCTTTACGCAGTCGTTGAGAGGCTCAGTAAACCATAATGCCTTGAGGTTGTCCGAGGGAACTGCAAGTAGGAGCTTGATATTGTTGTCCGAGCATACCTTTGCAAAGGCGCGTGCCGTATTGCCAGCAGAGGCGATAACCAATACACGCTCCTCCTGCTCGTCGATGCGGGCACATACGCTGTATGCCTCGGTCTCCTTGAACGAGCAAGTGGTCATGCGTACACCCTTTGATGGGCAATAGCCGCTGAGCGTAATCCATAGGTCGCTAAGGCCAAGGTGGCGAGCTAAAGCCTCGCTCTTGTATGTCACGGGGGCTGATGAGCCCTGAAGTATGCGCTTTACGGGTAGCCAGTCACAGAATTTGTAGAATCCATACTCCTCGGGCTTGAGTTCGAGCTGTTTCTGCTCATACTGAGTACGCACCAACGATGGTGTTTTACACTCGTGGTCGTCAAGTGTCCAGCCGTTATCGATGAACTCGCGCGAGGTGGCTACGCACATCAATTTGTAGTTAGTAGGCTTGAAATTATCCATATCTTTGTTGAATTATATTTTTCTCGCTTCTCTGTTTCTTTGCAAGGGGCTACCCTTATTCTTTATATATCGTGCAAATGTACTCTTTTTTTTTGAGAAAATCAAAGACTCAGGATGAGTATTGAGAATAAAAGTTTGTTTTGCGTAATATTTGAGAAATTATTCCTATCTTTGTCTTGTTATTTGTCCATCAAAGATGAGGACTATAACAGCGATTATGATAATATAAACTAAGTATAGATATGAAAAGAATTAACCCATTGATAATCATTGCTATTATTGCAATATCATCAGCTCTGTTTTTCCTCCTAAAGCCCTATGTAAAGGAGGCTAATCGCGAGCCTATCAACGATATGATTGTGCTCTATGTCGATGGTAGGCAGCTTATTGACAAGTCGGGTATCGAGGAGTATTTTGGCGAGGAGAACCGCAAGTTTATAGCTACGATTGCTACTGGAGCACTGGACTCTGATGACTACAACGAACATATCGTTTCGATAGCTACCAACCCAGATGAGTCGGGTCTGTGGCTTAGTCGCCCTGTATATGTCTACGTAAATTTCGATGATAATAACGAGGCGTATGGTGCAGCTATAGTCGAGGTAAACGACATTAACAAGCTGGATACGACGATGAAGCTTCTCGGAGATATCATCGCGATAGATGGTGGATATTTCGACTTTAAGATCGTAGGCGATACTCGATATTTTACGCTTGAGGGCTTGGCTGGTGGCTATAATAAATCACACTTGGCTTTGACTATTGAGGATAATGATGCATCGAATGTATTACATGCAGCATTGGAGCGTCCTCTTGCCGATTTATCTCTATTCGAGGAGCATGATGCAGCCTTATATCTCGACATCAATAAGTTTGTCGATAACAACGAAAAACAGACAGCAGAGCGTATTGCAAAACTAAGAGAGAGTCTTGCGAATAGTGAGTATGACTTCGAGGTTGAACTCTTCGAATCTCAGATTGCTCAGCTCGAGGAACAGATGCTATATATCGGCGATTTACGCAGCTCATTGCGTAGCGATGCAGCCATTATCTCTACGCTCGATTTTAATGCAGGTCGCATACGCTTTACTACTGATTTTCAAGGAGTAATTTTTTCTGAGGGCTTGATGCAGGAGGCAACAAATGAACACCTCGCCTACATCGACGAGGAGGTTGTCGCTATTGCGAACTACGGCATTAATGGAAAGTTGATTGCGCAACTTATTAGCGACAATATCCCTTCGAATATGGCAACAATGCTCGGTGTTGGCCGCAATGAGTTTGGAGTGATTCTTCAGATCGGTATTGATGCTCTTAGCTCGATGAATGGTGACTTTACGGTTGCTCTAAACGATTTGACTGGCGGTATGCATGAGAGATATAATGCATATCGTAATCGCCGCTACGAACAACTCGAAGTGGATGGTGTTAAAGCATTGTTAATGACCGATGTTACGGATAGTTATATCATTGACAATATCACACGTTTTGGAGGTCGTATGTTCTCTCGCACGGAGGATGGCGCGCTTACAATGTCGCTCGGTAACAACATCAAGCTATATGTAGGCCAAGAGGAAGATATGTTCTATGCAGGGATCAACTCTCAGCCACTTTTGTCGCCTAACCCTGCAACATCTGCAGTGTGGTATAACGATGTTAGGGGTAGTGTTGGCTACAGCGTGCTAAACATCAACTCGCTACTCTACTGCAGCTATGTTGATGCTGCGTATAATGAGTGGTTGAGCACTCTCTCGTCGACCGATGCAGAGTTAGCACGCAGTGTCGTTTCATCGTTAGATTACCTCTATCATCGCCTTGATAAGCGCTGCGCTAACGAGTTAGTATTGGTGTTTAAGGATCGTGAGACTAATGCCCTTAAGCAGATTGTAGATCAATTTGCACCTTATCTAATACTTGATGTGGATGATCTTTTCTAAAAGATAGATAGCGTGAAAGAGATAAGACTAAGTAATGTAGTTCCCGAGATATTTGCCGAGCGAGATGATCTTCGTTCGGGTGTTTGGTGTGGAGATGTATGCTTCGAGCGTGGTAAGAGCTATCTGATCGAAGCAGCTTCGGGAACGGGTAAATCGTCGCTGTGTAGCTACCTCTATGGCCAGCGTGGCGACTATCGAGGTTCGATACTCTTCGATGGTGTAGATATATCTAAATTCAATACCGAGGAGTGGTGTCGTGTGCGTCGCGATTCTATCGCCATTCTATTTCAGGATCTAAGACTCTTTGGCGAGCTAACGGCTATAGAGAATGTTGAGATTAAAAATCGAATGACCCACTGTCGCACCCATGCCGAAATTGAGACTTGGTTTGAAGAGTTAGGCATTACCGATAAGCGCGATGTGCGTATCGATCGTATGTCGTATGGCCAGCAGCAGCGCGTAGCTCTTATTCGTGCATTATGTCAGCCTTTCGACTTCTTGTTGCTCGACGAGCCTATATCTCACCTCGATGATCAAAATAGTGACATTATGCGAGATATCATCTTGCGTGAGGTTGCTAAAAACGGTGCTGCTGTCATTGCAACATCAATAGGTAAAAGTATGAATATCAACTATGATAAACGCCTGAAGTTATGAATCTTATCTGGAAGCTACTAAAGCAACACGTAAGCATATTCGAGCTTGGCGTTTTCTTTGTTGCCAACCTCATAGGTCTGGCAATAATTCTTTGTGGCATACAGCTATATAGCGATATTAAGCCACTTCTTGTGGGTGAGAACTCGCTCATCGGTAGCGACTATATGATCATCACGCGTCCCGTAGAGCGATTTGGTCAGGAGCCATTGCGTTTCAGTGGTGAAGATATCGAGGAGCTACACGAGCAGGCGTTTATTGCGGATGTTGGAGCTTTCGTCTCGTCGGAATATGAGGTTTATGGTGGCGTTGTATTTAGCGGTCAGCGACTATCTACAATGATGTTCTTCGAGTCGGTGCCCGATGCGTTTGTCGATGTCGAGAGCCGTGCTTGGAGATATGAGATAGGAGATAAAGTGATACCTATCATAATCCCACGTAACTATCTAAACCTCTACAACTTTGGTTTTAGTAGCACGCAGGGGTTGCCTCAGATTACCGAGGATATGATTAAGCGCATAGAGCTCGACATAGAGCTATCGGGCAATGGTCTTGAGGAGCATTTCCGAGGCTCGGTTGTCGGCTTTTCGGATCGCCTAAATACGATTCTTGTGCCGATGTCGTTTATGAATTGGGCAAACGAGCGATATGCCGATGGTAGCGATGCGGAGTCGTCACGTCTGATATTGGAGGTTGCCGACCCAGCATCTCCCGAGTTGGCTACATTCCTTAGAGAGAGAGGATATGTCGCCGAGGAGCAACCCGCCGAGAGTAGCAAGGCTATGTATTTGCTTAAAGTAGCTATTGCGATAATCGTTGTTATTGGCGTTGTTTTCAGCATATTATCGATTATCATACTCACACTGAGTATCTATTTGCTTTTGCAGAAAAACATCGATAAGCTCGAAAATCTGATGCTTATAGGCTACACTCCCCGTCAGGTTGCAAGCCCTTATGTACGCCTAACCATTGCGCTAAATACAGCTATTATGCTGCTCGGTATTGGTCTTGCAGCTATTGCTCAGCAACTCTATATGGATCACCTCTCATTATTGGCCGCTGGTGATCTCCCCTGCTCCCCCATTGCAGCTATCGTTGCGGGCGTTGTGGTTGCTGGCGCAACAGCACTATTCAACATAGCTATCATCCGTCGGAAGATCGGACAAATATCTCGTAAGCGATGATTCGTAGAGCGACACACGAGGATATAGACTCCATAATGGCTATTGTGCGAAGCGCACAACTGTCGCTTGCCGAGTTGGGTATTGATCAGTGGCAGGATGGCTACCCCGAGCGCGAGGTGATACTCGCAGATATAGATCAGGGTATCGGATATGTTGAGTGCGATGAGCGTGATGTACCGCAAGGCTACGTGGCTATCGTATTTGATGGAGAGCCAGCATACGAGCAGATAGCAGCGTCGGATTGGCACACGGCAAACCAATATGTTGTCGTGCATAGAATATGTGTTTCGGATGGTGCTCGTCGTCGTGGCACAGCCCTGCGTCTTATGCGCTATGCTGCCGACTTGGCTATGCAAATGGGCATTTATGCGATGCGCATTGATACACACGAGGGCAACGTGCGAATGTTGGCGATGCTCATAAAACTTGGCTTTGAGTATTGCGGAAAAGTCGTTTATGAGCAGAGTGGCGAGAGGGTTGCTTATGATAGAAATTTTAGTTTAGATAACAAATTATAATATCTTGTTTAATGGCAAGTTATCTTCAAGTAGAAAATATATCAAAATCGTATGGCGATCGCACGCTATTCGAGAATATTAGCTTCAATATCAACGAGGGTGATAAGATCGCTTTGGTTGCTCCGAATGGCACAGGTAAGTCCTCACTATTGAAAATTCTGGCTGGTGTGGAGCACTCCGATCGTGGCGGCGAGGTGAAGTTTATGAAGGATATACGCGTGGCGTTCCTCGATCAGACGAGCAACTACGACCCTAAAAATACGGTTTTCGAGGAGGTATATCGTCAGATGGGCATTCTGTCGCCTGCGCTTATTGAGTATGAGCAGGCGCTTATAAGTGGCGATAGTGGCCGTCTGGAGCGTGCTATTGCTGCGATGGATGCTGTCGATGGTTGGAGCATAGAGCAGAATATCAAGCAGACGCTATCGTCGCTTAAAATCGAGCGTTTGGATCAGCCTATGGGTGAGCTTTCGGGAGGAGAGGCTAAGCGCGTGGCGATCGCATGTATGATGCTACAAAATGCCGAGTTCCTGATTCTTGATGAGCCCACCAACCACCTCGATATCGAGATTATCGAGTATTTAGAGAATTTCTTGCAGCGTTCGCGATGCACATTGCTGATGGTTACCCACGACCGCTACTTCTTGGATAGGGTCTGCAATACGATTATGGAGATTGATCGTGGCAAGCTCTATACCTACCGTGGCAACTATACGCAATATCTCGAGAAGCGTGAGGAACGCTACCTAAATATGCAAGCCGAGATCGACAAGTCGCGCAACCTTATGCGTCGCGAGCTCGAGTGGATACGCTCTACGCCTCAGGCACGTACGGGCAAGGCGCGATATAGAGTAAATGCCTTCTATGACTTGAGGGAGAAGGCTTCGACGAGTCTGCGTAGTGGTACCGTAGAGATTGATGTTGCTACCTCGCGCCTTGGTCGTAAGATTATCGACTGTATGGATGTCGATTTGCGCTTCGGAAATCGTGTTATGCTTGATAAGTTCTCGTATAAGTTTACACGAGGTGAGCGTGTCGGTATCGTAGGACATAACGGCGTGGGTAAGACCACATTCCTTAACCTTATCTCAGGTGCTTTAGAGCCCACGGCTGGCATTGTTGAGCGTGGCGAGACATTGCGTATTGGCTACTACTCGCAGCGTGGCATCAGCTTCAAAGCGGGACAGACCGTCTTGGAGTGCGTGCAGGATATCGCCGAGGTTGTCAAGGCCTCGGATGGCAGTGCTATTTCGGCTACGACATATCTCAACCGCTTCCTCTTCCCGCACGATAGCTTCAATAAGCGTGTAGATATTCTGAGTGGTGGTGAGCAGCGACGCTTGTACCTACTCACTGTCCTTATGCGCAACCCCAATATGCTTATCCTCGATGAGCCGACTAACGACCTTGACATTATGACGCTCAACGTCTTGGAGGAGTATCTCAAGGAGTTCGAAGGATCGCTTATCATCGTGTCGCACGATCGCTACTTCTTGGACAAGACCGTGGATCACCTCTTCGTCTTCGAGGGTGAGGGTCGCATCAAGGACTTCGTGGGTATGTATAGCGAGTATCGTGAGTATATGCGCGAGAAGGAGGCTGCGGAGCGTTCGGAGCAGCGCACGACCAATAATGCGCCAAAGCCACAGCAATCACGCACACACGACACTTCGAAGCGCAAGCTATCGTTTAAGGAGCAGCGTGAGTTAGAGCAGATCGAGGCCGACCTCGCATCGCTTGGTGAGGAGCGTGCAGCACTTGAGACGGAGCTATCCTCAGGCAATCTTGCCTACGAGCGTCTTAGTGAAGTTTCGAAGCGCATCGAAGATATTATCGCACTTGTTGATGAAAAGGAGCTTAGGTGGCTTGAGCTAAACGAATAGTTTATC
Organism: Alistipes sp.; assembly: GCA_017546345.1. Taxonomy (GTDB): domain Bacteria; phylum Bacteroidota; class Bacteroidia; order Bacteroidales; family Rikenellaceae; genus Alistipes. The sequence continues at coordinate 7,365 of JAFYXB010000038.1, read as the reverse complement.
AATATTCCTATATTTATAACACGCCTTGAGTATAGCTCGGGGCGTGTTTTTCGTATGTTTCTATTTGGCATATAAGTTGTAAAAACATATAGCGAAGTAATATTTTATTAACTTAAAATGCCTATTATGAAACTAATTAGACTATTTGCCCTGCCACTCGCTCTTACTATCCTGGGGCTCGGCACGACGTTCGCTCAGTCGGCGTGGTTTGTTGTCGAAGAGTACACTCCTTCGATATATGTTATCGGCCACGAAAAACACGACAGGCACGCTAAAGATGCACTCGTCGAGAAGGTTAAGGATGACTATACCGAGACCGCCCGCCACGGTTTCCAGCAGAGTCATAATCCTCAATTTATCTTCACTACGCCCGATAATCGCTTCTCGTTGGCCTTCGGCGGATTTGTTAATCTGCGCACAAGCTACGACCTGAAGGGCGCGGTAGACAACATCGACTTCGTGACCTACAATATCCCGATGACCGATGATTATGCCAACCGACAGCGTATTATGATGGATGCTACCACCTCGCGTCTATTCACCAAGGCTATTATCAACAGCCGCCTATTGGGTCGTGTGGTGGTCTATGGTGATATGGACTTCCGTGGCGGCGAGGAGTTCAGCTATATACCCCGCTTGCGCTCGGCATACGTACAGCTAAAGGGCCTTACCATAGGTCGTGATGTGACGACGTTCTGCGATCTCAATGCAGCACCTCAGACCATTGATTTTCAAGGTCCTAATGCCTACAACTTCAACTTCAACGAGATGATACGCTACGAGGTCGATTTCTTCCGCAATCGCTTCCGCTTTGGTGTGGCTGCCGAGATGCCTGGCGTGAATGGTAGCTATGGCGAAAACTTCTCGGCAATTCCTCAGCGCGTTCCCGATGGTATAGCCTACTTGCAATACTCGTGGGGCGAGAATAAGGCGAGTCACTTGAGAGTATCTACCGTTTTGCGCGATATGTATCTGCACAATAAGACGACAAACGACAACACCACGCAGCTCGGTTGGGGTGTGCATCTAAGCGGCCATATCAACATCACACGCTGGATAGATATCTATATGAATGGTGTATATGGTAAGGGTATTACGCCTTATATTCAGGATCTTGCAGGTTCGCCATACGACTTCGGATATAACCCCAAGGATCCTAAGCAGATGCAGACTATGCCTATGTGGGGATGGCAGGCTGCGGGTCAGGTAAATATCGTTCCTGGTCGTTTGTGGGCTGCTGCAGGCTACTCTATGGTAAGACTCAACGAGCGTAACGGCTACCTCGCGGATGATGAGTATCGCCGAGGTCAATACGTCTTTGGTAACATCTTCTGCAATATCACCTCAAACTTCTCCGTGGCATTGGAGTATCTGCACGGCACACGCGAGAATATGAACGAGGTGAAGTGTACGGCCAATCGTCTAAGCATTATGGCGCAGTACAACTTCTAAAATAGAGCGTAGAACTTTTATGAGTCGGCACTTGTAAAAAGTGCCGATTTTTTAGTATCTTTGTTCTCGACACTAAAAAAGTATGGTCGCGATGTTACATTTGCGGCCGTTGTTCGTTATATAGACAAACAAACGATAAAAGTTGAATAGTTCAAAGATATATACAGAGCTTATCACCGAGCTTCGCGACACACTCTACCGCCTATCCTTAAGTATATTAGGCGATAGCGCTGAGGCCGAAGATGTGATGCAGGATGTATGCGAGAGGGCATGGAGGACCCGCGACACGCTCGCCGAGCAGAGCTATCCTCGAGCCTATGTTTGTCGTATGGCGCACAATCTGGCTATCGACCGACTGCGACAACTGCAGCGCCGACCGTCGGTATCAATAGAGCATAGCGCGATGTTCTCGAACGATGGCGAGGCGCAGAGCAACAACCGAGATATTGCGGCACTAACACGCTCGATAATCTCGCAGCTCCCCGAGAAACAGCGATTGGCAATACATCTACGCGATGTCGAGGGGTATGAGTTCGAAGAGATTGGCGAGGTGCTTGGCATTGACGAAACGAGCGTAAGAATGAACCTATCGAGGGCGCGCAAGAGCGTGCGCACTCAACTAATAGAAGCGATGAACTATGGAGTCAAAAGAGATTAAGATACTCGTAGAACGATACTTCGACGGAGTGACAACCCTCGAGGATGAGACTCGCATTGCTCAATATTTTGCCACACACAATGTCGTTGATGAGGAACTTGAAGTGGTAAGGTATATGTTCGTTGGTCTAAGTGAGTTACGTTCCACCTCAGCTCCCGAACCAAAGATGAACATTGTAGCAGAACAGCGCAATAGTACGTGGCTTTGGCTTGGTCGCATGGCGGCTATCGCAGCAGTTGTAGCTGTAGTGTTGTTTTCGATTAATCCTCTCACGGATACTAATAGTGATACTTTGTCCCAAAGTGGCATCGTCTGCCACATCAACGGTGTCGTTGTGGATGATCCAGAGATGGTGGCCAGCGAGACAAATCGCATACTCGGTTGCGTTGCCGATAATATGGCCTTGGCTATGGCCTCGATTGAGAAGTTTAACATTTTATCTATAGAGTAACCTATGAAACGACTAATTGCTACCCTACTTATCGTTGCCTTGTCGCAATGTGCGCTATATGCTCAGCAGACAGATGACGCAACATCTGAGATATACTCTACGCAGAATGGCAATAACTTGCTATCTGCTGAAGATGACGGCTCAATGTCGCTAATTATCAATGGTAAGAAACTAATCATTGGAACAGATGATTCTAAGGCAACAGAGTGTGACAACACATCTAAGAAGAGAAGCCGAGTACGTGCTGGTTTTATGGGTATCGGCTCGCCATATCACAACCACCTTGCACTATTTGAATTTGGCGCATCATTCTTTGTTGGCGAGAGTTATAATGGTTATACTCAAGAAGAGGTTGATGCAATATCGCTTTCGAATAGTAAATCGTTCAATATGTCTATGAATGTGATGGATCTTCATGTATCGTTGGACAAAAACGATAAAATAGTATTCACAACGGGTATTGGCTTTAGCTTCGATTGGTATAGATTGCTAAATAGGGTAACGCTTGGATATGAGAACAATAAAATCTATGCTATACCACTCGGTGACGATATCAAGCGCTCTTCGCTTCAGGCAAACTATATGCGTATTCCGATCTATTTGGATTGGAACATCAGCAAGAGAGCATTCCTATCAGTAGGTGCAAATGTCGATATTTTGATTGGCTCGGCATTGCACTACCTTAAGCCTCGAACGACTGTTCAGGGAACAATGCCTATCAATCCCGTACAGGTGGGTGTAACAACTCGAATAGGTTGGAACTGTGTGTATGCCTATATAAACTATACACCAATGAATTTCTACAAGAATGCAACTAATATCAATGCAAACCGAATGTCTGCTGGTGTAGGTTTATGGTTCTAATGTCTAAAAAAAGATTGATATGAAACGATTTATATTGCTTATAATGCTACTATTACCCGTTATGGGTATGGCGCAGCAGAATGACATTGCATCGATTGTTAAGAAGTATTCGTCACGTCAGGGTTACACCACGATTGAGATGTCTAAATATATGCTCGAATCGATGGGTGTTAAGGCTAATATCGACTCAATATCGGTTATAGCTACTGAGGAGGCTAAATATATAGAGGAGTTGCAGCGTGATATGGATGGCTATACCTCGGCACTAAGTACCATACTATCTGTTGTTGATGATGGCACAAGGGTACAGATATATGGCTGTAGTGATGCGGAGGGTATCAAGGAGTTGGTTGTGCTAACTGTCGAGGATAGTGAGATGGCGGTGATATACGTTTCGGGTAAGAATATCGGACTAAGTAATATAGATTCTTTAATGGACCTGGTTAATTAAATCATAGCTATATATGCGATTTGCTATACTACTTATATTCTCGCTATTACCAATAGCAGTATCGGCCGAAATACCCGAGCTTGAGGTACTATGCATCAAGTACGATAGGCATAAGCAGGTAAAGTGCGACAACGTGGGACGACTGATGCTACGCACCTATGCGGCATTTCTTCCTAAGGCGGATAAGCCCGTATTTCAGAGCCTCGACAATATCACGATGCTGGAGTGCAAGGATGCGAATTTGAGCAAGGAGATAAAGCGCGAGGTGGAGGCTACGCTTGCGAAATTAGGAATTGCGAAGAGTGGCACCGAAGAGTTGGATGGCGTAGTGACAGATGCCTATATGATTAAGCGTGGCGACGTGATATTGGAGCTAATCTCCGTAGCTATCAAGGATGGTATTTTGCAGCTATCGCTCCTCTCGGGAGAGATGTTCGAGGCCAACCTCGCGAAGTTAGCAAAGATGAAACCTTAATGTAGAAACATCTAAAATTATATTAATATGAAGAAATTTATTGTATTGATTGCATTGCTGTTACCTCTTAGCGTAATGGCAGCAGAGCCTCTAACATCTACTATTGCGGATAAGTACGACCAGACCGAAGGTGTTACAGTCGTAAACCTCGAGGGAGCAATGCTCCAGGCGATGATTGCAAGCCAGGCCGACAGCATAGAGGATGCTGCCGAGGCGGCGAAGTATCTCAATGCTATTAGAGTCATCACCTGCGAGAAGAAGAGCATATCGTCAAAAATTCGCAAAGATGTGGAAAAACTCATAAAGAAAGCGAAGCTACAGCCATTCGTCGATATGCCTGAAGAGGGTGTTAAGATCTACACACAGGGCGAAGATGGTACGATTGCAGCAATTATCGTCTATGTTGTCGATGATGGCGATGTGACATTGGTTGAGATTAGCGGCAACTTCTCCTCTGAGATGATTAACGACATTATAAACATAAATATAGCATAGGCCTTATCCGAAGGTTTATCGGCATATAGCGTCGATGAAGTAGAGCGATTTATAGACTCTATTTCGTCGGCGCTACATCGTTTTGTTAAGCTATATTTTAGGTTTGCTAATCCCGTCACCCTCAAAATTTAGACCCAAAGAGCTGCTAAATACTCAAAAATAGGTATATATACCAATAGTCAGATGCACTAAAATTACTACTTTTGTGCGCTAAAGAGGCAAAAATAATAGATATTTAAACTATTTTTATTATTTTTGTACTCTAACAAAAGCACTTTATTATGCATATTAACATCCGTGAGATACTCTACAAGCGCACAGATCGCCGACTTCCTAAGTTTGTAACAGCTCCATTGGAGAGACTAATCCATCAGGAGGAGCTAAATACGCTCTTTGCCTCGTGTGAAGGCGCTACGCCTGGTGAGTTCCTAATACGAGCATTCGAGTTTCTCAATGTTACCTACGAAGTAGAGTATACCACCCCGCTACCCGACGATGGTCACTACATCTTTGCATCGAACCACCCCTTTGGAGGTCTTGATGGTATGTTGCTTGTCAATGCCCTATTAACGCGCTTTGGTGATGCTGGAGCTGTGGTCAATGACCTTCTGATGAATGTAAAGTATTTGGCACCTCTTTGGATCCCAATCAATAAATATGGTAAGCAGAGTGCCGAAAAGAGCCGCATATATGATGAGGCGTTTGCATCGCCCACAAAGCAGATTCTAACATTCCCTGCAGGCTTCTGCTCGCGTTATATCAATGGCGAGGTGGCCGACACCGAGTGGAAGAGCCACTTTATCAAGGATGCCGTGAAGTACAATCGACAGATTGTGCCCACCTTTGTCGATGGTGCCCTATCAAAGCGTTTCTATCGCATCTATCGTCTGCGCAAATTCTTACATATCAACCTCAATATCGAGTTAATCCTGCTTGTCGATGAGATGTTCAAGCAGCGAGGTAAGCATATACGCATCATCGTTGGTGCGCCTGTGGATGTAAACACACTCGAGGGATCACGTGCCGAGCAGTGTGCCGAAATTCGCAAACGTGTATATAACCTAAAAAAGAGATAAATGAAGAGACCTATCATTGAGCCTGTCGAGCGAGAGTTACTCCTCGCAGAGCTTGCCACCGTGGAGAAGTTGCGTGATACGCGCCACGGAAATAACGAGATTTACATCTTCGATGCAGCCTCAGCACCCAACCTTATGCGTGAGGTTGGTCGTCTACGCGAGAAGGCATTTCGTTCGGGAGGTGGCGGCACAGGCAATGAGTTGGATATCGACATAGACGACACAGCAGTTGATGGTTACCGACAGCTTATAGCGTGGGATCCTGCAACAAAGGAGATTATCGGTGGCTACCGCTATATCATCTGCACTTCACCCGACCAGAAGCACCTCTCTACGGAGCACTACTTCCGCTTCAGCCAGAGGTTCCGTGACGAGTATTTACCCAATACCTTGGAGCTTGGTCGTGCCTTCGTAAGCCCCGAAATTGAGATGATCAAGGGCGTTTACGCCTTGGATAACCTCTGGGATGGCATCGGTGCTCTTATCAAACTCAATAGCTGCATCAAATACCTTTTGGGTAAGGTTACGATGTACGCTTCATACAGTCTCGAGGCTCGCGATATGCTCTTCTACTTCCTTCGTAAGCACTACCCCGGTAGCGAAGGTCTTGTCGAGGGCCTGGATCCAATTACTATGAATATCGACAACGAGAAGTTCGCAGCAATATTCACGGGCGAGAGTTTTGCCGAGGATTATAAGATACTACGCACGAGTATTCGTGATTATAACGAGGTCATACCGCCGATGTTCAACGCATATATCAACATCACCAATGCGATGCACATTTTCGACTCGGTGTACAACCATGAGCTTGGCGATGTCTACGAGACAGGTATCCTTGTTCCCGTAGCAACTATTCATGCCGAGAAGTACGAGCGATATACTACGTGGTAAACCTCACTACGCATATATAATATACTATGGGCTGCTTCGATTTTCGGGCAGCCCATAATTGTACAAAAGATTGCCCCGAACGGATAACATACCATTCGGGGCAATTGTTTGATAGGTCTAAGAATAACCCTTTATCGCAATAAACTACTCGATACCTACGCGCTGAAGTACGATGTCTGAAGTCGCGAGGTTGCGCAACTCGGTATCGTTATACCAGATGGCAGGACGATATACACCATAGTCGAACTCTGCGCCAGAGATGCACTGACCGATAGTAATGGTGTTGCCATCATCCGAGATTGATACTGGGAATGCGCAAGGAGCGTTCTGCTTGAGGTTGTAGTCTGTGCCGTAGAACGACAATGAGAAGTTGTCGGTTACCCTAGGGTTGTAGAAGTAGGTATTCTCCTCAGTAGGTACGGTTACAACGCCATTTGCTGCAATCTCAAGGAAGATCTTAGGACCATAGTCGCGGTAAGCGAGGTTGGGGTTCTCTGCCCAGTAGCTATCAGATGCCATAAGGTGCTCAGGCAAGAACGAAGTATAGTC
>JAFYXB010000037.1 GCA_017546345.1 Alistipes sp. | reverse complement strand
GCGATGATAGCCTTACCACCCTTAGAAAGTGATGCACCATAGATGAAGTCTACCTGGCCACCTACACCTGAGTAGAACTTACGGCCCAAAGAGTCAGCACATACCTGACCTGTGATATCTACCTGCAATGCAGAGTTGATAGCCGTAACCTTATCGTTCTTAGAGATGATGAAAGGATCGTTGGTATAGCCTACGTCCATCATAAGTACACCTGGGTTGTCGTCGATAAAGTCGTAAACCTTCTGTGAACCCATAAGGAATGTAGAGACCATCTTACCCTTATCTATATTCTTTGCAGCACCGTTGATTACACCCTTCTCCACGAGAGGAAGTACGCCATCAGCAAACATCTCAGTGTGAACACCGAGGTTCTTGTGGTTGCCGAGCTGTGCAAGAACAGCGTTAGGAATAGCACCGATACCCATCTGAAGTGTTGCACCATCCTCGATAAGACCTGCACAGAGGTTACCGATCTTTGTCTCCACCTCATCAGGTGTTGTGAAGTGTGCCTCCTCGAGTGGCTGATCGTCCTCAACGAAGAAGTCGATCTTCGAGCTGTGGATCATAGCATCACCGAACGAACGAGGAACATACTTATTAACAACTGCGATAACGTGATCTGCGCACTCTACAGCTGCCAAAGTAGCATCTACTGATGTACCGAGAGATACGTAACCGTGCTTGTCGGGGCGAGATACCTGGATCATAGCAACGTTACAAGGCACAGCGCCTGAACGGTAAAGCTTCTGAGTCTCAGAGAGGAAGATTGGAATATAATCAGCATAACCTGACTGAGTCACCTTACGCACGTTACCACCTACGAAGAATGAGTCGAGCTGGAATACGCCCTCGAACTCGGGATCTGCATAGGGTGCTGGACCCTCAGTGTGGAGGTGGTGGATGTGTACATCCTTGAACTCGCCGTTACGACCACGCTCGCACATAGCCTTGATAAGGCACTGGGGAGCTGAAGCCACTGAACTAAGGTGAATATGATCACCCGACTTAATGCACTTTACAGCCTCGGCTGCAGTAGTAAACTTAATGTTGTTCATCTCTTTAAGTTTTATTTTTAGGTAATTGTTGTAATTCTCTTACTAACATTCTTGAGAATATCACCAATTTGTTGTCAGAAGGGGTGAAATTTGGCGATTTGACGCAGGCTGAAAAAAGCGGAGTTTACTTGACGTAAATGAGCATTTTTCAGACAAGCAAAGCGTCAAAGGTCGCCCATTATCACAACAAATTGTACTACTTTCTCTTAACTTCGACCTGCTCGTAACCCTCGATAATATCGCCAACCTTGATATCGTTGTACGACTCGATGTTCAAACCGCAGTCCTGACCAACGGTAACCTCCTTAACATCATCCTTGAAACGACGCAACGAACCGAGCTTACCTGTGTAGATAACGATACCGTCACGGATAACGCGGATAGGTGTGTTACGCTGCATCTTACCCTCACGTACGACACAACCGGCAACAGTACCCACCTTCGAGATCTTGAAGGTCTCCAATACCTCGGTAGAGCATACGATCTCCTCACGCATAACGGGCTCAAGCATACCCTCGATAGCGTCCTTAATCTCGTTGATAGCGTCGTAGATGATTGAGTAGAGACGGATATCGATCTGCTCCTTCTCGGCAGCCTTACGTGCCGCTGCCGATGGACGCACCTGGAAGCCGACGATGATGGCGTTAGATGCCGCAGCAAGCAATACATCCGACTCCGAAATCTGACCTACAGCCGAGTGGATAACATTCACCTGAACAGTCTCCTTCGAGAGCTTGATAAGCGAACCTGTCATAGCCTCAACCGAACCGTCCACATCACCCTTAACGATGATGTTAAGCTCCTTGAACGAGCCGATAGCGATACGACGACCGATCTCATCGAGTGTCACGTGCTTCTGAGTCATGATACCCTGCATACGCTGCAACTGCTCACGCTTGTTTGCAATCTCGCGTGCCGAGCGGTCATCCTCCATAACGTTGAAGGTATCACCCGCCTGAGGAGCACCATTAAGACCAAGCACCTGTACAGGTGTTGATGGACCTGCCTCAGTAACCTTCTTACCATTCTCGTCGAACATCGCCTTTACACGACCTGTATATGTACCCGAGAGAAGTACATCACCGATACGGAGTGTACCGTTCTGAACCATGATTGTAGCTACGTAACCACGACCCTTATCCAACATTGACTCGATAACGGCACCCGTTGCACGACGGTCAGGGTTAGCCTTAAGCTCCAACATCTCAGCCTCGAGGAGCACCTTCTCCAAGAGCTTATCGAGGTTAAGACCCTTCTTCGCAGATACCTCCTGACACTGGTACTTACCACCCCAATCCTCAACGAGGTAGTTCATCTGCGAGAGCTGCTCGCGGATACGCTCAGCATTAGCCTGAGGCTTATCCATCTTGTTGATAGCAAATACCATAGGTACGCCAGCCGCCGATGCGTGGTTGATAGCCTCGATAGTCTGAGGCATCACGCTGTCGTCCGCAGCAACGATGATAATAGCCACGTCGGTCATCTTCGCACCACGCGCACGCATCGCCGTAAAGGCCTCGTGACCAGGGGTATCGAGGAATGTAATCTTCTGACCGTTGAGCTCTACTGAGTATGCACCGATGTGCTGTGTGATACCACCAGCCTCACCTGCTGTTACATTTGTCTTACGGATGTTATCCAAAAGCGATGTCTTACCGTGGTCTACGTGACCCATAACCGTAACGATAGGAGGACGTGATACGAGCTCCTCGTCGCTATCGCTATCGCTCTCGATAGCCTCCTGAATCTCCACCGATACGAACTCTACTGTAAAGCCGAACTCCTCAGCGACAACCACCAAAGCCTCAGCATCGAGACGCTGGTTGATAGATACCATAAGGCCGAGGTTCATACATGCCGAGATAACCTCCATAGGCGATACGTTCATCATGGTAGCGAGCTCACTCACCGTTACGAACTCCGTAACCTTGAGCACGCTGCGCTCCATCTCCTCGCGCTCGATCTCCTCGTTCATGCGCTCACGAACCTCCTCACGCTTCTCCTTACGATACTTAGCACCCTTCGACTTTGTACCCTTAGCTGTAAGACGTGCCAAGGTATCCTTAATCTGCTTCTGTACCTCCTCATCCGAAACCTCGGGACGTACTACAGGCTTAGGCTGCTGCGCTTTCTGCTGCTTATTCTTCTGCTTCTTATTGTTAGGCTGCTGCTGGTTATTGTTACCACCCTGCTGGTTGCCCTTGTTAGCGTTGTTATCACCCTTAGGACCACCCTTCTCAGGCTTACCACCATTCTTGCCAGCCTTCGTTACATCTACCTTCTCCTTGTCAAGACGCTTACGCTTGTGCTTGCCACCAGGAACCATGTTCGACACATCCATTGTACCGAGAATCTTGGGACCGCCAAGCTGCTCAACCTGAGGACGGAATACCGAATCACGCTTAGCGTCATCAACCGCAGGCTCCTCAACCTTCACGGGCTCTACCTTGGGCTCAGCCTTAACCTCTACCTTTGGCTCAGCCTTAGGTGCTGGCTTAGGCTCGGGCTTTGCCTCAACCTTAGGCTCTGCCTTAACCTCAGCCTTAGGCTCTACCTTCTTGCCTCCGAGGTCAATCTTACCGAGAATCTTAGGGCCACGCACCTCTTCCTTAACGCTAATCACGTTGCTCTTGATGACTACCTCGTCCTCCTCATCCTCGCTCTTATCCTGTGAGTTGATGCTTACCGAACCCTTCTGCTGAATACGCTCACGAACATTGTTACGCTCGTTACCCGACTGCTTATTGCCACCAAACTCCTTCTCCAATACGGCGTAAACATCTGCCGACACGGGCGAAGAGGGTGAGCAATCGCTCTGTAGGCCTTTACGCTGCAAGAAGTCTGCAAGTGTGTTAAAACCCACCTTAAACTCCTTAGCAACCTGTATTAGCCTTATCTTCTTACTATTATCCATCTATATATCCTTTCGTTTATTAATCTTTATCACTTGCTATCGTTTTCGATAAGCCTCCTACTCCTCGAACTCAGCCTTGAGGATAGATACCACAGCCTCAGCCTGCTCAACCTCGAGGTCAGCACGCTGTGCAATCTCCTCTACTGAGAGCTCGAGTACGCTCTTCGCCGTGTCGCAACCTGCGCTCTTGAGGGCGTCGATAACCCATGCCTCAATCTCGTCTGCGAACTCAGTCAAAGCAACATCCTCCTCCTCGATCTCGCGGTATACGTCGATATCGTAGCCTGTGAGCAACTTCGAAAGACGGATGTTAAGACCACCCTTACCGATAGCCAACGATACCTCCTCAGGCTTGAGGTATACCGAAGCTGTCTTACGCTCCTCGTCGATAGTGATTGTCGATACCTTTGCGGGGTTCAACGAACGCTGAATCATGAGCGATGTGTTTGCTGTGTAGTTCACAACGTCGATATTCTCGTTGCGCAACTCCTTAACGATAGTGTAGATACGTGAGCCCTTAACACCAACACAAGCACCTACTGGATCGATACGCTCGTCATACGACTCAACAGCAACCTTTGCACGCTCACCAGGGATACGAGCAATCTTCTTGATAGTGATAAGACCATCGTAGATCTCGGGTACCTCCTGCTCGAACAAACGCTCGAGGAACTGATTGTCGGTACGCGAAAGGATGATGCGTGGCTGGTTGTTGTTCATCTCCACGCTCTTAACTACAGCCTTGATGGTGTCACCCTTGCGGTAGAAGTCATTAGGAATCTGCTCGCTCTTGGGCAATACGAGGTCGTTATCCTCATCATCACGCACCAATACCTCCTTCTTCCACACTTGGTAAACCTCGCCAGAGATGATCTCGCCCACCTTCTCAGAGTACTTCTCGAAGAGTGCAACCTTCTCCAAATCGAGGATGCGTGATGCGAGGTTCTGACGCAATGAGAGAACTGCACGACGACCAAACTTTGTCATGTCGATCTGGTCTACATACTCGTCACCCACATCGTAAGAGGCATCGATAGCCTTCACCTCCGAGAGTGCGATCTCGGTGTTCTCATCCTCCAACATATCGTCCTCTACGACCTTGCGGTTACGCCAAATCTCGAGGTCACCCTTCTCTGGGTTAATGATCACGTCGAAGTTCTCGTCGCTCTCGAACTGCTTCTGCAAAGCGTGACGGAATACATCCTCCAACACACCGATAAGCGTTGAGTTGTCGATGCTCTTCAACTCTTTGAACTCAGCGAAATTGCTGATAAGATTAATGTACTTCATTTTGCTTATATATTTTGTTTATTAGTTTATCTTAGTTTACGTTCTCGATTCTTCGTTAGAAGAGGTGAGATATAGTGGCGGGTCGCCAGAGTTGAAAGCGGAGCATACCTGACGTATGTGAGCATTTCAACGACAAGCCCGACGCGATAGATTACCTCTTATCACGAAAAATTACTTGAAGTCGAGATATTCTTTAACATATTTTATCTCCTCCCACTTGTACTCCTTGCTCACCTGCACCGTCTGCTTGCGCTTCTTGCCCTCGATGAGTTGCTTCTCCTCATACGAGATTGCAATGCCCTGCTCGTCGGCATTCTCGAGCTTGGCGAGGAGCTTGATACCATCCTTGAGGAGTACCTCAACTGATGAGCCCAAAATCTTGCGATACTGGCGCAAGAGCTTAAGCTCCGAGCCGATACCTGCCGAAGCAACCATCAACGAGTAATCCTCAACCTCGCGGTCGAGCTCTGCCTCAATAGCGCGGTTAAGCGCTGCACAATCCTCCAATTTTACTGCCGTGTCGCTGTCGATAAGCAACTCGATCTCGCCCATAGGCGTAGACTTACACTCCACGACGAACATGTCGCTACCCGCCAAATGACGCTCGGCAATCTCCGTAACTTTATTAATGTCAATCATATACTTACTCTTAACGTCTAATCTTTACTCGTCTTTGCTTCACTATTTGATACGAAATAAGGGGACTCCCGCCCCCTTACCTTCGCTCTATTACGCCGCAAATATACGACTTTTTTTTATACTACACAATATATATATGTATTTTTTACCACAAGACACCACTTTCTTTGCACCAAAATCTCGACTTGGCGACCCTTTTTTGAGATTATCGCAGCGAGATTTCGCAAATAAAGCGTGATATATTCATTTATTTCGTTATCTTTGCACTAATATAACACAAACAACACTAGCATTATGTCAGTTGAAAGTACAGTAAGAGCCGTAACGACACTTCGCCTTACGGAGATGAAGCAGCGCGGCGAGAAGATCGCAATGCTCACATCATATGACTACTCTATGGCCAAGATTGTCGACAAGGCAGGTATCGATGTTATCCTTGTTGGCGACTCGGCAGCCAATGTTATGGCCGGTTTTGAGACTACTCTCCCTATTACCCTCGATATGATGATCTACCACGCTAAGTCGGTGGTGCGTGCAGTGGAGCGTGCCCTCGTGGTTGTGGACCTTCCGTTTGGTACGTATCAGGGCAACTCTAAGCTCGCTCTCGACTCTGCAGTCCGCATCATGAAAGAGACTGAGGCTGACGCAGTTAAGATGGAGGGTGGCGAGGAGATTATCGAGTCGGTAAACCGTATTCTATCGGCAGGTATCCCCGTTATGGGTCACCTCGGCTTGATGCCACAGTCGATCCACAAGTTCGGAACATACAACGTGCGTGCTAAGGATAGCGCCGAGGCCGAAAAGCTCATCCGCGATGCAAAATTGCTTGAGCAGGCAGGCTGCTTCGCCATCGTTTTGGAGAAGATTCCCGCAGAGCTTGGCAAGCGTGTATCTGAGGAGTTACGCATTCCAACTATCGGTATCGGTGCTGGTGGCGCGACTGATGGTCAGGTGCTCGTAGCTCACGATATGCTCGGCATTACTCAGTCGTTCTCACCCCGTTTCTTGCGTCGCTATGCCGATGTGGGCACAACGATTTTGGAGGCTGTAGGCCATTATGTAGATGACGTTAAGAGCCGCGACTTCCCCAACGAGAAGGAGCAGTACTAAGAGTTCGACATACGAAAAATAGAGAGTGCGCATCCTATCGGGATTGCGCACTCTTTGTTGTTATAAGCACCACTCCGTTTGCCCCTCTAAAGCCATACATATTGGCACCCTTCAGCACCTCGACATTATCCACATCCGCAATGTTGATATGCTCGGGGTTAATCTCCTGACCATCACACAGTACCAGCACCGCCGAGGAGCTATTTATCGACCCCTGACCATATAGACAGAGCTCGCCATTGACCCTGCGTAGCGAAGGTACGAACACAAGCAGCGCATCTATCACATTGTTGCACCCCGTAGAGCGCAATCTATCGCCCGAAATACCCGACGAGAAATCGACCTTCTCGCGACGCTTGACATAACCAAAGCCGATATTTGCCAACTCCTCCGACTCCTCGGCACTATAGGCTAAAGCCTCGTCACTAAGCACTATACGAATACTACGCCTACCCGCAACGGGGATAAGAATCTCGTCGCGATGATATACCACGCGGAGCACATCTTCGGGCTGAATATCCGTCAGACCAAAGCGTCCCTTACCATCTGATAAGGTAACTTTATCACTATCAACAACCTCGATACGAGCCTTTACGCCACGACCATCCTCCCTAAGGATTAGGCCATTAAATGGCTTTGCAACCTCTGCCTGCTGCGCATGAGCGACGGCCAAAAACGAGAAAATAGCAAAAAGAGTAAGATAGATCCTACGCATAAATCAGGGCTTTTATCGGTTTACAGAGCACAAGGTACAAATTTTCGATTAAAAAAGAGAATATTTCAACAAAATTTATAACTTCTTAAAAAAATTTATTATATTTGCAGAACTTAGAAATTTATTAGACTAGAAATATTCTAACTTCAAAAAACAATATAAGCTATGAAAGAGGCTATTGCAATTCTCACGGGTGGCGGTCCAGCTCCCGGTATGAACACTGTTGTCGGCAGCGTTGCTAAGACATTTTTGGCTAAGGGCTACCGTGTAATCGGTTTGCACTACGGTTACTCAGGACTCTTCAACCCCAACCCTCGTTACGAGGATTTGGATATGTTCCGCGTAGACTACATCTTCAACCAGGGTGGTTCGTACCTCACTATGAGCCGTTTCAAGCCCAGCGACGAGGATTTCGAGAAGAACTTCAACCTCGACTTCTTCAAGTCTAACAACATCAAGTTGTTGGTAACTGTTGGTGGCGACGATACAGCATCTACAGCTAACCGCATCGCTAAGTTCCTCGAGGCTAAGCAGTACCCTATCGCCAACATCCACGTTCCTAAGACTATCGACAACGACCTTCCATTGCCCGCAGGTATGCCTACATTCGGCTACCAGTCAGCAAAGAACGCTGGTTCGGTAATCGGTCGCGCAGTATATAACGATGCTCGTACATCGGCTAACTGGTTCGTAGTTGCAGCTATGGGTCGCTCTGCAGGTCACCTCGCATTCGGTATCGCATCGGCTTGCCACTACCCTATGATCATCATCCCCGAGATGTTCAACAAGACAAAGATTACTATCGACAAGATCATCAACCTTATCATCTCGGCTATCATCAAGCGTAAGATCGTAGGTATGGACTATGGTGTTGCAATGGTATCGGAGGGTGTATTCCACTCGTTGGATCAGGAGGAGATTCTCAAGTCAGGTATCCAGTTCTCATACGACGACCACGGTCACCCAGAGTTGGGTAAGGTATCTAAGGCTGAGATGTTCAACACCTTGTTGGAGAAGAAGTGCAAGGCACTCGGCATCAAGGTTAAGTCTCGTCCAGTAGAGATTGGCTACGAGGTGCGCTGCCAGACTCCTTGCGCATTCGACTTGGTATATTGCTCACAGCTCGGTATGGGTGTATATAAGCTATTTGCTGAGGGCAAGACCGGCTGTATGGTTTACATCAGCCAGGAGGGCTACGTATCACCATTGTACCTCAAGGATTTGCAGGATCCCGAGACAGGCAAGATTCCTCCACGTTTGGTAGATATCAACGCCGACAAGATCCACCAGGTTATCGATAACTTGATGCACTACATCACTCCCGAGGACTACGAGGCTGCTAAGGCTTACGTTGCTAACCCCGAGGATTTCGATTTCAAGAAGATCTTGAATTGGTAGTAGCCGAGAGGCTGTTAAATAAAAAAATGGATTGTTCCCGTCGGGACAATCCATTTTTTATTGTTGAGCTATCTATCTACTCTTAACTACCGCATCGTACTCTTCGACAAGCGAATTGATAAGATTCTTCACCGACTCGATCTTCTCGGCACGCCATGCGTTAGCTCCCGCAAAGGCATAACCGCTATCCAATCGACCCTTGAAGGCGTTGAACAGAGCAAGCATAATGCAGTAGGGGCTATTCACCACATCGCACGTGCGGATACAGTTAAACGCGCACTGCTTAGGTTTCTTCAAGCCCTCCTTTACGCTGGCAAGGAACGAGCTATGCACCGCACGACCAGGCATGCCCACAGGGCTCTGGATAATCTCGATATCCTCCTGCTTTGCGTTGATGTAGGCCTCCTTGAAGCGGATATCGGCATCGCACTCCTCAGTTGTTACGAAGCGCGTACCCATCTGCACGCCCGAAGCACCCAGCTCCATCATCTTGTGAATATCCTCGCCTGTGTAGATACCGCCAGCAGCGATAACGGGGATATGGCAGTTGTGCTCTGCCGCAAACTTATTAACTACCTCGACAACCTCGGGCAAGGTCTTCTCCAACGCATACGCCTCGTTGAAGATCTGATCGGCCTTATAACCAAGGTGACCACCCGCCTTAGGGCCCTCAACGACAATAGCATCGGGAGTATAGCGATACTCGTTGAACCACTTCTCGCAGAGAAGCTTTGCAGCACGTGCCGACGATACAATAGGAGCAAGCTTAGTCTTAGCACCCTCTGTCAAGAACGAAGGGAGGTTAAGAGGAAGGCCAGCACCCGAGAAGATAATATCAGCCTTCTCGGCGATTGCCGTACGCACCATATCTGCGAAGTTGTTCATCGCAACCATTACGTTTACACCCACGATACCCTGAGTCTTTGCACGCGCCTTGCGCAACTCCTCCTTAAGACCGAGGATAGCTGCCTCTGCAACATTCGATGAGAGGTGCTTGTATATCAAGCCAAGACCTGCTGATGAGATTACGCCTACGCCACCCTCATTAGCTACTGCTGAGGCAAGTCCCGACAACGAGATACCGACACCCATACCGCCCTGCACAATTGGACGCTGAGCCTCGAGATCTCCAATTTTTAGTGATTTCATCTTTATTTATGTTTTATAGTTGTGAAAAATGAGTTCGCAAAGATATAACTTTTGTTATAAAAAAATGCCATTACAACCTAAGTTATAATGACATTTTTAATTTAGCGTCGTTACGCTTGTTCCGAAATAGTCCAATTTTATAATTCTCGCTCTACCTTCAAAAGTGATGAGTCGCCATAGCTCAAAAAGCGGAAATCGTGCTCCAGAGCGTAGTTATAGATGCGTCGCCAGTCCTCTCCAACGTATGCACTCACAAGGAGCAAAAGTGTAGATTTGGGCTGATGGAAATTTGTCACGATATAGCGCACAATGCGGAATCGATAGCCCAATGGCGTAATCATAATCTGCGTTGCGGCCTTGAGCTGATCCAAGCCCTCGCGCTGCATATAACACTTAAGCGTTGTGAGCACATCCTCACCCTTAAACTCCGCAGGTATATCGTACAGCTCCCACTGACCTACGACACGCTCCACATCGGGAGTTCCCGTTGTGTGGATACGCCAAGCCAAAGCCGTAAGCGACTCCAATGTGCGCACCGATGTCGTACCCACAGCAACGATAGAGCGACAATTAGCCAACAGATGCTCCACCGTGCTAAGCGTCACCGTAAAGTGCTCCGTGTGCATAGGGTGCTCCGCAGCATCCTCACTCTTAACAGGAAGGAATGTACCTGCGCCTACGTGGAGTGTCACCTCCTCGAAGCTGAAGCCGCGACCACGCATCTGGTCGATAAGCTCTGGGGTGAAGTGTAGACCTGCGGTAGGTGCTGCCACCGAACCCTCGTAACGTGCATAGACAGTCTGATAGCGGGTGTTGTCGATCTCCTCGCTCTCGCGATTGAGATATGGGGGGATGGGAATACGCCCCAACTGCTCCAAAAGCTCACCAAACGAGCAATCGGCCGACCAACGGAACTTGACGATATGCTCTCTTGTGCCACGCTCCGTAATCTCGGCACGCAACGTATGAGGCTCACCACGATATTCGAAGTCGATACCAACCTCACCCTCCTTCCACTTCTTCAGATTGCCGACAATACAGCTCCACTCGCTCTCCGAGCGCATAGCAAAGGCACGCTCGTAGTCTGCAGGGTTGTGTGGCTCGAGGCAGAAGACCTCGATACGTGCTCCCGAGGCTTTGTGCATAACGATACGTGCACGCACAACACGCGTATTGTTAAACACGAGTGTCGCACCTGCAGGCAGGTTATCGGCAATAGACGAGAAGCGCTCCTCGGCGATACTTCCATTGTCGTAGACAAGAAGTTTAGAAGAGGATCTATTCTCTAGCGGAAATTTCGCAATACGCTCATCCGCAAGCTCATAGTTAAAGTGATTTATATCGATATGTCGTTCCATATTCATAAAGTTTTATTGTTAAGCCGCCACTCGACTACATCTCCGAAGACTCCACATCCAAAGATGCAACAACAGGGCTCTCCTCTTCCAAAAACATTGCGCTATCCTCATCAGCAATGCTTCGTTTTTTTCGATTTTCGCGCGCTCCAGCCTTAAGCAGGTTACGTGCTGCGGTGATGATACTCTTACCATCCTCGCCCGTCGTAATCTTAAGCTTATTCATACTCGCCACCGTGTCGTGCATCTTCGACTCCACCTCCGTAAAGCGTGCTGCGAAGTCCTGCGTGCGGTCGATAATCTGATTTGCGGCACGCATCATCTCCTCCTGATTATGAAGCTGGCGCACCTGCGTCCACATAAGCTCCAATATTCTGAGGTTCATATACATAGTCTGCGGCCCAAGGATAAGTACACCACGGTCGTAGGCCTCGCGCCAGAGCGATGTATCGTTCAACAGCGCAAGGTTAAGCGCACCCTCCGTGTGGATATACATAATCACGAAGTTGAGCTTATTGTAACCCTCCTGCAGATACTTGCTATAATCCTTCTTCGCCAGACGCTCCACCTGAGCCCTCACGCTACGAAGATGCTCCTTGAGCGCCACGCTCTGCTCCACAGCATCTTCCGAATTGATATAACGCTCGTAGGCCGTAAACGACATCTTCGAGTCCACGACAACATCCCTCTTATTTGGGAAATGAAGCACGAAATCGGGAATAAGACCGCGCTCCTCATCATCCTTGATGCGCTTACCAAGCTTATCTCGTAGGTGCTCCTGCGATGAGTACTGCTCGCCATCCTTCAGGCCTAAGTCCTCGAGAAGCTGGCGTAGCTTCAACTCACCAAAGTTACCTTGCACCTTAACCTCACCCGTAAGCGCTCGTGTAAGGCGTGCTGCCGTCTCACCCAGCGTCTCGCTATTCTTCATATTTGCCTGAATCGTAGCATCGAGACGATGCAAGGCCTCCTGATGCTTCTCCTTAGAGTCGTTCAGTGCCTCGCGCATCATCTTAAGGCTCTGCTGCAGAGGATCTACAATCTTTGACACCTGCTCCACGTTACGCTCGCGTAGCTCCTGCTCACGCTGCTTGAGTACCTCCTCCGATGTCGAACGCATCTGCTCCTTGATAAGCTTAAGCTGCGACTCCACCTGCTGCGTATTCATCTCGCGCAACGACGCGAGCTGCTCTTCGAACGAAGCCTTAAGCGTCTTATACTGCTTATCCATCGCCTCACGCGATTCGCTCTTCTGCTCCTCCACACGTTGCTCGGCTGTCTGCGCCTTCACACGCTCCACATCTCGCTCGGCAGTAAGGCTCTTGATCTGCTCGCGCAACTGCTCGGCGCGACTCTCACACTCAACAATGCGGCTATCTCGCTCCGCAATAGCACGTTGCGCCTCATCGAGTCGCTGTTGCATAACCTCGATCTTAATACCACTCTCCCTATCCTGGCCACTACGGCGACCAACGACATAGGCAACAATCGACATTACGACAATGGCCACAAGGGCTAATATAAAGTAAATCTCCATAACGCGACTATTAATTACTACTCCTATAATTAAAACATAAGACGACGATTACGCACCTCGGCATATAGCTCGAAGATCTCACGCCACACCTCCTCACCAAAGGTAGTTCCAACAACCTCGATAACCTTACCCGCAGCGATAGCTCCCAGCGTACCACACTGTATAAGATCGAGGCCCTCGCACAACGCCGCAAGGAATCCTGCAGCATAGAAGTCGCCAGCACCCGTCGTATCGACACGCTTGGCTGCCTCCATGATACCTACATGCACCATCTCCTCGCCACGCTTGATAAGTGCGCCACGCATACCAATCTTCACCACAGCAAGTTCGCACATCGCAGCAATATGGTGCAACGCAACCTCGGGATCGGCCTCACCAGTAAAGGCTCGCGCCTCATCCTCATTAGCGAAGATAATATCGACATAATCGGCAACAAGGCGACGTAAGAAATCTCGATTCTCCTCCACCACATTGAACGATGCCAGGTCGAGCGCTACACGCAGACCCTGCTCCTTAGCACGCTGCACCGTAGAGCGAATAAGCTCGTGATCCTGAACCAAATAACCCTCGATATAAAGACAATCGTAGCCTTCGAACATCCTCTCCGAGATATCCTCCTTGTGCATATCGGCCGCAGCGCCAAGATGCGTTACCAACGTGCGCTCACCATCGGCCGAGACAAGCGATAGACACTTACCCGAGCGCTTCTCCGATCGAAGCATAAAGGGCTCAACACCCACATTGCGCAACGCCTGCTCGTAGAACTCACCCGTGCCATCATGGCCCACCTTGCCGATAAAGCCCACACGCGTACCAAGACGCGCCATACAGCGTATCGTGTTGCCCGCCGAGCCTCCCAGCGACAACGAGTGTGGAGCACCCGCCACAGACTTAGATATTCTCGTCTGCAACTCACCATCAACAAGACTCATCGAACCCTTGGGCAGACTATACTCCTGCAACACAGCATCGCTTGCTATGTTTACCAACATATCGGTCAGGGCATTACCCATGCCTACTACACTCTTCATACTGGGCTTTTTACTAGTGGTTATACTCTATTAGTACTCCTTCCACCAATTACGCTTATGGTGGAAAACGACCTTATCGTCGCGACGCTTGCTCTTCTTTATGAATGGAATCTGATAGCTTACGCCAAACTCGACAAGCTCGCAGATGTGCATATGCGTCTTAGCCAAGGCCTGAAGATATACGTTATCGCAAATGCGATACTTGATACCGAAACGGATATAGTGGAAGGCCTCATCGACACCCGTCTCCTCCGACTTATAGAACAAGGGACGAGGGCCTGTACCATAGATTGGGTGGTCGTTAGCATAGAGGTTACGCACGGGATTGAAGAGGTACACACCCCAATCGAGCATCGCCGTAATATCGCCAAACTTAAACTCGTTGTTGATAGAAAGACCTCCACGCATACGTCGCCAATCATCCTCCGTAACGCGATACATACCGCGGTTGGTCTTTGCATTACCGATAGCATCGTTGTAGAACAGATCGGCACCAACACCTATACCATGCCAATTACACGTATTGTAAATCGCTCCAACGTGGAATGACAAGATAAAGAAGCGGTTAGGATCGGTACGATCCGCAGCGTGGATACCCGATGAAGCGGTCACGTTCAAGCTCCAATTATATGGTAGGTCGGGGAACTCGATAGGCTCACGCTCATCACCCTCCACAGGGTTAATCACACCCACAAGACCGATACCTCCATAGAGCACATTAGCACCCTTATTAGGCTCCTTAGTACGACCATTGCTGATATGGAAGAAACCCAACTCGCTATTAATCGTAAGGTTACGCGTGATAGGAAACTCAAAGTTAAGTCCTCCCGTAAGGTAGGCATTGATAGTTGTCGCAAAGGTCATATTGGGCACAGGCTCATCGAGCGTCGTATAGTAGTGCTCGTTCAATGCTGCAAGACCCGAGCCGAGCTTAACCTTTAGGTTGAAGTGCTCCGAGCGAAAACCATTGAGCATGATGTAGGGATAGACCGCAATAGCCTTACCCATAGCCTTTGCACCAAGGTCGATATACGACATACCCAAACCAACCGTAGGGTTGTTCAGATACTGCTGCCAAGGGCGCTGCTGTGATGAGGGAAACTCCAAGCCGAAGTTGATACCCGCAGGGCCATTAGGATTGATCTCCTTGAGGTTGCTACTCGCCATAAGGTAGCTACCCATGAATGTCTGCACCTTGATAGCAAACCTATCGTTGCCGCTCTTGTTAAAATCTTTTGTTTGCGCAGATGCTACACCCACACCCAATAGTACTGCAAGAAGCAATACGCAAAAACACTGAATCTTCATATATTTATACTAAATAGTACTCTCTTTGGAGTTGCCGCTTAGTAGCAATCTTTAGTCTATACACGAAAGTGCCCAACATCAACGATATTGAGCACCCTCTATTTCTATTGCGTCGCTGTCTAACTATTAAAGCTGACCCTCGCCGCGGTTATCCTGGATGTCAGCCTTGTAGATAAGAGCCGATGCACCCATCTGACCCATAACGCTCTCACGCTGAGTCATCAAAGGAGTGCGCTCCTCAGCTGCATCAACATCACCGTTGATAGCATCTACAACGAATACGAATGCTGCGTTCTGACCCTTAACAACCTTTGCTACGCCAAGCTCGCGTGTAGCTGCGATTGCACCTACCAACGCCTGCTCGTACTTACCATCAACGCTGTTTGCAGAGAACTTAACACCCTCGAACTTACCACTCTGAGCACCCTCGATAGCTGCGTCCAACGCAAGCTCAGACTCAAGCATTGCAAACTGCTTGTCGTGCTTCAAAGTACGCTCGATCTGTGAAGCGTTCTTAACCTTATACTCGTTGTTGTCGATAGCTGAAACCATAGCCACGTAGATAACATCGCCGATGTGGAATGAACGGATAGCACCTACCTCAGCGTTGTAGCCCCAAACAGCCATAGTGCGTGAGTTAGCGATACCACGTACACCACGACCCATACCGTAGTTAGGATTGTAATCGTTGCGGTTAGCTGTAGTTGCCAAAACCTGGTAGCCAGCAGCATTTGCAGCCTCGTTGAAGCTCTCAACACCCTCACCTGCGCTCTTCACGAAGGTATCAACCTCAGAAGCGATGCGGCTACGAGTATCCTCGCTTGCAACTACGCTCTTCTCAACATCTGCTGTGAGCACGAAGCGCTGCTTCTCACCTACGGCTGTGATCTTCACAACTGCAGGCTTGTGGTTGTATGTATAAGTGAAGATATCGCCTACCTTCTTACCGATGAAGCTCTTAGCCTCAACGTTGCTCATTGCAGTCATTGCACGGCTGTCGGTGTCGGTATCAACTGCTGTAGCAAGCTTTGCGAAATCACCACCGTTAGCCTCAAGCTCAGCAACGAGCTCGTTAGCCTCCATAATGTTGTTTACAACAGCAACCTCGAAATCGAATGTTGCAGGAGCCGTAACATCTGAAAGGAGGTATGTAGCATTCCACTTACCCTGCTCCAAAACGGGACCATACTGCTTCTTAGCCTTGAGAGCATCTGCAACCTTAGCGTCGAGTGAGCTGTGGAGCTTGTAGCTATCTGCCTTACCACCGATAGCACGTACTGCACGCTTGATAGCCTCAACATCACCATTAGCCTCAGCTACCTCCTTGTTCACATCCATAATGCTCTTCTCGACAGCTGCCTTATCCTCCTCAGTAGCCTCGATAGCGAAAGTTACGTAGCGGAGTGTGCGGCTGCCGAATGAAGGATTCTCCTCACGGTGTGCCTCGTAGTATGCGTCGATCTCCTCCTCAGTAACCTCTACCTCGCCAGCGGCAGTGTAGGGAACCATAGTGTAGCGACCATCGAATGTAAGGTTCTCCTCACGCAACTGCTGCTCAACCTCAAGACGGTTAACATAGTTTGCAGCACCGAAGAGTGCCATAAGCTTCTGCTGTGCAAGCATCTGCTCTACAGTCAATGTCTCGAGCTCCCACTGGTAGCGTACCATAGGCTCGATCTGATCTGCAGGCCAGCCATACTGCTGGAGCTGTGCAGCTACGCGCTGACCAAACTCAACAGCATAAGCGTCGATCTCTGCCTCGCTTACACTCAAACCGATCTCTGCAATAGCAGGTGCGGTATAGTTGTTGTAGATGAATGTGTTAGATACGAGGTTGTCGATCTGATCCTGTGATGCACCGCTGTTGCGAAGTACGTCGTGGAGGTATGCGCTAAGCTGAGCATACTCCGATGCCTTAACATTCTCACCAGCGATTGTCATAACTGTCTCATCTACCATCTCCTGACGGTTGCCACGGTAGCTGAGCTGGTCACCCAAAATGAATGCCAAAAGAACGATGGCAATGAGTACTGAAAGCACAATGCCATACTTAGTTCTAAGTGTGTTTAATGTTGCCATAAGATTTTATTATTTATTATTTTTGTCGTTTCTGTCAATAAAACCCTCAAAGGTAGTAATTTTTTGTCAAACTACACAACCTTAGCCTCTTTTTTTGCTAAAAGGGGCTGTTAATCGTTACTCGAGACGCTTGAGCGACACCAAATCCAAGCGAGATTGCTCTCGCTTAAGAATCTTGATCTCGAACTTTTCGGCACGCAACTCCTCACCCTCCTGTGGGATACGGCCATACATCGAGATAATATATCCGGCCAACGTGTCGTACTCCTCGCTCTCGGTGATACCCAACTCGTAACGCTCGTTGAGATACTCCACCTCGAGTCGTGCCGAGAACGTCCACTCGCCCTCGCCCGTCTGCTTCTCGACCATCTCCTGCACATCGTGCTCATCCTCAATCTCACCAAAAATCTGCTCCAAGACATCCTCCAACGAGATGATACCTGCCGTACCACCGAACTCGTCTATAACTACGGCAATACTTGCCTTGCGCTTCGTAAAGGTCTCGAGCATAGCCTGCAACGGCATAGTTTCGGCCACGTAAATCGTCTTTATGATGATGTCGGAGATCTCCTTAGGATTCTCAAAAAGACTCTTCGAATTTACATATCCGATGATATTGTCAATCGAATCGTGCCATACGAATATGCGCGAAAAATTGGTCTCGACAAATCGTGCGGTAAGTTCCTCAATGGTCGTAGACTCCAAGTCTACAGCCTCGACATCCACACGACGGACCATACAATCGCGAACTCGCAAGTCGGCAAAATCCAGTGCATTCTGGAATAGACGAATATCCTCCTCATCCTCAAGCTGCACCTCGACATTCTCCGACTCGACAAGCGATGCCAAGTCGTGACGATTGAACTCCGTAGGTTCATTTCTCTGCTCGATGCGACGACCCGTAAGACGTATCAAGCCATACGATATCAGCGTTGTAAGGCGTGACACGGGGTAGAGGATGATGTAGAAGAGGTACATCACCACCGAGAAGATCGAGTAGTAGAAATTGGGGTTACGCTTAACCACCGACTTAGGGATATACTCACCAATGAAGAGTATGACGATTGTCGAAATAATCGTCTGCAACAGAGCATTCTGCATATCGAACAACTCGACAAGCAACGTAGACATTGATATAGAGTAGATTACCAGCGCAATATTGTTACCTACGAGGATGGTTGTAATGTAGTTACCTGCGTTGTGCGCAAAGATATCCGAGATACGGCTAAACAATGGGTTATGCTGACGGTCAATCTCCTCGCGCAATCGGTTACGCCCCAAGAAGGCGATCTCCATACCCGAGAAGAATGCCGAAAACATCAGCATTACGGCTATTGTTATGAGCGTTGCTCCCATTCTATCTAAGTTTATATATCTGCGTGTAGCCACCTTTTTGGGCGACTATACCTATATTTATTTTTATTTATAACAGACAAACAGCACAACACCAGGTGTTACTAATCATTATCTCACCCGACCTCGAGATACTATATGCTGCTATCTGCTCTACCACAACTACTTCTTATTATCGGTTTTAAGTCCCACCTGCGCATTGCGCTCCATCGGAGGACGCGTCGTCTCGCCATTGCGATCCATCTTAGGATTTGTGACACCCGAGTTAAGATCCATCGTCTGTCGTGCGACATCCTGACCTCGCTTATCGCCACCCTTGGCAACTCCACCACGCGAACTCTTGCCATCCTGGGGTCGTGAAGGCGCAACCTGACCTGCAGGCTGCATAGTATTAGGATTAGGCCTATCCGTACGATCCATCATCTGAGATCCACCCTTCGCCTTACCCTCAACCTTCTGCATTGGGGATAGTTCATCACGGCCAACCCTACTATTTGTCGTCGGTTTCTCGCTTTTAGACGTACTCTTAAGCTCTATCTCCGCCTTGTTATCAGGCTTACTTTCAACCTTTTCCGTCTTAGGTGCAGTATCCTTAGCCTCATTCGCCTTGGCATCTTCCGCACCCTTCTTAGGCGCTGGTGCCGAATCGAACTCCACCTCCGAGCTATACTTTCTGAAGTGGATATTCTTCAGATCCTCATCAGCCTCGAAGCCCACGCCAAAGTGCCAGCCATCCTTCTGCAACACCTTAGTATCGACATTCGAATATATCTTCTCGGTAGTAGCGTTCCAGAAGAGCTGCTGGGTATATACCTTCGTGGTATCTGTAATTGTTGTATCTGCCTCCGAGCGAATGAACTTATTTATCACAACATTACCCTTCGCCTCCCATAGCTTCTGACGCTCGTAGTATATCGCATACTGCGCCTTAATCGTAGCATCGACAAGCGATAGAGAGTCCGACGTAAATGTTGTCATAAATATACCACGGCGAAACTCCTGATAGGGGTTTGTCGCCATGCTATATCCCTCGATAAGCGGTGCAGAGAAGATATAGGAGCGTTGTCCATTCTCCATCATCGTTATCGTACGGTGCTCGCTCGACTCGGTAAGCAATGTCTCGTAGTCGTAGTGGACAGGATTTTTCTTATTGCCACACGAGAATAGCAATGTAGCACTCCCCACAATGGAGAGTGCTAACAATGCATATCTACGCAGACTACGTAACATAGTTACTTAGTGTGTAGCAATCGATTAACGGTAGCGTACTGTAGTAGACTGACCAGCAGCGAAGCCACAGAGGATAGTGTAGCGATCACCTGCAGTAAGCTCTGCGAAGAAGCAAGTCTCCTGCATAGGGAACGCACCACGGTAAGCATTCATAAGCTGCTGTGCTGCCTTCTGTACCTCGGGAACATCCTTGAGGAGATTTACTGCCTGAGCCATAGCATCGTATGCAGCCCAATATACCGATGTACCACCAATCTTATCATCTGGACATGGAGTAGATGCGTAGCACTGACCGAGGATGAAGTAAGCGTAACCGTTCTCAGGGTTGATATTACGCAACTCGCGAGCCGACTCAGCTGCTGCAGTGTAGTTCTGGTTACCGATCTCGATAAGGGCGATCTGAACGTAGAGAGGCTCCTTAGCTGAAGGTGATGTCTCAACAGCGAGTGCCTCACGCAAATACTTCAACGCCTTGTCGTTCTCGCCACGACCCTGGAAGCCCTGAGCCAAGAACAAAGCAGTCTCTGAAGATGGCTTTACAGCGTAGTACTTCTCAGTTGTAGCGAAGAAGAAGTCGCTTGTACACTGAGCACGTGACATAAGACCTACTGCCTGAGCCAAAAGATCCTGGTTGTCGGGATCTGCCGCAAGCTTCGCACCGAAGAGTGTCTCGAGGTTCTCGCAGCTTGCAGCACCACTTGTACCGAAGCTTGTCTCGAAGATATCTCTGTACTGCTCATCCTCAGCCGACACCTCTGCAAAAACAGGAGTAAGGCGCTCATACTCAGCCAAGATCATATCGCTTGTCACAGCATCATCATACTCGAAGTCCTCGCACAAGTACTTGAAGTAGCTCGATGCGATATCGAGGTGGATACGGCCGCTCTCGAGAGCTGCATCAACCGCTGCCTTAAGACCATCACGCAACAAAGGACGGTTTGTAGTGCAGTAACGGAGCATATCACGAGCCTTCATATCGAGGATGTAGTCCTTACCATTCTTTGGGTGGTTACCGAAGTACTCCAAACGAAGATCATAGATAAGAAGGATAGAGTCGATATAGACCTTCTTCTGATCGATTGTACGTGCGCGGTTTGCCTTGTTCTTGTAGAGGGTTACACCACGAGCGAATGTCTGCTGTGAAGCAGCTGGACAGTTGTTAAGAAGCTGCTGAAGGTAAACAGTTGCAGCATCGTAGTTCTTAGCATCGAGCTCGTCCTTGAGGTAGTTACTTGCACCGATGTTTGAAGCTCGCTCCTCAGTTGTTGCACCCCAAATACCATACTTGGCGTCATCGCTAAAGTCCTGAGCTGAGGCTGATACGCCAACCAACATTGCGGCGGCAGCCAAAAGAATCTTTACACTTTTCATAGTTTGTTTTTATTTGTTTGTTTTCGTAGTTTTACACTTTTATTCAGGCATTTGCCATACACAAATCTACCCTTTCGCTCGATTAGTTGTACTTCTGACGTACGAACCAGTGATCCGACGTATCTGCCGAGAAGAGGCTGAAACCGATAGAGATCTTGTAGTAGTTCTGTGTCACAAGGCCAACCTTCGCACCCGAAATCTTCACAGCGGCGGGTGATGAGTAGCGACCATACTCGAAACCGAGGTTGAATGACGATGTACCCCAAATCTTTACGGGGAAACCGATACCTGCCGTCAAGGCCAACTGATTAACCCTCTCGCCAGCGAATGTCTGGTAGTAGTTACCCACACGGGCACCAATACGATACGACATACGATTCAAATAGTTACGCACATCCGTACGACGTGGCGTAATCTCGAAACCAGCCTTAATGGTGTGGGTATCGCTATATGCCACCACATCCTCTCTATTGGCCATACTCTCCGAGTAGTTCTCATTTGCCGAACCCCAAGTCGAGTATTTGTAATCCAAACCGCAGGCTACCATACGGTCGGCATAGTAGAGTCCTGCGCCAAACTCGTGAGGCACGCGCAACTCGAGAGCCTCGATACGGTCACGAATAGGATAGGGATTGATCGTATTGACCATGCTGTTAGCGTAGACATAACTCTGCTTCTTGGGATTGAGCTTACCGCCCAAATCGTAGGTAAGACCCATCGTAAGCAATCGGTACTCATTGCTGATAAAACTTATCTGAGCACCAGCCTGCATCTTGAAGTTGTTTACCACGTAGCGATCCACGCCTATTGCTGCGGCATAAGCGCCCGAACCTGTCACCACATTTGTAAACTCCGTAGAGTAGTTTCTCTCGAGGTATCCCCAGAAGTACTTCGCAGCAACACCTATCGAGATATGTCGTGTGATAGCCCAACCTACCGAGAGTTTTACCTCCGTGATATCGCCATCACCGCTGTGCATATACATCACGCGACCGATGTCGGCCCAATTATCCTCCTGCTGATCCGTGTTCTTAATCTTGTAGCCCACACTGCTGTAGGGTGCTACCGTGAGGTTAAGGCCCACACTCTTGGCCAAGGGCAGAGCCACGGCGATATTGTGGATATTTGCCGTATTGTAGACCGTCTTTGCAGTCTTACTAAAGCTACCGTCTGCGTTGTACTTAGCCTGGCTATTGCGGAAATGCGTGCCATCGAAGCCCACGTCGAATAGAAAGCTCTTGCGAGGTATCATACTTGCCGCAGCTGGATTCTGCGCATTGATCTGACCTACTGAGCGCAAGCCAATACCGATACCACCCATAGAGCGCATCTGTACGTTACCTGGTGTTAGCAACTCTCCTGGGCCATACATCGAGTATGGCGAATAGGCATTCACACTACTCGTCTGTGCAGAAAGGCTGTATGGAGCGAGCATCGCCACAAAAGCGATCACCGCCACAACCAAATATGTCCACTTATCTCCTCTTCGCATTATAGTCCAAAATTGTGTTGAGTCCGTAAATAACGGGTTCACAGTCTGCAAATATCGCGTTTTTAATTCTCTTTACAAAATATTTTGCATCACCTCCGGTGAAAATTGTGTAAATTTTCGCTTTTTCTTGCGAAAAAGCCGCGATATAGCCCTCAATCTCGTGTGTTATGCCTTGCATAACGCCCTGCTCTATCGCCTCGCGTGTGGTACGGCCATAGGCCAAAACATCATCCGTAGCCGAGCATAGAGGCAGGCGTGCCGTATAGTCACTAAGCGCTCTAAAACGTATCGTCATACCTGGCGATATATTACCACCTTTGAAGCGACCATCCACCACATAGTCGATGGTTATCGCCGTGCCGAAATCGACAATCATAATGTCGCCATCTGGATATAGCTGTTGAGCACCCACGGCCGCAGCAATACGGTCGGCACCCAATGTCTCGGGTGTGAGGTAGTCATTACCGATAGGCATAAGCGTCGTCGCGGGGCTAAATGCTACGACATACCCGAGCTTCGCCTCAAGCCACTCGCATATCCACGCAGTATCGCATCCCGTAGATGATACGATAGCCTGACACACATCCGAATGACGAGAAAGTATCTCTTCGAGCCACGCCACACTACACTCCGTAGCAGCATACTCACCACAAAGCCCGCCATCGCGCATAACAGCTGCCTTAGCCCTGCTATTGCCTATGTCAATTATAAGATTTGCCATTGATTATTAATCTTTTACGCTCGCCTCAGCCGCCAAGCTACGCAACATTGCGACACCCTCGGCAAGCGAATATATCTTTCTAACGGTCATCGACAAGCGATTATTGTACTGCTTGACAACAAAACGCTCGGGATCGGCAACCACCCTGCGCAGCATATTGAGGAACGTATCGGTCTTGAAGAATGGAGAGTTGTTATCGCCCACAAAACGCACAATCATCAGACCATTTTTCACCTTAACATGCTCCATACCAAGGTTCACGGCCTCGCGACGTAGCTTGATAACCTCGATAAGTTCCAATACGGGTTGTGGCAACTCACCAAAGCGATCCTTCAATCGCTCGGCAAAGCCCTCGAACTGCTCGTCGCTACGCATAGCATCAATCTCGCGGTAGAGACGTAGTTTCTCCGACTGCGAACGAACATAACTATCAGGAATTGAAGCATCTACATCAATATCGATAGTTGCGTCGTCCACAAACGACACATCCTTCATAGCATCGTTTTCCGCCTCGCTAAGACCCGACGTATCGAGACCCTCGGCACGAAGCTCAGAAATGGCCTGCTGCAAGATCTTTTGGTAGGTTTCGATACCGACATCGGCAATGAAGCCACTCTGCTCGGCACCAAGCAAGTTACCCGCACCTCGAATATCGAGATCCTGCATAGCGATATTAAAGCCCGAACCCAAATCCGAGAACTCCTCGATAGCACGCAATCTGCGACGCGCATCACCACCCATAAGTTCGTCGGGAGGCGAGAGCAGATAGCAAAATCCCTTCTTATCCGAACGGCCGACACGACCACGCAGCTGATGCAAATCGCTCAATCCGAAGCGATGTGCATCGTTGATAATGATTGTGTTAGCATTTCCAATATCGATACCATTCTCGATGATTGTCGTTGCCAGCAACACGTCGAACTCGCCATAGATAAAGTCCATAATGAGCTTCTCGAGTTGCTCGGCAGGCATACGGCCATGACCCACACCCACACGGGCCTTAGGACATAGGCGCGTAATCATACCCTGCAAGGTCATCAAATCCTCCACGCGATTGTGCACAAAGTAGACCTGACCACCACGTGCCAACTCCTCCTCGATAGCATCTTTGATGATCTCCTCCGAGAATAAATGCGACTCGGTAACGATAGGCTGACGGTTGGGTGGCGGTGTCGAAATCACCGATAAATCGCGCGAACCCATAAGCGAGAACTGTAGCGTACGCGGAATCGGCGTTGCCGTAAGTGTCAGTGTATCAACCGACACTGCCATCTGCGTAAGCTTCTCCTTAGCTGCTACGCCAAACTTCTGCTCCTCGTCGATAACCAACAGACCGAGGTCGTGAAACTCTATCTGCTTCGAGAGCATCTTATGTGTTCCGATGAGGATGTCGATCTTGCCCGACTTAAGCTCCTCGGCAATACGTCGTGCCTCCTTCGTCGATTTAGTACGATTGAGGTACTCCACCGTAACAGGCAGATCGCGCAGACGCTCCGAGAAGGAGCGGTAGTGCTGCAAAGCAAGGATTGTCGTAGGTACAAGGACTGCCGTCTGCTTGCCATCAACCGCCGCCTTAAAGGCTGCACGAATAGCCACCTCAGTCTTTCCGAAGCCCACATCGCCACATACCAATCTATCCATTGGCTGGTTCGACTCCATATCCTTTTTCACCGCAGCGATAGCCGTCTGCTGATCGGGCGTATCCTCCCACTTGAACGACGCCTCAAGCTCCTGCTGCAAGTAGCTATCCGCCGAGAAGGCAAAGCCCTGCGATGCCTTACGCTTGGCGTAGAGCGCAATAAGCTCGCGCGAGATATCCTTAACGGCCTTCTTCGTAGTCGCCTTAAGTTTCTGCCAAGCGCCATTTCCGAGTTTGTAAATCTTCGGAGGCTCGCCCTCGCCACTCTTATATCGCGAAATGCGATGCAGAGCGTGAACATTTACAAACAATATATCGTTATCCTTGTATATCAGCTTGATAGCCTCCTTGATACGACCATTCTCATTTAGCTTTACAAGACCTCCAAAGCGGCCTACGCCATGGTCGATATGCACGACATAGTCGCCAACCTTCAGCGCATTAAGCTCCGCAACGGTCATCTGCTCGCTACGCTTAATCTCGCCACGTATGCGGTAGCGCTGATAGCGATCGAAGATCTGGTGGTCGGGATATATACACATCTTGAGCGCATTATCCACAAAGCCCTCGTGAAGCACCAAATCGACAGCTTCGAACTCCACGCTACGACGACCAACCTGATGGAAGATGTTGTCGAGACGCTCTATCTGCGCCTTATTGTGCGAGAGGATAAAGGTCTTATAACCGCGCTCCATATTCCAGCGAATATCGTCAGCCAACATCTCGAAATTGCGATTAAACGATGGCTGCGGAGCCGTATCGAAGACAATCTCCTCGGTAGCAGGTCGCTCCTTAATACTATCCTTGAGCAGAAGCAGCGTGCTCTGCGCCCAATCCTCCAACAACGCATGGCGCGATGTTATACGACGAGCAAGGCTACGAGCCGAAGCCTCATCCTCAGCCTGCTCCAACACCTTGTGGCGCACATCCGTAATCTTGCGCAGCGCAAAATCGCCATCCGCAATCCACCACGTAGCACCCGTAGCAAAGCGTGCCAACGAGACTCTATTTTCGCTCTCCTCGTCACGCGTCATATTGGGGATAATCTCCACGCTATCGGGTCTTTCAGCCGAGAGCTGACTCGATATATCGAAACGGCGCAACGAATCGACCTCATCACCAAACAGGTCGATACGATAGGGACGCGACTCGACAAACGAGAATACATCGACAATACCGCCACGCACCGAGTACTGACCTGGCTCATAGACGAAGTCTACCTTGTCGAATCCGTGCGCAGCAAGCCACTCTACCAACTCCGCCTGATCAACCTTATCGCCAACACTGATGCGTCTCGACTGCTCCTCCAGACAGCTACGCTCCGCAACAGCCTCGGCCAACGCCTCGGGGTAGGTACATACCGCAAGATAGCCCTTCCGAAAACTCGAGATTGTATTTAGCGTCGAGGTGCGCTGCACGACACCCTGAGGATCCTCTGCGCCATAGGCTGCCGAGCGCTTATATCCCGACGAAAAGAAGCAGACTCTATCCTCATCCAACAACTCGTAAAGGTCATTGAGCAGATAGGCTGCCGTATCGCGATCGTCGGCCAGGAAGATGTGAATACCACCCTTTCGCTCGACAATATCGGCCGCATAAAGCGAATAAGCCCCGCCGACCATCTGCTTTAGATGGACGGTGGAGCCTATATTTTCCAAACATTTAGCGATCTTGCGCGCCTGTTTGGAGCTGCGCACAAGAGTTTTAAGTTTGTCCATATCGCCTCTGTGCTATTGATCTTTTAGAAGCGACTTACCTCGCTTATCGAGGTAATCCACATCGATCATTCCGACACTCTGGTCGGCAACAACCTTAATGCGGAGCTTGTACTTGAAAATCCAACGCATTCTGCGTGACCACCAACCCTGCTTGAGGTAGGCTGCCACATAGGGGCTGAGCTTGAGTTTCACATATTTGCATCCGTCGGATGCCAAGAGTTGTATGTTACCCTCAATCTTCTTCTCGAGCAGTATCGTAGGCTCAACCTTACCCGTACCGTAGCACGTAGGACATACATCCGATGTCTCCTGCATAGCGATAGGGCGTACTCGCTGACGTGTAATCTGCATCAAACCGAACTTCGAGAGTGGCAAAATTGTATGCTTTGCCTTATCCGTAGCCATCAGCTTCTGCATCTCCTGCAGCAAAGTCTGGCGGCTGGTGGTCTTACGCATATCGATAAAGTCGATGATGACGATACCTCCCATATCTCGTAGTCGGAGCTGACGTGCAATCTCGGCCGCTGCTGCGAGGTTCACCTCCAGAGCTGTCTGCTCTTGGTCATCCTCGGCCTTGGTGCGATTACCCGAGTTCACGTCGATAACGTGCATAGCCTCAGTATGTTCTATGATGAGGTATGCGCCACGTCGTAGCGATACGTACTTTGCAAATAACGACTTTATCTGTTTCGCGACATCGAAATTCTCGAAAATAGACACCTTGCCTTTGTAGAGCTTCACCAAATGCTCCATATCGGGCTTTATGGCGTGTACATAGCTTCGTATCTCGTTATACATCGTCTCGTCATCGACAGTAATCTGCGAGAAGGTGTCGTTCAACGAGTCGCGAATAATTGTGTTTACTCGGCTCATCTCGCTCATCAAACGGGCGGGCACTGCACTCTTACGCAACACCTCGAGAGCCTTATTCCATCTCTCAACAAGAGAGAGTATGTCTTGCATGATGTCGATGTCCTCGGCATCGGCTGCTGCCGTACGAATGATGACACCGAAATTCTTTGGGAGCACCTCCTGTGCTACCTTTCTTAGTCGTTTCTTTGCATTGTTCGAGCGTATCTTAGTCGATACATAGACCTTGTTTGAGAATGGCACAAGAACCACATTGCGGCCTGCAAGCGATATATCTGCTGTGAGGCGTGGTCCCTTAGTCGAGATCGCCTCCTTGGCAATCTGCACCATGATTGTATCTCCCACCTGAAGGTGATCTCCGATACGGCCCTCCTTCTCGAGCGCTGGCTCGAGCTTCATACTCTCGACCTTTATTGTGCGCTTACCGGGCTCGTGGCTATGCACCACGCGGCGTAGCGACTCGTAGTTCTCGCCGAGGTCGAGATAGTGGATAAAGGCATCCTTCTCGTGGCCTATGTTCACGAACGCTGCATTCAGACCGGGCATAATCTTGCGTACACGACCAACATAGATGTCGCCCACAGCAAAACCTGTCTGACACTGCTCTTTATTCAACTCGACAAGCACCTTATCTTCGCAAAGTGCTATCGAGACCTCCGTTGGATTTACATTGATAATCAGTTCTCGTTTCATACTCACACAATGTAAATCGTTAGTTCAACCGATTGCAGCCCACAGGCTACAATCGAAAATTGAGGTTGTCCAACAAGTCGGCTTCCAACTCACCAAAACCCTCTTTCCTTATCTCGTCGAGCGAGCTACGGACACTCAGGCGGGCACTTTAGAAATCTCTTGTTAGGCAACCTCATCTTAGGTCATAAGCAAGACTACTTCTTCTTATGACGATTCTTGCGAAGACGCTTCTTGCGCTTGTGCGTCGCCATCTTATGACGCTTGTGCTTCTTTCCGTTTGGCATAGCTGTAAATATTTATAGGTTTGTTGTTGTTCAAAATTATTTTACCTCGCTTGCGAAGCTCTTTGAGGGCTTGAATGCGGGAATATTGTGCTCAGGAATAGTGATAGTAGTATTCTTCGAGATGTTACGAGCAACCTTCATTGCACGCTTCTTGATGATGAAGCTACCGAAACCACGAAGATATACATTCTGACCACCCATCATAGCCTCCTTAACGTTGTCCATGAATGCCTCGACAATAGCCTGAACCTGAACCTTCTCAACGCCAGTCGACTTAGCAATCTGATTTACGATATCTGCCTTTGTCATAATCTTGTTTAATAATTTATAATTTTTGTAACCAATATACTCTAAAAAACGCCCCACCTAAGCAGAGCTTTAGCTCTCATCGGCAGCCACACCAAACCCACCAAGTAGCCACCTATAAACCCCATAGGGATAATTTGAGCGTGCAAATATAAAGCATATTGCGTTAATTTGCAACAAAAAAGAGAAAATAATCTATTTTGCTACAATAACATAGACTCTTTTACAACTTACCCAAGAGGCCTTCAATCCGTCTATCAAGAGAGCTCGAAACCCCTGATATAGTGCCACAAAAAGTCTATTTGAGGCTATCTGAAGCTGTTAAGTGCCGTTGCAAGACCCTCGACAGCCTGATCCAATCCCGACTGGATTTTGCCACCGATCATCATGCGCATCATCATATTTAGCTCGGCATGGAGCACCATACGCACGCGGGTATCGTGGGCATCAACCTCGTGAAGCTGGATCCAGAATGTAAAGTCGATAGGTACACCATTGCCATCTGCCACGATTTTAACGTGTTTATTCTCAACACGTTCTGCGATACGCAAGCCCACATTAAAGCCCTTTACCTTGAACGAGCAGCTATCCTCATCCGCCTGCCAATCCTCAACCTTATCCTTCATTGCTGGACTAAGCATATCCAATCGTGAGATGACGGGGAAAATAAGCGCTGCGGGGTGATTTATGCGTTGTTGTTTCGATTCGTACTTTTCCATAATTTTTCAGTTTGAGCCACAAAGATAACTATTTTTATCTGATAATGAAGCGTCGCTCCTCGTCGCCAAGGATTTCGATCTTAACCACCATCGTATCATCTGGAAGCAGCGCCTCTATCTTCTCGGGCCACTCCACCAAGCACAACTCTCCCGATGCAAGATACTCCTCGCAACCAAAATCCAAAGCCTCCTCGGGACGCTCGATACGATACATATCGAAGTGGTATATCGTGCGCTCACCCTCATACTGATTGACAATCGCAAACGTAGGGCTTGTAACATCATCCTCGGCACCAAGCTGCGCAGCTATACGGCTGATAAGCGTAGTCTTACCTGCGCCCATAGGGGCATCGAAGGCCACTACCGTACGGTCATCAAGCGACTCGAGAACCGCCTCGGCAACCGAGTCGAGCTCATCGAGCGAATCAATTGTAATTACTCTCTCCATAATATATTGTTCTATTTATTCTTCGACTTAAGCACCACGAACGGCACTATCATCTCCTCCATCGATATTCCGCCGTGCTGGAACGTATTTTTATAGTAGCGTATAAACTTATTTGCGTCGTTGTTATATACCAAAAAGTCGCGGTTATACGCAAAAATGTAGCTCGATGTCAGACGGCCCGATGGTAGCTGCACATCCTCAGGGCGCTGCACCTCATATACATCGCGCGCGTTATACGCGAGATTGCGACCCGTCTTGTAGCGCAAGTTTGGCGAGGTCTCCCTATCACCCGTAACTCGCACAGGGTTGTCCACACGTATAGTACCATGATCCGAGGTAATAATCACCTTGTGACCTCGCTCGGCAAGCAGCTTTAGCATAGTGTAGAGCTCCGAATGTTCGAACCACGAACGCGTGAGCGAGCGGAATGCCGCCTCATCATCGGTCAAATCGCGGATAATATCGGTCTCGGTACGGGCGTGCGACAGAATATCGAGGAAGTTATAAATAATCACCGAGAAACGGGCATCGTAGATACGCTGCATATTATCCAAAAGCTTACGACCAGCCTCGGGGCGCACCAACTTATCAAACGACATCTTTATATCGCGACCCGACTGCGCAACCAGACGACGCAAGAACTCCTCCTCGTACATATTCTTACCGCCATCCTCGTTGTCATTGAGCCACTTCTCGGGCATCAGTTTATCTATGGCCAGCGGCATAAGTCCCGAGAAGAGGGCGTTACGCGCATACTGCGTCGCCGTAGGCAGAATAGCGCAATAGAAGTCATCAACCTCCGTATCGTAATATCCACGCAACAGAGGCTCTATTGTTCGCCACTGATCGTAGCGCATATTGTCAATGAGGATAAGTGTCGTATGCTCAGCACTATCCACCTCTGGCAAGATGCGACGACGCATCAGCGTATGCGACATTACCGGGATCTCATCATCTGCTACACGACGGTTTATCCAATCGTAGTAGTTACGACGTATATACTTGCAGAACTCCTGATTAGCCTCATTCTTCTGATAACCAAGCACCTCACCAATACTCTTATCCGACGAGCCAGCAAGCTCAATCTCCCAGCCCACAATCTTACGATAAAGCTGCCCCCACTCCGCAAACGATGTTGCCGCCTGCTGCTGTGCCGCTATGCGACCAAACTCCGAGCGATAATCTGCGGTAGTCTGCTCTGTAACAAGCTGTTGCGAGTGCAGATTTTTCTTTATCGAGAGCAACACCTGATTAGGGTTTACGGGTTTGATGATGTAGTCGGCAATCTTCGAACCTATGGCCTTATCCATAATATTCTCCTCCTCGCTCTTCGTAACCATGATTACGGGCAACGAAGGGCGAGCCGCTTTGATTAGAGGTAGCGTCTCAAGGCCCGTCATACCAGGCATCATCTCATCGAGGATGACAAGATCGTAGGCCGTAGAGCCTATCATATCCACAGCATCGTAGCCATTGTTACACGTATCGACCTCATAGCCCTTAGCCGTAAGGAACATCACGTGCGGTTTAAGCAAATCTATCTCATCATCTACCCAGAGTATCTTATTCATAGCAATTCTTCATTTTTAGAGATAACGCAGCGACCACCTCTTTAATTGTGCGATAGCTCTGCGTGAGGTGCTCCTCGACAATCGACATCGGACACCACTCCGCAACGGTTATACCCTCCGCAGCCTGCGCCTGCGTAGCACTCTTCGCAGCTCGCATCTGCCACCACGCAGTACGCTTTAGCTCCCAGCGACCATAGGTATCGTAGGCGTGCCACGTTTCGGCAAGTGGTTCATTACCAACTGTCTCTCCTCTGACACCACACTCCTCCTCGACCTCTCTGAGCGCCGCCTCTCTACTACTCTCGCCCGCCTCGACATGGCCCTTAGGCAGATCCCAACGCTCTCGAAGGCGTATCATCAGCAACTCGTCATACTCATTAAGCACCGCACCTCCTGCCGCCTCAACGACCACAAACTGCTCTTTCAATCGCTCGAACGCAAGCTCTGGATTGGGAGTTATTAGAGCTATAAGTTTGTTAGTTTCAACTTTTTTTACTATTTTCGCTCGCGAAAACGTACACTCTGCATCGGGCACAACCAAGGCGTGCTCCTCAGCAAGTGGCTCGGAGCAGATGACCACACGCGCATCGCCAATGTGGATAGTATAACTATTGCGACAACTCATAACGTTGGTGCAAAGGTACGAAAAACGACATAAATAACTTATAACTATAACACTTAATTTATGAAAAAAATTCTATTTCTTATGACATTCTCAGCACTTCTCGCCCTTGGCGCGTGCAGTGAGCAGGGTGGCAATGCCCCCAAGCCACTTGTTATCGACAATTCGCTGACACAGGCCGAGAAGGATGCTGGTCTACTCACCCCCGAGGTGATGTGGAAGATGGCACGTATCGGTGCGCAGACTCTATCAGCAGACGCATCGAAGCTCCTTTACACCGTTACAGAGTACAACATGGAGGAGAATCGTGGCCTCACAACAATCTGGATCAAGGATATGGCAACAGGCGAGGAGAAGGCCCTAACAGACAACCGCTCGTCGAATAGCGCACCTCAGTGGGTAGACGCCAACACCATCGCCTTTATCTCTAACCGCACAGGCTCGGCTCAGGTGTGGGCTATGGATGCTAACGGCGAGAATGTACGTCAGCTCACAGCCTTCGAGAAGGATGTCGAGGGCTTCGGCATCGCTGGCGACAAGGCATTCTATGTTCAGCGCGTGAAGGTTGCGCCTCTCAAGGGCTCGGATAAGTATGCCGATATGCAGCACTCTAAGGTGCGCATCTACGACGACCTTATGGTACGCCACTGGGACTACTGGGATGACGGTTCATACCTCCACATCTTCGCTGCAGACTACGCTAATGGCAAGATTTCAGAGGGCGTAGATATCATCGGCGCAGAGTCAGCTTGGGATGCTCCTCTTGCACC
This sequence comes from Alistipes sp., assembly GCA_017546345.1. Classification (GTDB taxonomy): domain Bacteria; phylum Bacteroidota; class Bacteroidia; order Bacteroidales; family Rikenellaceae; genus Alistipes. The sequence continues at coordinate 31,298 of JAFYXB010000037.1, read as the reverse complement.
CTACTTCGACACTGCCGAGATTCGTCTCTCACCCGACGGCTCGATGCTTGCCTACACTTGCAAGCCATTGAAGGGTACGGAGTATGCACTCTCTACCGACTCTGACGTATTCCTCTACGACTTCGCAACAGCTACTACACGCAACCTCTCGAAGGAGGCTGCTTCTGCCGAGGAGAAGTTCGTAGGTTATGACAAGTATCCCGTATTCTCACCCGACGGCCGTAAGGTAGCATTCCGCTCACAGCGTCGTCCTGGCAACGAGGCTGACCAGCAGCGTCTTTGGGTATTCGACCTCGATACAAACAAGGCCGACTACATCACTCGCAACCACGACCTCTGCGCTACGGAGGTTGCATGGGCCGACAACGAGACTATCTACTTCATCGTACCTTGGCGCGGCACACACCAGGTGGCACGCATCGATCTTCAGGGCAACCTCGAGTTCATCACCGAGGGTGACCACGATATCAACACCTTCACAATGGCAAATGGCCGTATCGTAGCCAACATGAACACCATCTCGAAGGCTGTTGAGCTCTACGACGTGAACCTTGAGACAGGTGCTCTTACTCAGCTTACAGATGTAAACCGCGAGGTTTACGACAACATTGCCTTCGGCGAGGTTCAGAAGCGCTGGATCAAGACTACCGATGGCAAGGAGATGCTCACATGGGTAATCCTTCCTCCTAACTTCGATCCCGAGAAGAAGTATCCTACATTGCTCTACTGCCAGGGTGGTCCTCAGAGCACCGTATCGCAGTTCTGGAGCTACCGTTGGAACTTCCAGCTTATGGCTGCTCAGGGCTATGTTATCGTAGCACCTAACCGCCGTGGCTGTCCATCATTCGGCCAGGAGTGGACCGATCAGATTTCAGGCGATTACTCAGGTCAGAACATCCGCGATTATCTTGCAGCTATCGACGAGGTATCGAAGGAGCCATGGGTAGACACAGATCACCGCGCTTGCGTTGGTGCTTCGTATGGTGGCTACTCGACATACTACCTTGCAGGTGTACACGAGGGTCGTTTCAAGGCGTTCATCGCTCACTGCGGTATCTTCAACTTCGAGTCAATGTATGGCCACACCGAGGAGCTCTTCTTTGTAACGAACGACTACGGTGGTGCATACTGGGAGAAGGACAACGCTACAGCTATGCGCTCGTATGCTAACTCACCCCACAAGCTCGTTGGCAACTGGGATAGCCCTATCATGATTATCACAGGCGAGAAGGATTATCGTATTCCTTACTCACAGTCGTTGGAGGCCTTCACTGCAGCACGCGTTCAGGGCATCGACGCACGCCTTGTATCATTTGAGAATGAGGCACATCAGGTATTCCAGCCACAGAACTCAGTAGTTTGGAACCGCGAGTTCTTCAGCTGGTTGGACAAGTATCTCAAGTAAGCGATCTTAGCTAATATCTTTTTCACGGAGTCTGCTCTACAGGTTGGGGCAGACTCCGTCGTTTTTAAGAAGGTGGCCGATATTTTTGTTTATTGCATAAATATTTGTATATTTGTCGCTGATTCGCACTTCATTGTTTGCTGTATTGGAGGGCGAGAGATTAGTTAGTATTAGAACGGAAACAAATAGAGAACAAATTTATAAACCTAAAACAAACTTTAGTTCTATGAGAATCAATTCATTAGTTAAGATGTTGTTTGCAATGCCTATGTTGCTTGCAGCAACACTTTTTAGCTCTTGTGACAACAAGGGTGATGAGGTTGTTACACCTCCTACCGTGGGTGTATCAAAGGGCGAGGCTGGCGAGACAACTCTCTCGTTCACAGTTAGCGCTATCGATGCCGAGAAGCTCGCTTACGTAGTTTTCGAGTCATCGGAGACAGCTCCCGAGGCTGAGGCAATCCTCGCTGACGGCGTAGCTTTGGCATTGGAGCAGAGCGAGCCCGTAGTGGTTAGCGGTCTTACTCCCGAGACTGAGTACTGCATCATCGCAGCAGCTTCAAACAAGGGTGGCGCAGTTAAGTCTGCACCCGTTACTATGACTACTCTCAAGGCACAGGTCCCTGTAGATGAGATCTCATTCGACATCGTTGCTGGCGAGACTGCTGAGTTCGAGGCCGTAGGTGGCAATGGCGAGATCGAGTTCGAGATGGGCGCTCCTGTTTATCCTATCGAGTCACTCGAGGCTACTTGCGAGGCTGAGTGGATTAAGGATATCAAGGTTGTTGCTGCTGAGAGCAAGGTGACCTACACTGTTGAGGCTAATACTAAGTCTGAGTCACGCAGCGCAAAGATCGTCTTGACTTACGCTGAGATTACTCGCGAGGCAACTATCTCGCAGAAGCCACACGTTGAGGAGAATAAGCCAGCGTTGAGCCTTAAGTCTGAGACTACTGTTAAGTTCGCGGCTGAGGGTGGCAACGGCACCATCAAGTATGAGCTTATCAACCCTGCTGATGGCGTTGAGGTTAAGGCTACTTGCGAGGCTGCATGGGTATCTGCTATTGCTGTGGATGCTACTAATAGCGAGGTTGCATTCACCGTAGCTGCTAACGAGGCATACGAGGCACGCAACGCAAAGGTTAAGGTTGCTTATGGCGATCTTTCATTCGAGGTTGCTGTTGAGCAGGCTGCTGCTGAGAAGCCCGCAGAGCCTGAGCTCACACTCAAGTCTGGCGCTACCAAGGAGTTCGCAGCCGAGGGTGGCAATGGCGAGTTCACATACGAGCTTAAGAACGCCGTAGAGGGCACTACACTTGCTACTGATTGCAAGGCAGAGTGGATCTCTAAGATTGCTATCGACGAGAAGAACAGCAAGGTTACCTATACTGTTGCTGCTAACGAGACTGAGGAGGCTCGCGAGGCTAAGATCACTTTGACCTATGGTGAGCTTAAGGTTGAGGCTAATGTTAAGCAGGCAGGCGCAGTAAAGGAGGAAGAGAAAGAGGAGGAGGAAGAGGCTAACTACACACTCACTATCACTTCTGATCCTGTAAGAAGCTTCGAGGCTGAGGGTGGCAAGGGCGAGATCGCCTACACTATCGATAATCCTTCGAAGAGCGTAGAGCTCGAGACACGTATCGAGGGTGGTGCTGATTGGGTAACTATCTCATCTACAACTGACACGGTTGTTAACTACTTCGTAAGCGCAAACAACGAGACTACACAGCGTGAGGCTAAGATCTACCTTGTTTACGGTACTCAGGAGCAGCATATCCGCATCGTACAGCGTGGTAAGGAGGTTGCAGATGATATCACAGAGTGTCAGTTCACAGTTGCACACCTTGGTCACTCTACAGCGGGTGGTATCCAGGTAGTATTCGCTGATGCAAACGACACTTATCAGCTCTTCGCTACATTCTTCACTGAGGAGAAGTACATCCCTGCTGGCACATACGCTACAGGTTACAGTGGTTCTCTCTCTCCTGAGAGCTATATGTATGCAAACGGCGAGAACCACAAGTTCAACCAGGAGAGCAACTCAACAGAGAACTCTATCGTAGTTGAGCTCGCAGCTGACGACACCTACACATTCACATTCAACAACCTTCTCTTCGGTAAGGAGTATGTTGCGACTGGCTCTTGGACAGGTAAGATCGAGGGCCTTGGTGCAAATGTAGCAGAGGAGGAGTTCGAGCCTACACACGTTGCTACTCAGTGGATGTGGGGCGGTTACAACAGCTCATTCTGGAGCAACTACTACATCGTATCTGGCGAGGGCTTCTCTATGGAGGTACACTTCTGCACTGATGTAGCTACCGAGACAACATTGGCTGCTGGCGATTACAAGTGGGGCGGTCAGTACACTATCTCAAATAGCACACCTGAGAAGTTCTCTACATACCGCGTTAAGATCAATGGTGCAGATGTATATGCTGGCAATGGCGAGATGTCTGTAACTGAGAAGAATGGTTCATACACCATTAAGCTCTCTATCGTTAACCGCGACACTAACGAGACTTATGGCATTATCTTCAACGGTAAGCTTAACGAGGCGAACTCAGAGGTTAAGGAGAGCGTTGTAAATGTAACACAATACAATGATGGTGGCCAGGATGATACGCTTCACGCACGCATCTTCAAGCTCTATGACAACGATGGCAACCAGGCACACCTCTACATCAACGCAGATGCTGTAGATAATCAGACGCTCGTTGTTACTCCAGGTACATACACTTGGGTTTCAATCGGTCAGGTTGGTGAGCTTTCATCATACTTCGCAACAAACAACATCGTTGTCAATGGCGAGTCAAAGACAGCTAAGTCGGGTACACTCGTTGTAGAGGAGAGCGGCGAGTTCACAATGAGCCTTACTATGACCGATTTGTCAAAGGTTAAGTTCGTGGTATCTAAGGAGTACCTCGGCAAGTAATACTGATTCACCGAATAGGTGATTACATTCTAAACGATAAGGGCTGTCCACGGGGGCAGCCCTTAATGTTTCCCCACGTCGAAGGCCTAATTACTCGATATCGCCCAACCGCCATACGCATCTACTACGTAGATATTTGCGCCGATTTGTTTTGAGAATAAAAAAATTTGTGTAATTTTGTATCGTATATTTGCAATTTTGCATGAAATAGTGCCATTGAGAATTGAAATTTTACAAACAAACAATTTTTAACCTAATAATTAACACTATGAAACTAAGAAATTTGTTTTTCATGTTGCTTGCATTGCCTTTGGTATTCTGGGCATGTAACGACAGCAAAGAGGTAGATGAGGTAAAGGAGCCAGTATTGACGCTCACATCTGCTGAGACATTGGAGTTTAGCGCTGAGGCTGCTACTGGCGAGATCAGCTATAAGCTCGAGAACCCTGTTGAGGGTCAGGCAGTAGCTGCTACTGCTAACGTTGAGTGGATCAACAATTTCCAGTATGGCGAGAAGGTTACTTTCGCTGTTGAGGCTAACGAGGCTACTGAGGCTCGTGAGGGTAAGGTTACTGTTACCTACACAACTCTTAGCTTTGAGGTTACCGTAAAGCAGGCAGGCAAGACTCTTAAGCCTGAGGTTGTAGTTGTTGCTGGCGAGGCTGCTGAGTTCGAGGCAGAAGGTGGCAATGGCGTTATCGAGTACGAGCTTAAGAATGCTGCTGAGGGCGTTGAGCTTAAGGCTACATGCGAGGCTGCTTGGGTTAAGGCTGTTACTGTAGTAGCTGCTGACAGCAAGGTAACATACACTGTTGAGGCTAACGCTGATGCACAGTCACGTAACGCAACTATCGTTTTGACATACGGCGAGTCTAAGGCTGAGGCTACTGTTAAGCAGAAGCCATTCGTTGAGGAGGGTAAGTCGGCTTTGGATCTCAAGTCTGAGGGCACAGCTAAGTTCACTGCAGAGGGCGGTAACGGCGTTGTTAAGTTCGAGGTTATCAACTCTAAGGAGGGCGTTAAGACTGAGGCTAAGTGCGAGGCTGCTTGGATCTCTGGTCTTGCAGTAAACGAGGCTAACACTGAGCTCGCATACACTGTAGCTGCTAACAACACATTCGAGGCTCGCAAGGCTACTATCGTTATCACTTATGGTGAGGCTAAGCTTGAGGTAGCTGTTGAGCAGGAGGCACACGCTAAGCCTGAGCTTAAGATTACTGCAAATGCAGTTAAGGAGTTCGCTGCTGAGGGTGGCAACGGCGAGTTCACATACGAGCTTAAGAACGCTGTTGAGGGCACACAGCTTGCTGTTGAGTGCAAGGCTGAGTGGATCAAGGCTACTCTTGATGAGAAGAACAGCAAGGTTACTTACACTGTAGCTGCTAACGAGGGTGAGGCACGCGAGGCAATCATCACTCTTGCATATGGTGAGCTTAAGGCTGAGGCTTTGGTTAAGCAGGTAGCTAAGGGCGAGGAGCTTAAGCCTGTTATCACTGTTAAGGCTGAGGACGCTGTTAAGGAGTTCGAGGCAGAGGGTGGCAATGGCGAGGCATCGTTCACTTTGGAGAACGCAGCTGAGGGCGCACAGGTAGAGGCTAAGGCTGACGAGGCTGCTACATGGATTTCAGTGGTTGCAGTTGCTAACAACAAGGTAACTTACACCGTAGCTGCAAACGAGACCGACAAGGCTCGTGAGGCTAAGATCACTCTTACATGTGGCGAGGCTAAGGCCGAGATCACTGTTAAGCAGAAGGCTGCTGCAGGTCCTGTATTCGAGCAGAAGCCTGCTAAGCCAGAGATTTCAGTTAAGGCAGCTGGTGGCGAGGGTGCTATCGGTTACAAGCTCGAGAACCCTATTAAGGGCGTAGAGGTTGCTGCTACTGCTGACGTAGATTGGCTTACAATCAGCGAAATCGACACCGAGAAGTGCCGTATCACATACTACGCAAGCGAGACTGAGACTAAGTCAGAGCGTACTGGTCACATCACAGCAACTTATGGCGATCTCTCATTCGTAGTTACTTTGATTCAGGATGGTGGTACAACTCGTCTATCTATGGCTGACAACGCTACTACAATGTCTGTAAATTACACTGCACAGACTGTTACAATTCCTTTCGATGTACTCTTCCCTATCGAGGGCAATGAGCCTGAGGCAACCGTAGCTTACACAGATGGTGCTGGTTGGATCACTTCTCTTGTTGCAAAGCTAAACGAGAAGACTCCTGAGGATGAGCCTGCAACAGCTAACGAGGGTGCAACAGAGGAGATTTCTCGACTTAGTGGTAACGTAACATTCGAGGTTCCCGAGCACACTACACAGGGCGACCGTTCAGCTACAATTACTATCAAGTATATGGATAGCAGCGTAACTGTTAACTTCACTCAGAAGGATAACTTCGCTGATGACGTAGAGTATGTTGCAACTGGTGCTGCTGCAAACTCTCGTACAGGTGCTCAGATTTGGGATTTCTTCCTCTACGAGCAGGATCCTACTCTCGGTGAGATAAGAACTACTATCTCTATCCAGCTTCCTACAGCACACGCTAACTTCATCCCTGATGGCACATACTCAGTAGCTGCTGGCACTATCATTCCTGGTACTGTTAAGCAGACTGGTGAGGCTATAAACTACTATGATAGTACTTATCGCGACAACTACATGGGTGGACAGTCTCCTATCAAGGATGCAGAGTTTACTATCGTTAATAACAAGGAGGCTCAGACAGCTAAGGTTGAGGGTTACTTCGTTACCCAGATGCTCACAAACTACGAGAGCATGACTTGGGAGGATGTAAGAGTTACATTCAAGTGGGAAGGCGCAGTCAAGAACTTTATGTACGCTGATACAACTCAGGTTGTAACTGACTGGAAGGAGGTTTACATCCAGTTCATTGAAGAGGTTAACGACTTCACTAGATACATTGTAAACGGTAAGACAAAGAAGGCTGCTGGTAGCATGCCTATTAGCTTCGACCTCTTTGCATATCAGGGTGCTTACTCTACAACATCGGTTCCTGCTGGCAGATACAATGTCGTAGATTTCGATAATAAGCCTACAGACACTAACTACTGTCTTTCAACATCTAAGGTAAACAATAAGATGCTTAAATCTGGTTATGTTCTCATCGAGGACAACACAGATGGTACTCAGAGATTCTACTATGATGTAATCGACGAGGATGGTTCAAACGTTAGAGGTGAGTACATCGGTGCTATCACAAAGTAATCCGACGTTATAACATTCAACCAAAAAGGTCAGCGCTCAGTGCGCTGACCTTTTTGTTATATAGAAACCTCTATAAATTAGAGATACCGACCAAGGCGAAGATAGAGTCCTAATTCTCGAATGTTAGCCCCTCGGCATCAGCATCGATACGTATCGGACGGCTACGGTCCACCGAGCCCGCAAGGATGCGCTTCGAGAGGTCGTTGATGACCTCGCGCTGAATGGTGCGCTTGATAGGGCGTGCGCCATAGAGCGGATCGAAGCCCGCATCGGCGATATGGTGGCGTGCTGCAGAGGTGTAGATAAGCTCTATGCCATTCTCGCGAAGCATACGCGCCACACCGCGTAGCTGCATATCGACAATCTCCTCGATAGCACGACGGCCCAACGGCTCGAACATAACAATCTCATCAATACGGTTGAGGAACTCGGGCTTAAGGTGCGACTTAAGCAGCTCGACAACATCCTCCTTAACCCTCTCGACAACATCTGCCGAAGGCTCCGCACCAGCCTGAGCAAAACGCTCGGCAATGATATGCGAGCCCATATTCGAGGTCATAATGACTATCGTATTGCGGAAGTCCACCGTGCGTCCCTTATTATCGGTCAGGCGGCCATCGTCGAGCACCTGCAGCAATATATTAAAGACATCGGGGTGAGCCTTCTCAATCTCGTCGAGCAGCACCACAGAGTAGGGCTTACGACGCACAGCCTCGGTGAGCTGACCACCCTCATCGTAGCCTACATATCCCGGAGGCGCACCGACAAGACGCGAGACACTATGACGCTCCTGATACTCCGACATATCTATACGCGTGAGCATCTGATCGTCATTAAACAGAAACTCTGCCAGAGCCTTCGCCAGCTCCGTCTTACCGACACCCGTAGTACCGAGGAAGATGAACGAGCCGATAGGTCGGCGACCATCCGAAAGACCAGCACGCGAGCGGCGCACAGCATCCGAGATTGCCTGAATAGCCTCATCCTGACCTACTACCCTATGGTGCAACTCCTGCTCCATATTTAGCAGCTTCTCTCTCTCGGACTGCAACATACGCTTCAGCGGAATACCCGTCCAGCGCGATACAACCTCGGCGATATCCTCTGCCGAGACCTCCTCCTTAATCATCGCCGTATCGGCCGTCAGGCGCAACTCCTCCTCGAGCGTTGCCACACGGCGCTCCTCCTCGACAATCTTGCCGTAGCGTAGCTCCGCAACACGGCCATAATCACCCGCACGTTCGGCCTGCTGCGCCTCGATCTTAAGGTGCTCGATACGCTCCTTCGTCTGCTGCAACTCCTGCAGGCGGTCACGCTCCGACTGCCACTTAGCCCTGAGTGCCGAGTGCTGAGCCTTAAGCTCCTCGATATCAGCATCGAGGCGTGTGATACGCTCGTTATCACCCTCACGACGTATCGCCTCGCGCTCGATCTCGAGCTGACGTATGCGACGGTCAAGCTGGTCGATCTCCTCGGGTACGGAGTTCATCTCGAGACGCAGACGCGATGCTGCCTCATCAACAAGATCTATAGCCTTGTCGGGCAGGAAGCGATCTGTAATATAGCGGTGCGAAAGCTCGACAGAGGCCACGATAGCCTCATCCTTGATACGCACGCGGTGGTGGTTCTCGTAACGCTCCTTCAGTCCACGCATAATAGATATGGCATCCTCCATCGTCGGCTCATCGACCATAACCTTCTGAAAACGACGCTCCAAGGCCTTATCCTTCTCGAAGTATTTCTGATACTCATCAAGAGTAGTAGCACCAATGGTGCGCAACTCACCACGCGCAAGCGCAGGCTTGAGAATATTGGCAGCATCCATAGCGCCATCGCTCTTGCCAGCACCCACCAACGTATGTATCTCATCGATAAAGAGCAGCACCTCGCCCGCAGCCGAGGTAACCTCCTTGACCACAGCCTTAAGACGCTCCTCAAACTCACCCTTATACTTCGCACCCGCAATCAGAGCACCCATATCCAACGAGTATAGCACCTTGTTTTTCAGATTCTCAGGCACATCGCCATCCACAATGCGGTGGGCAATACCCTCGGCAATAGCCGTCTTACCGACACCCGCCTCGCCAACGAGTATCGGGTTGTTCTTGGTGCGTCGCGAGAGGATCTGCAACACGCGACGAATCTCCTCGTCACGGCCGATGACAGGATCCAAACGGCCCGAACGCGCACCCTCATTAAGATTTATGGCATACTTGCCCAGCGCGTCGAACTCCATAGTCTCGGTCTGCGAGCCGATACTCTCGCCCTTGCGGAACTCCTTGATAGCTGCGATGAGCTGCTCCTCGCTGATGCCGTGGCGCTGCAGAATGTCGCGTGCCGAGCTACGCTCCTTAGCCATAGCAGCGATGATATGCTCGACGGAAGCGTAGCGGTCGGCAAAGAGGCGCGTGAGATCCGTTGCACGCTGAATAAGCGCCGAGCTCTCGCGCGAGAAGTATATATTGTCGTCCGCAGCCTCGACACGTGGCAGACGTGCTATAGCCTCGCCACACTCCGAACGCAACGTAGCGACGTTTACCCCCACACGGCCGAGAAGATAGCTCGCCAACGAATCATCATCCTTAATGGCCGTAGCGAGAATATGCAACGGCTCCAACGACTGCTGCTTAGCACTACGCGCCAGAGCCATAGACTCCTGCAATAGCTCCTGCGCCTTGATAGTTAGTGTGTTAATATTCATATCTTGCAGTTTTAGCGATTTCCGATTTTGTAGATTGTGTCTTCAAAAGTTTTGCCAATTCACAAAAGAAGAAATTTTGACACACCATAAAGACATTGTGTCACACCGCGACGTAGATGCAGTGCCATAATGACACAAAAGTGGCAGAAAAGTGGTGCTCGAAGCGATATTTTCGATGAATTTACGTATCTTTGCTCTCAGCAAGAATACTAACTAACATATAACGAATATGAAAAAACTATTGACACTGTTGGCCTTGGTGAGCATCAGCCTCACAGCAGTTGCCGACGAGGGTATGTGGCTGTTGCCCTACATCAAGAAGATGAACAGCAAGGATATGAAGAAGCACGGCTGCAAGCTATCGGCCGAGGATATCTATTCGGCGAATAAGTCATCGCTCAAGGACGCTATCGTAATATTTGGTGGCGGCTGCACAGGCGAGATCGTATCACCCGATGGTCTTATCTTCACAAACCACCACTGCGGCTACGGCGCTATTCAGAAGCTCTCGTCTGTCGAGCACGACTACCTCGCTGACGGCTTCTGGGCGATGAACAACTCGGAGGAGCTCCCCGCAGAGGGACTCTCAGTACGCTTCGTACGCCACATCTTCGATGTCACAGCAGATATTATGGGTAACGTGCCTTCAACGGCATCGCAGCAGGAGTATGAGCAGATCGTAGGCGAGAACAAGAAGGCTCTTATCGCTAAGCTCGAGGCTGAGCACCCCAATATGCAGATCATCATCCCATCGTTCTTCGGTGGTAATCAGTTCTTTGCATTTGTACACGAGGTGTATACCGATATCCGTTTGGTAGGTACTCCTCCCTCGTCTATCGGTAAGTTTGGTGGCGATACCGACAACTGGATGTGGCCACGCCATACGGGCGACTTCTCTATCTTCCGCGTATACGCTGGTAAGGATAACCGCCCTGCGGCATACTCTGAGGAGAACGTGCCATACAAGGCAGAGAAGTGGCTCGACATCTCGCTCGACGGCATCGAGGAGGGTGATTTCGGTATGATCATGGGCTTCCCAGGCTCTACCGAGCGTTACAAGACATCGTACGAGATCGACTATATGTTGGAGGTTGAGAACCCTCAGCGCATCTACATACGCGGCGAGCGTCAGGCAATTCTACGCGAGAGAATGGATGCTGATCAGGCAATTCGTATCAAGTACGATGCGAAGTTTGCAAGTTCGGCAAACTATTGGAAGAACTCTATCGGTATGTCACGCGGCGTGGAGAAGCTCAACGTGAAGGCTAAGAAGCAGGCACAGGAGGCGGCATACCAGCAGTGGGCTGAGGCCAACACTCTTCCTGAGGAGGGCTACATTAAGGCTTTGCAGCTTATTGCCGAGTCGCAGAGTGAGGCTAAGCGAGAGAGTGCTACAATACAGTACCTCTCTGAGGCGTTTATGCAGTCTGTGGAGCTTATGGCACCTCTATTCGGTCAGAATGATATAGAGCGTTTCTATAAGGATTATGATGCCGACACTGACCGTGCAGTGGCGAAGCGTATGTTCACTATTTATCGCGAGAATAACGAGCTGCTGCCCTCAATCTACGAGAAGATAGACGCAGAGTTTGGTGGCAATAGCGACGCTTATGTTGATTGGCTCTACGACAACTCTAATCTTACAACTTACGAGAAGTTCTCAGCTATATTGGCTCTTGACAAGGAGGGTCGCGAGGAGGCATTTAATAACGAGCCAGCAAGCGAGTTGGCAAACTCAATTATTGAGCTTTACCGCCAGCTTATGCCTGCTGTAATGGCTTCAAATAATAAGTTTGCCGAGGGTCACCGCCTCTATATCGCAGGTCTTATGAAGATGCAGCCCGAGAAGGCGTGGGCATCGGATGCTAACTTCACACTCCGTCTGACATACGGCAACATCCTTCCCTACAGCCCTGCAGATGGCATCGTCTACAACTACTACACAACGCTCGATGGTGTAATTGCTAAGGAGAACCCTGCAAACCCTGTAGAGTTTACCGTGCCTGAGCGTCTTAAGGAGCTTCACGCAGCTAAGGACTATGGTCGTTATGCCGACAAGAATGGCGATCTTCCCGTAGCATATCTTCTCAACTGCGACATCACGGGTGGTAACTCAGGTTCGCCTATTATGAACGATAAGGGTCAGCTCATCGGCTTGGCATTCGACGGCAACTGGGAGGCTATGTCGGGTGATATCGCCTTCGAGCCCGAGCTACAGCGCACAATATGTGTCGATGTACGCTACGTACTCTTCATCATCGAGAAGTATGCAGGTGCTGGTTGGTTGCTCAACGAGATGACAATCAAGTAAGAGGCACTGCTATAAAACAGATACTGCCCGACCTAAACTTAGGTCGGGCAGTATTCGTTTATAGATGTTGTAGCTTAAAGGCTCTCTACTCCTTCTCTACAACCTCCAAAGTCACAGCCTCCTCCGAGAACTTATGCTTGGGTGCGGGCTTACCAGCCTCAAGGCCCTCACGTAGCACAGCCTTCTCGTTGGCAATAATCTTGAGCGTGCCATCCTCCTTAACCACGTTGATAGCCTCACCCGCCATTCTCACCTTACGCTCCTGCTCGGGGTCGGCACTCTGCTGCGTACCGCACGATAGTGCAAAGCTAAGCAACGCAGCCATTACGATAAATCTCTTCATACTATACAAATTATAATTATCTCTTCTTCGTAAACTTCTTATCGCGCTGCGGTCTCTCTACCCTACCGCCACGTTGTGCCGTAGCACGGCCTCCACTCTTATAGCCACCCTTGCCACCTTGCACTCGCTTTGCATCGCTACGCGACGTCTCACCACGCTGAGGCGCGCCATTCTCATCGAAGAAGTAGCTCTTCTGACGGCGTTTGTCATCCTGCGAACGTGCCACATACAAAGGCTCCATAGTGTAGGGGTTCATACCCGTATAGAACATCACCGACGATAGAGTCATAGGCGTAGGCGTAAGATCCTGAACCTGCTCGAGATTGAACTGCAGACGTCCCAAAACCTTACGCGACAAGGCCTGCATATCGGCCTCACGACAACCAGGGTGCGACGATATAAAGTATGGAATAAGCTGATACTTAAGCTCCTCGCGACGACAAATCTGCTTAAAACGGCTATTAAGCTGCTCGAAAAGTTCGAACGAGGGCTTACGCATAAGGCGCAATACATGATCCTCTGTATGCTCCGGAGCAACCTTCAGGCGGCCCGAGGTATGGTGCTTAACCACCGTCTCGAAATATGGCGAATCGTCGAAGAGATCGTAGCGAATACCGCTGCCGATAAACGCCTTCTTAATGCCCTTAATCTCACGAATTTTGCGGTATAGCTCCAACAACGGCTTATGGTCGTTGTTCATATTGGGACAGAGCTTGGGATGCAGACACGATGGACGCTTACAACGACGACAAAGCTCCTCGTTGTGGCCACGCATACGATACATATTTGCCGAAGGTGCACCAACATCCGAGAGATAGCCCTTGAAATCGGGCATCTGCGTAACGCGCTTAACCTCCTCCAAGATAGAGCGTTCCGAACGCGAATTGATAAACTTACCCTGATGTGCCGAGATGGTACAGAACGAGCAACCACCAAAGCAACCGCGATGGATATTTACCGAGTGCTTGATCATCTCCCACGCTGCGATATCGCCCTTACCCTTGTATCGAGGATGCGGTGCACGCTCGTATGGTAGGTCGAACGAGCGGTCGAGCTCCTCGGTGGTAAGCGTAACATTAGGAGGTGTGATGACAACGTAGTCATCCCCCGCACGCTCTACAAGCGTGGTGTCGCACTCCATCATATTGCTAAGCTGCTCGATGCGCGTGAAATTCTCGCAAAAACGAACCTTATCCTCCTCGCACTCCTCGAAGGAGTTGAGAATGATAGTGCGACCATTACAGAGCTTCTTCACATACTCGGCATCGGCCCTAAAGCCCACCTGACGCAAACCGCGCAACAGCTTCATATTAAAACCATTACGCATAGCACGTGCCACCTCGCTAATGACCTTATCGCCCATACCATAGACCAACAGGTCGGCACCACTCGTAAGCAGAATCGAACGCTGCAGCCTATCGCTCCAATAGTCATAATGAGTAAGACGTCGCAACGAAGCCTCGATACCACCGACAACAACCGGAGTATGAGGATACAACTGCTTGAGTATCTTGGTGTAGGTATCTACCGTACGATCGGGGCGGAAGCCAGCCTTACCACCCGCCGTATAGGCATCATTAGAGCGCAGACGCAGGTTGGCCGTATAGTGGTTCACCATAGAGTCCATAGCACCAGCACTCACAGCGAAGAACAAACGTGGCTTGCCCAACTTCTTGAAATCGCGCAAGTCGTCACGCCAGTTTGGCTGTGGCACAATAGCTACACGGTAGCCCTCGGCCTCGAGCAAACGGCCAATAACGGCAGGGCCAAAGGCGGGATGATCTATATAGGCATCGCCCGAGAAGATGATAACATCTAGTTCATCCCAGCCACGTGCCTCGACCTCTTTAGCTGTTGTTGGTAGAAACATCCTATTACAATTTTTCAGCGATTATACTTCATCCAAATCAAGACCTACGGCATCGGTGTAGTTATCCCACTTCTGCAACACTGCCTTGAAATCGTTCGGTAGCTCCGACTCGAACTGCACATACTCACCCGTCGTGGGGTGCACAAAGCCCAAAGCGCGGGCATGCAACGACTGACGAGGTATGAGTTTGAAGCAGTTTTCGATAAACTGCTTATATTTTACGAATGTCGTACCCTTGAGGATGCGGTTACCACCATAGCGTTCATCGTTGAACAAGGGGTGACCCTGCCACGACATATGAACACGTATCTGGTGCGTACGACCCGTCTCCAAGCGGCACTCAACAAGCGTCACATAGCCATAGCGGCGCAACACCTTGAAGTGCGTAACGGCATGCTTGCCATCCTCGCCATTCGGGAATACGAACATCTGCATTCTATCCTTAGGATTACGGCCGATATGACCGATAATCGTACCCTCACCCTCTGCGAGGTTACCCCACACCAACGCCACATAGCGGCGATAGATCGTATGATCGAAGAACTGCTTAGCCAATGCTGCGTGTGCCTTCTCGTTCTTGGCCACGACCAACAAACCCGAAGTATCCTTATCAATACGGTGCACAAGACCTGCACGGGCATTACCCTCGCTAAACATCTCCAAATTGCGAAGATGATACGACAGAGCGTGCACCAACGTACCGCTATGGTTACCCACGCCAGGGTGTACAACCATACCTGCACCCTTGTTTACCACGATGATATCGTCATCCTCGAAGACGATATCGAGTGGAATATTCTCGGGAACAATCTCCGACTCGCGACGCGGATAAGGCATCACGATAGAGATCTTATCCAACGGCTTTACCTTGTAGCTCGACTTCTGAGGTACGCCATTTACCAAGATATTACGGCTGTCGGCTGCCGTCTGTATGCGGTTGCGCGAGGTGTGCTCCATACGCTGTGTGAGGAACTTATCGAGACGTATCATCGACTGTCCCTTATCCACAACTACCGAGAAGTGCTCATACATTTCCTCGTCGCCCTCGTCCGAGAAATCGACATCGGGGTTATTCGTCAAAAGCTCAAGCTCCTCATCGCTATATCGCTGCTCCATATATTTTTACTTGCTTAGTAGGTTTCTAAATTTATTACTTCTCACTACTCCATAGCATCTGCCATAGCCTCCAACGCAGCCTCCTCGGCCTTACGACGCTCCTCTTCGATACGCTTTGCCTCGGTCTCAGCCTCACAACGCTTCGTCTCGAGAAGCTCCTCATCGCAGGTTAGATACAACGATAACTCCGAACCACGACTCACGCTGCTACTCTGACGCAACGACTGGCTATAGACCTTAGCCTTGCGACGCATGACTATATCTTCAACGCTCTCGTCATAGACCACCTTGCCGATATTAAGGCCATTGTCCCACACGGCACTCTTAGCCTGCGCAAACGAAAGGCCCACCAAGCGTGGCACCGTAGTATTCTGCTCCTCGCTGCGGTAGCTCACGTGTAGCGTAACACCCGTACCTACGGCTACCTTAAACTTCGACTCGGGGTGCACCTCACGGCCATCGACCAACTGACGCAACACATAGTCGGTAGATGTAAGGTCTGACTCGTAGATAATCTTCTGCACCGTAAGGCCCTCGCGCTCAAGCTGATTAAGCGCCTGACGCAACGTCTGCTTAGCGACATAGGGCACATCGACCATACGACGGCTATAGGCATTGATCGTAAGATATACCTTACGGCCTGGCTTCACCGTAACATCTCTCACATCCGATGTACGAGGCAGCTGATCCACGACCGTACCTCCAGGTAGATCGACATCGAAAATCGAATCGCGCACGATGATATTCAGATCCGTAACATCGGCAATATGTCTTGCATCGATGATATTCATACCACGAAAATCGGGCACTGCAATCACCTTACCATGGCGCGTACCACTGAGCAAGCCGATGTAGAGAGCGATAATCAAAGCGAGAGCCAGCACGCCCATCATCACCACATTGGCAGTGAATGGGTGTCGCGTAACAAAACCAAATATCGCATCACGCTTGCTTGCATCCTTCGTCTTATTCTCCTTTGCCACCTTACGGCTGATATCGCCACTCTTTATAGCGTGGCTATCTCGTTTTGTCATCTCCTTTTGTTTCATCTCCTCCTTGATCTGCTGCTCTAAGCTCGGCTTCTTAGCCGTGGGCTTAGGCTCTGCTTTAGGTTCCGTCTTGGTTTCAATCTTGAGTTCCTCCTTAGGCTCCTGCTTAGGCGCGGGAGTTGGCTTAGGCGCAGACTTAGGCTGCGGTGTAGGCTGTGGTGTAAGCTGCTTCGTAACCTTAGGCTCTGTATTCTGACCACGCTTAACCTCATTATAGTGTGTATCACGCTCAACGGGCGTAAAGCCTGCATCGCGCACCAATGCCTCGAGCTCCGCGACACTCATACGTGGTGCCGAATCAGCTCCCGCCATCGAGTATATCTTCGTAGTATCCTCGATCGTACCGTCGATATCATCAGCACCAAAGGCCAATGCCATCTCTGTCGTAGGACGACCATACGCCACCCAGTAGGCCTTGATATGCGGAATGTTATCCAAGAAGATACGGCTCATAGCCATCATACGCATATCCTCCTCCACCGAACACTCTCCGATATCGGACATACGATTATTTCGGCTGCGATACTTCAGCGGAATAAAGGCATCGAAGCCCGGTGCCTCATCCTGCAACTTGCGCAGACGATCCAAGTGATCCACCCTCTGCTCCAGAGTCTCGATATGGCCATAGAGCATCGTGCAGTTTGTCGAAAGCCCCATATTGTGGGCTGCACGGTGAACAGCCAACCACTCCTCGGCGCTACACTTCTCGGGACATATTTTCGAGCGTAGCTCGGCATCGAAAATCTCGGCACCACCACCCGGTATTGCCTCCATACCCGCCTCGACTAACTTACGCAGACCCTCGACAACCGTAACACCCGCAAGGCGTATCATATAGAATATCTCGACGGCCGTATATGCCTTAATTGCAACATGTGGCAAAGCGCGCTTAACACGACGAATCATCTCGCAGTAGGTATCCAACGTATGCTTTGGGTGTACACCACCTACGATATGCACCTCCGTAATATCGCTACCCTGCAACTCACGAGCACGTGCCTCAACCTCGTCGAGCGACATATACCAAGCATCGGCATCGCCCTCACGACGTCGGAACGAGCAGAACTCGCAGTTGAAAAGGCATATATTCGAGGGCTCTAAGTGCACGTTACGATTGTAGAAAACCTTATCGCCACTTGCCCTACGCTTACGCTCCGTAGCCAACTCACCAAGAAGCCACAACGGTGCTTCACGCCACAACGTCAGAGCATCATCCGTCGAGATACGCTCGCCACGACGAACACTATCAGCTATTTCGGAAATATTACGCATTATTTGGGTGCTTTAAAATATACAAATATTGCTATCACTGTGAATATCATATTGGGCAGCCATACGCAGATCCAGGGCTCCATTGAACCACTAACAGCAATCTGCTCAAATACTCGACCCAACATAATGTAGCTAAAACATAGGGCGATACCCGTACCCAGCTGCATACCCATACCTCCACGCACCTTGCGCGATGATAGCGCAACGGCAATAATCGTTAGGATGAAGGTTGAGAAGGGGTATGAATAGCGCACATGACGCTCTACCTCGATGATAAAGACATCGTCGGAACCCTTACGGCGCTGCGAATCCAAGAAGTCATTAAGTTCGTTAATCGTGAGCGTCTGCGACAACGACTTGATATCGCTTAGCTCGCGGGCATCGAGGTTGATAAGCGTATCGAGGTTTCGGTACTGCTTATAGCCAAGCGAACCATCTTCGGTACGCGAGTAGATAACATAGCGAGGTGCGGTCCAACGTCCCGTCTCGGAATCATACGAAGCACTCGCAGCATTGAGCGACTCGACCATCTCTGATCCCTCGAACCTCTCCAACGCAAAGAATGGAACACGCTCACTCGAAGGCGAGAAGCCACGAACGTAGACATAGGTCTCGGGATCTATCTGGCGATAAGCATGGCGATCGTACATAATAACCTGATTTTTCTTCAGGTACTTACTCTGAAAGTCGATACTAACACGCTGTGCCACAGGGACAACCCACAGATTGAGCGCGATACTTGTAAAGGCGATCAACGATGCACCAACCATATAGGGCCACATCATACGACGGAAGCTAACGCCACCCGACAAAATAGCGACAATCTCGGTCTGCATTGCCATCTTCGAGGTGAAGAATATGACAGCAATGAAGGTAAAGAGCGCACTAAACTGATTGACAAAATAGGGGATAAAGTTGAGATAGTAGTCGAAGATGATGGCGCTCCACGGTGCTTTGAGCTCCGTGAAGTCATCGACCTTCTCGACGTAGTCGAAGACCACGACGATGACAATCATCATCATCAGACCAAAGACATACGTACGCAGAAACTTACCGAGGATATATCTATCCAAGGTTCTGTATCCAGGAATTGATGGTAATAGTCTAAATTTCATACTCTTGTAATCGACACCGCACGACTATTAGCACTACAATCTGCGGCCGAGTTTGATGACCATCTGCTCCTTCCACGTCTTGAAATCGCCAGCGATGATGTGACGACGAGCCTCACCCACAAGCCAGAGGTAGAAGGCCGTATTGTGTAGCGATGCAATCTGTGCCGCAAGCATCTCCTTGCAAACCACCAAGTGGTGAAGATATGCCTTCGTATACTGCTTATCCACGAAGGTCACACCATTGGGATCGACAGGCGAAAAGTCGTTCTCCCACTTCTTATTGCGGATGTTGATGACACCCTCCGAGGTGAAGAGCTGTCCATTACGGCCGTTACGCGTAGGCATCACGCAGTCGAACATATCGACACCGCGATCTATCGCCTCGAGGATGTTGATCGGTGTGCCAACACCCATCAGATAGCGCGGCTTATCAGTCGGAAGCACCGCATTCGTAGCCTCAATCATAGAGTACATCACATCGGTAGGCTCACCCACAGCCAAACCACCAATAGCATAGCCATCAGCATTGTACTGCAATACGTTACGTGCAGCACGCTCACGCAAATCGGCATAACCTGCGCCCTGCACAATAGGGAACAACGACTGGTAGTGTCCCCACTTAGGCGCGGTCTGGTGATAGCGATTAAAGCATCTATCGAGCCATCTCTCCGTAAGCGCAAGCGACTTTGCCGCATAATCGTATGGCGCATCGCCTGGAGGGCACTCATCAAAGGCCATCATAATATCGGCACCAATGGTACGCTCCGTGTCGATAACGCTCTCGGGAGTGAAGATATGACGCGAACCGTCGATATGCGACTGAAAGTGGCAGCCATCCTCCTTAATCTTGCGACATGCCGCAAGCGAGAATACCTGAAAACCGCCACTATCGGTAAGCATCGGTTTGTTCCACGACGAGAAGCGATGCACACCACCCGCCTGCTCCAAGATATCCATACCTGGACGGAGGTATAGGTGATAGGTATTTGCCAAGATAATCTGCGCCTTAGCCTCATGCTCAATATCGCGATGGAATATACCCTTCATCGCCGCAGCAGTGCCTACGGGCATAAAAATTGGAGTCTCGATTGTACCGTGATCGGTCTCGATAAGAGCTGCACGAGCCTTGCTATCGGGTGCAGTATGTTGTAACGTAAATTTCATCTCTACTTTCATCAGTATATATAACGCACAAAGATACAAAATAATTCACAAATAACAATATTAAATCTCGATTTAATCACCCCTTAAAACAACATTGCAACTTTTATAAGTTGTTTTATGCCGAGCGCTTTTATTTTCGCTTTTTTTTGCATATCTTTGTGCGATTATATGTTTATAGTAACACGATGACAATTATCAACGACATAATAGCCCATTACACCTGGTATGGCATAGCCCTTTTAGTGCTGCTCGTAACCCTATTTTTCGTACAGCTCTACTACTATGCCATCGCCTACAATCGCATATACAACTACCGCCTGATGCGTCGCCGCACGAAGCGTGGCGAGAACCCTCCCGTATCGGTAATCGTAGCAATCCGAGGTGAGAGCGAACACTTCCTCGAGATCGAGCTACCCTCGCTTCTTGCGCAGGAGTACCACACATTCGAGGTGGTAGTGATATACATCGGCGCAGATATGGACTACTTCCGCGAGTTGCAGCGCATCCGCGAGAACAACGCCCATATGCGATTGACCAAACTTGGTGGTAATGAGCGTATTCGCATATCTACGAAGCAGGCTCTCAACATCGGTATAAAGTCGGCACACTACGACAATTTGTTGTTCACAACACCTGGAGCTGTACCTCGTAGCAACGAGTGGATAGCCTACATGGCCAAGGGCTTCGAGCGTGGCTTAGTTATTGCAGCCCCTGCCGTTCCCAACTTCGAGGATGGTGGCACGCTACGCACAACGCTGATGCGCACTGCCGAGCTACACCTCTGGCGCAACGCCTTTGCCTCGGCCGTGAATGGCGAGCTATACTGCGCACCACGCAGCAACTTCGGCTTTACGCACAAGCTCTACGACTCGACTCGTGGCTACAACCACCTCGCACTGGATAATGGCGACAACGACCTCTACCTACAGAGCGTTGCAACACCCAAGCGCACAGCCGTAGTTCTCTCACCCCACTCGGTGGTGGTCGAGGATCGCAGCAGCCGTTGGCGCGAGTGGATAGAGTATATGCGCTACAACAACTCTACACGAGAGCACTACCCACTACGAGCAAAGCTCGCAGGTAGCCGCGAGAGAGGTAGCCGCATACTCTTCTTCCTCGCAGCAATATGCTCACTCGTGGTTCTACCCCTCGAGTTGCAGATTGCTGCAGCAGTACTTGTTTTGATACGCTATGCAATCGTGGTATGGTCGTCACAGCGCACAGCCCGCAAACTCGGAGAGAGTGGCATAGCAAAGCTATATTGGATATACGACCTTATTGGCCCGATATTGGAATTTATGACACGATCACGTGGCAACAATAGCGCAAAGGTATGGAGATAGACGATTATATCGTAGCTACCGACTCCAAGCTTGTCGATCTCGCATCGCAGGGCGATCAGCAAGCCTTCGAACACCTCTATACACGCTACCACGAGGCCATAATGCGACTCTTTGAGGTGCGTCTGGCGGGAGATAAGGAGGCTGCGGAGGATCTTGTGCAGGAGACCTTCATCAAGGTATACCTCCACCTCGACGCCTATGCCGAGGAGTACACCTTCGGACAGTGGGTCTACACCATAGCGCGCAACACGATGGTAGACTACCTTCGCCGCCGCACCGACGATGTATCTATCGACAGCGCAGCACGCGCACCGATAGCGCCCATCGCCACAACGCCGACACCCGAGGAGAGTGTCATACAGAGTCAGCGACGCACACACTTCGAGGACTCACTCGCCGAACTCACGGATGACTACCGACGAATTATCGAGCTACGCTTCATCGACGAGTACTCCTACGAGGAGATTGCCGATAAGCTTGGTCGCCCGATAAACACCATTAAGACGCAGATACGTCGTGCCAAGGCTGCGGTGAGCAAGATGATTCTCGAGAAAGAGTAGATGGCGAGGCACAACAACGAATAAAAACGAGGAGCAGAAGAATGAATAGCGACTTGATTATAAAATATTTCCCTGATATCACGCCTACACAGCGTGAGCAGTTCGAGGCTCTCGGCAGACTCTATAGAGAGTGGAACGAGCGCATCAACGTAATATCGCGCAAAGATATGGAGCACCTCTATACGCGCCATATACTCCACTCGTTGGCTATCGCTAAGGCGTGCCAATTCGAGGCAGGAGCACGCATCGTAGACATCGGCTGTGGCGGAGGTTTTCCTTCGGTACCACTCGCAATCCTCTTCCCCGAGGTGGAGTTTACGGCTGTAGACTCTATCGGCAAGAAGATACGCGTTGTCGAGGGCGTTAAGGAGGGCGCGGGCATCAAGAACCTCACAGCACGCAACTGCCGTGCCGAGCAGCTCGACGAGAAGTTCGACTATGTGGTATCTCGTGCCGTTACGGAGATGGCTAAGTTTATGCCGTGGGCATGGCCACTGCTACGTCGTGGCGCTAAGGGCACACTTCCCAACGGCATCCTCTACCTCAAGGGTGGTGAGCTCGCCGAGGAGCTTGCCGCAACACGCCGCCACTGGGATCTATACGATATCAGCCGCTGGTTCGAAGATGAGTTTTTCGAGACCAAACGCGTGGTATACACAAAGAAGGACTAAGACTTATTTTAGATAGACCAATGGAGTCAAAGCTACGTAAACTTACCAGCGAGGAGCGCACAGCACTCGAGACACGCGGATGCGTGGCCGAGAGTTGGGAGCGTGTACTCGTCGCTGAGGACTTCGCCATCGAGCAGCTACGCCGCGTACGCTTCGAGGGCGACATCCGCATCGGTTCGCGTAGCCGCATCATCGACTCCACGGTCATCAACTACCATATCGGCAACGACTGCCTTATCGACTCGGTATTGCGTATGGAGTGCCGCCACGCCACCACATTTGGCGAGGGTGTCGAGGTAGCCGCAGTGAACGAAAATGGCGGTCGTTCGGCAACAATCTACCGCGAACTTACGGCACAGACGGCATACCTTATGACCATGATGCGTAACCGCACGAAGGCTGTAGAGCGAATTCGCAATTTGATACGCAAGCGTGCAGAAGAGCAGCGCTCCGAGGTGGGTATTGTCGAGAACGATGTACAAATCCTTGGCGTGCGCTTTCTTCGCGAGGTGCGCATAGAGAGTGGAGCACGCATCGAGGGAGCATCGCTTTTGGAGAATGGTACGATAGGCAGAAACGTGAAGGTTGGCATAGATGTAAGGGCCGAGAACTTCATTTTTGACGATAACTCACGTATCGATGGCGCTGCAAGCATCGAGCGTTGTTTCGTAGGCGAAAATAGCATCCTTGCAAATGGCTTCACAGCTGTCGATACACTATTTTTTGCCAACTGCCACTGCGAAAATGGCGAGGCGGCTTCGGTCTTTGCAGGACCATTTACGGTATCGCACCATAAGTCATCATTGCTAATTGCGGGTATCTTCTCATTCTTCAACGCAGGTAGTGGCACAAACCAGTCGAACCACCTCTTTAAGAGTGGTGCTGTGCACCAGGCCGTACACCAGCGAGGCACGAAGTTCGGCAGTAGCGCCTACGTTATGGCACCTTCGATTGAGGGTGCGTTTACAGTGGTCTTGGGTCGCCACACGCGCCACCACGACACGCAGGATATGCCCTACTCCTACCTTATCGAGAAGGATGGCGAGACACTGCTTATGCCAGCGCTTGCACTCAAGAGCTACGGTACAGTGCGCGACATACAGAAGTGGAAGGCTCGCGACAAGCGTAAGGTGAAGCGCGACATAATCAACTTCGAGGAGTTCAACCCCTTTATTACGGGCAAGATGCTCCGCGGTGTCGATACGCTCAACCGTATGTACGATAATGACCCCGAGGCTAAGGAGTATGTATATAACCGTACGACGATACGCTCGACAATGCTTCAACGAGGTATAAAGATGTATAACAGCGCTATCGCTGCATCGCTCGGCACAATGCTCCGTGATGGCAACTACAGCGCAGCAGAGTATGACGGCACAGAGTGGATCGATGTCGCAGGACAATATATCTCGCTCGGACGTGTCGAGAAGATACTCGACAAGATAGCATCGTCGGATTGCTCGCTCGAGCATATCGACAGTCTATTTAGAGAGGCTTCGGAAAGCTACGACGATATGGCTGCGGCATACGCCTACAACATTCTCGCCGAGATGATGTGTCACGCACCCTCGGAGACAGAAATTCAGGGAGTTATCGCCTCGGCCGACCGCATCATAGAGCGTATGCGCGAGGCTACGGATGCCGACCGTCTGCGCGACGAGAGCTTCGATATGATGGTGGGCTACGGCTACGACTTCCGCGACGAGGCGGAGCGAGCTCACGACTTTAGAGCAACACGATAGAACAAACATTATAACTAAACTTATAACTTAAAACATTACAACTATGGAGAAGGTAAAAGTTCTTATCATTGGTAGCGGTCCTGCAGGTTTCACCGCTGCAATCTACACATCACGCGCTAACCTTTCACCCGTACTCTACGAGGGTATCGAGCCAGGTGGTCAGCTCACAACAACTACAGAGATCGAGAACTTCCCAGGCTATCCTGAGGGTATCACAGGTTCGGCTATGATGGAGGATTTGAAGAAGCAGGCATTGCGCTTTGGTGCCGATGTACGTCGTGGTATCATCACCGACATCGACTTCTCACAGCGTCCTTTCCGTGCTACGGTTGATCACGAGCACCAGATCGAGGCTGATGCAGTTATCGTATCTACAGGTGCATCTGCAAAGTATTTGGGTTTGGAGTCTGAGTCTAAGTACCGCGGTATGGGTGTTAGTGCATGTGCTACTTGCGACGGTTTCTTCTACCGCAAGCAGGATGTTGCCGTTGTTGGTGGCGGTGACACAGCTTGTGAGGAGGCTACATACCTCGCATCAATCTGCCGTAAGGTATATCTTATCGTTCGTAAGAACTTCCTCCGCGCATCTAAGGCTATGCAGGAGCGTGTGTTCAACACTCCTAACATCGAGGTATTGTTCGAGCACAACACAGCTGAGGTTCTTGGCGACGAGAATGGCGTAACAGGCGTTCGCGTTGTTAGCACATCAGGTGAGGAGCGCACACTCGACATCATGGGCTTCTTCCTCGCTATCGGTCACCACCCCAACGTAGAGGTATTCAAGGGTCAGCTCGAGCTCGATGAGCAGGGTTACATCAAGGTTGTTCCTGGCACATCTAAGACATCTGTTGAGGGTGTATTTGCAGCTGGTGACGTTAAGGATCCTCACTACCGTCAGGCAATTACTGCTGCCGGTTCTGGCTGTATCGCAGCTTTGGACTGCGAGCGTTGGCTCTTGGCTCAGTAGCCAATGGCTTTCACAGTCACCATACTTGGCAACTCGTCAGCTAAGCCTACGCCGTCGGCACACCCCTCGGCGCAGGTGGTAAACCTCAACGAGCAATACTACTTAGTTGATGCTGGCGAGGGTGTACAACAGCAGCTCATAAGGCGCGGCATAAACCCGCTGCGCCTTAGGGCTGTTTTTGTTTCACATCTGCACGGTGACCACTGCTACGGACTCTTTCCACTTATCTCGACGCTCGGGCTTCTCGGACGTCGCACACCACTCGACATCTACGCCCCAGCACCTATGGGCGAGCTCTTGGAGCACCACCTACGCTACTTCGACAGCGACCTGCCGTACGAAGTAAAGTGGCACGAGGTGCGCACTACGGAGCATCAGATAATCATGGAGAACAACACGCTGGAGGTGTGGAGCATACCTCTGCGCCACAGGGTTCCCACAGCGGGCTTCCATTTCCGCGAAAAGGAGCCTGGATTGAACGTAGATAAATGGAAGATAGAACGTTACGGTCTTGGCATTGCACAGATTGTTGCGGCCAAACGTGGCGAAGATGTAACACTTGAGGATGGTACGATCCTCCCTAACGCAGAACTTACGTACCGACCATATAAGGCACGCTCCTATGCCTACCTCTCAGACACGGCCTACTCGCCACGCGCTGCAGAGAGAGTCAAGGGTGCAGACCTTATCTACCACGAGGCAACATACGCCCTAAGCGAGGAGATGTGGGCACGAGGCCGTGGCCACTCGACAACGGCCGAGGCGGCTAAGGCTGCAGTTAAAGCCGAGGCAGGAAGGCTTATCATTGGTCACTTCTCGTCGCGCTACAAAAATCACGAGGCACTTGTTGAGGAGTGCCGCACAATATTTCCCAACACCTATCTCGCCACCGAAGGCGAGAAATTCGTAATCGAAGAGAAGAGATGACACGCGCTGAGATACAATTCATACGTTCGCTTGCCGATAAGCGCACCCGCGATGAGGAGCGATTGTTCGTTGCCGAGGGTCGCAAACTCGTAGAGGAGATTGCCTCCTCGCACCTGCGCATACGTAATATATATACCACACGTAAGGACTTTGTGGGTGATAACGTCGAGGTTGTCACCGATAAAGATATGGAGCGTATCTCGCAGCTCAAGAGTGCGAGCGACACCCTTGCTGTCGTTGAGCAACCACGCTATAGGCTCGATGTTAAGCAGCTTGGCGAGAAGCTAACACTCGCTTTGGATGGCGTGCAAAACCCTGGCAACCTGGGCACTATCATCCGCCTTGCCGATTGGTTTGGCGTGGAGGATATCGTCTGCTCGGCAGAGTGCGCCGATTGCTACAACCCAAAGGTCGTGCAGGCTACAATGGGTGCGATACTACGTGTTAGAGTACACTATACTAACAACCTTTCGGGAGTTCTTTCGTCGGCAGCCGAGAGCGACAAACCGATATATGGCACGTTGCTCGATGGCGACAATATCTACAATGCGAAGGTTGAAAATCGCGGTATTATCGTTATGGGTAACGAGGGTCGCGGTGTTAGCGCTGAGTGCCGTGCTACGCTTACCCATAAACTTCTAATCCCGCCCTACCCTGCTGATGCTCCGACATCGGAGTCGTTGAACGTAGCGATGGCTACAGGCATTATTCTCGCCGAGTTCAGAAGAAGATAGAACAAAATCTGGTAATGATGCCAAAATCTAAAGGGCAGCAAGTTTTAGACTTACTGCCCTTTATTATTGAAATGTCTCGAGGTTGAAGCACCTATTTAGGAAATCTCACAAGCGCTACACCCGTTGAGTAGCCACCACCAAAAACGGTAATCACGACATTATCTCCCGGCCTAAATTTAGAGATATTCTGCGCAAATACCAAAGCCGAAGATGCCGAGCCCGTATTCCCCAACTCGATGATATTCTGTGGACAACGGCTATCATCAAGACCGAGATCGTGAGCCACATTCTTCAGTATTCGCAAGTTAGCTTGATGCGCCACAAGATAGCTCATATCGCCAATATCGAGCCCATTACGCTCGAGTACTCGACGCACATTCTGAGGCATTGTTTGGCATGCACGCACGAAGACATCCTTGCCGTTGGTCATAGATATTCCACCCGCCGTAGGACGCAGGTTAATCGCCGTCGTGCAACCCTCGATATATCCAAGTGAGGCTGTTTCGACATCGACGATATGGGCATCGTTGGCCGAAACAGGCTCCTTACTAATGAAGAAGGCTACAGCTGCATCTCCCCACAAATGGCCACTCTTAGCATCTTCGGGGCGGTAGTAGGCCGTATTTTTATCACCACCCACGATAAGCGCCTTTGTCGCCTTACCGGCTGCAAAGTAGCACTCTACGACCTCCAAAGCGTTTAGAAACGAGGAGCAAGCCGTCGATATGTACAACGCGCGCGCGTTGCGTATGCCATAATGATTTTGTACGACATGGGCGGGTGTTGCCACGGTATCGTGCGGCGAATAGGAGGCTGCGACGATAAGGTCTACCTCCGAAATATCGTAACCGAGCTTCGGAAGAGCATCCTCCACGGCACGTAGCGACATTGTATTAACATTCTCATCTTCCCCAGCTTTACTACGCGTAACGATACCCGTACGCTGACGGATCCACTCGTCGGTCTTACCATTGACATTTAGAAAAAAGTCATTGCCGACACGTTCTGCGGGCACGTAAAAGCCCGTTGCATTAATATACATCGTTCAATATTAGGTTGTAATTAAACACTTGCGTGTGAAGAGAGTCCTATTTTGGACTATTTTTCACATCGCTAACACATCTCTCAGTTACAAATATACGAATATCATCGTAATTTAGAGCATTAGACGAGATTATTTTTTGGTCATTATTTCCAATACAGCACCCCTAAGACATATTAACTACCTACATACCAGGGAGTAAAACTGAGGCTTAAAAATTCATTTTTTCGCACACTCCTCGCCATTTTGTCGAAGCAAAAGTTGTTTGTTGCACAAAATTTCGTATATTTGTAAGTTGAAACAAAGTTACTATGAGCAATAAACTAAAGATAGGAATCACCCAGGGCGACACCAACGGCGTTGGCTGGGAGATTATACTCAAGATATTTTCAGATATTCGTCTAACAGAGCTCTTTACACCTGTGGTCTATGGCTCGTCTACAGCGGCAGCCTTCTACCAGCGAGGTCTTAAGGAGTATGAGCCCGTGCGCTTCAACATCGTAGATAGCGCAGAGCGTGCTCAGGCTGGCAAGGTGAATATGGTAGAGTGCGGACCTAAGGAGATATACGTATCGGCAGGTAAGCCTTCGAAAGATGGTGGCGTAGCAGCCGCAGCAGCTCTTCACGCAGCAATCACCGACCTTAAGGAGGGTGTTATCGACGCATTGGTAACAGCACCTATCGACAAGGAGATGATTCAGAGCGCGGAGTTCCCCTTCACGGGTC
The DNA here is from genome assembly GCA_017546345.1 of Alistipes sp. Lineage (GTDB taxonomy): Bacteria > Bacteroidota > Bacteroidia > Bacteroidales > Rikenellaceae > Alistipes. The sequence goes on along the minus strand of JAFYXB010000037.1, from coordinate 2,079 downwards.
ACACCGAGTTTTTGGCAAAGGAGCTCGATGGCGAACCACTGATGATTATGACATCGGAGCTTATGCGCGTAGGTCTTGCTACAATCCATATCCCCGTATCGAAGGTGGCTTCGGCTCTCAGCAAGGAGCTTATCATGCAGCGTATCGAGCAGATAAACTACTCTATGCGTCAGGACTTTGGCATCGTGCGTCCACGCATTGCCGTTATGGCCCTCAACCCACACGCTGGCGATGGTGGCCTACTTGGTGGCGAGGAGAGCGAGATTATAAAGCCCGCAATCGTAGAGAGCTACGAGAAGGGCATCTTGGCATTTGGACCATTTGCTGCCGACGGTTTCTTCGCATCGGGTCAGTATAAGAACTACGACGCTATTTTGGCTATGTACCACGATCAGGGCTTGGCACCATTCAAGACCCTCACGCCCAACGGTGTGAACTTCACAGCATCGCTCTGCGAGGTGCGCACATCACCCGACCACGGCGTAGCCTACGACATCGCAGGTAAGGGTGTAGCCAACGAGGAGTCGATGCGTAACGCCATCTACGAGGCTATCGACATCGTACGTCGCCGCAGAGAGTGGGAGGAGTGGAACGAGAATCCGTTGCAGCACTTCGAGCGAGAGAAGGGCCGTGACATCTCGATTAAGGATCTTCCCGAAACAGAGCACAACGACTAATTGCGCGAGAGAGCATAACGACTAACATATAAGATTATGAGCGATAAGGTAAGAAGTTGGATACTTATCCTTCTAGCATCGGTGATACTCGGACTATCGGTTTCGCAGTGCATCACAGAGTGGAAGCCCACAACGCAGCTTGGCTGGGTGATATTTGTCGTACACGTCATCTGTGGAGTTGTTAGCATCGCCTACATCGTCAAGAATGCTCGTCTTGTTGGCACCAACAAGGCCGAAGATGAGGATTTCGATTAATTTAGATAACAAACAAGGAGTGCAGCTGAGTAGTAATCCGTCTCGTTATTGTGGAGCTACGAAGGCACTCAAAACAATAACATTTAAAAACTAACAATTATTATGGTTAAAGTAACCTTTCCCGATGGCTCGGTAAGAGAGTTTGCCAAAGGGACTACTGCCTTTCAGGTGGCAGAGAGCATCAGCCCTCGTTTAGCTGCTGACTCACTCGCAGCCGAGGTAAATGGCGCAACTGTAGATATGATGCGCCCTATCGACAGCGACTGTTCGATTAAATTCTTTAAGTGGGACGACGCCGAGGGTAAGCACGCCTTCTGGCACACATCGTCACACCTCTTGGCCGAGGCTCTTGAGGCTCTCTATCCAGGCATTAAGTTTGGTATCGGCCCAGCAATTGACAATGGTTTCTACTATGATGTGGACTCACCCGTAGCCATCACCGAGGCAGATCTCGAGAAGATCGAGCAGAAGATGGTCGAGTTGTCACGCAACAAGGAGGCTTTGGTGCGTACCGAGGTATCGAAGGCTGACGCCTTGAAGACCTTCACCGAGAAGGGCGACCAGTACAAGGTGGAGCTTATCACCGACTTGGAGGATGGTACTATCAGCTTCTACACCAACGGTGCATTCACCGACCTCTGCCGTGGTCCACACATCCCCAATACAGGCTATATCAAGGCTATTAAGCTCACCTCAGTAGCAGGTGCATATTGGAGAGGTAACGAGAAGAACAAGATGCTTACTCGTATCTATGGTGTATCATTCCCCAAGAAGTCTATGCTCGACGAGCACCTCGCATTGTTGGAGGAGGCTAAGAAGCGCGACCACCGTAAGCTCGGTAAGGAGCTCGAGCTCTTCATGTTCTCACAGCGCGTAGGCCAGGGTCTTCCTATGTGGTTGCCTAAGGGTGCTGAGTTGCGCGACCGTTTGGAGCGTTTCTTGCGCCAGATCCAGAAGGAGTATGGCTATCAGCAGGTTATCACTCCCCACATCGGTAACAAGGATTTGTATGTAACATCGGGCCACTACGCAAAGTATGGTAAGGACTCGTTCCAGCCTATCCACACTCCATTCGAGGGTGAGGAGTACTTGCTCAAGCCTATGAACTGTCCTCACCACTGCGAGATCTACCGCTCTAAGCCACGCT